>NZ_BAAJPZ010000010.1:0-246373 GCF_057552455.1 Streptomyces sp. PKA51
CGGTTTCGGGAAGGGGCGGGGTGGGGGCCAGGCCCGCCGCAGGCGCACCCCCGCCGTGCGGGGTGGTTTCGGCCATGAGCGACACTCGCATCATGGCCACCACCCACCCCGTCACCACCTGGTCGATGGCGCAGACGTCGCCGCAGGACCTGTGCCCGTCCCGCGTGCCGGACTCCTCGTCCGGGATCCGGATCGAACGGGCCGCCGTGCCCTCGCCCGAGTTCAGCCGCTTCCTGTACACCGCCGTGGGCGGCGACATCAGCTGGACCGATCGTCTGCCCTGGTCGTACGCGCGCTGGGAGGAGCACCTGGCCAGGCCGGGCGTGGAGACGTGGGTGGCGTACGAGCACGGCACGCCCGCCGGCTATGTGGAGCTGGACCCGCAGGACGAGGGCGTGGTGGAGATCGTCTATTTCGGTCTGCTGCCCGCCTTCCAGGGGCGCGGCATCGGCGGTCACCTGTTGTCGTACGGCACCGCGCGGGCCTGGGACCTGGCCGAGCGGTGGCCGGGGCGGGAGGCGACGCGGCGGGTGTGGCTGCACACGTGCAGCAAGGACGGTCCGCATGCGCTCGCCAACTACGAGCGGCGCGGGTTCCGGGTGTTCGAGACGCGTACCGAGGAGGAGCCGGACGTGCCCGCTCCGGGCCCCTGGCCCGGGGCGTAGAAACCCCGGCCGCACCCCCCAGCCGTCCCGCCATGCGGGACGGTTTTTCTCGTTATTCGGACAACAGTGGACTGGCCGAAGAGCGTCGTGCAACGCTTCCGCCATGTCCCGAGCTGGAATAGCCTTGGTGACCCGACGTCACATCGACCTCTGCCGCATGTCCAGCGCCATGTGTCCCGCGGGCTGACAGTCACAGCGCCGCCGTTTCCACGCCCTCGTTGCCATCGCCGCCGACGAGGCGCTTCTGCACAATTCTTCCGTTGTTTCCGTTTTTGCCGTACCCCTTTCACTGCCTTTCCCCTGCCTTCCCTGCCGGCATGTGCGGACATTTAAGGACATTTCACCATGACTGACAGCACCCCTCGTCGCGCCGCGGCCCCGCCCCGGCGCAAGGCCGGCCGCCACCGGGGCGAAGGCCAGTGGGCCGTCGGTCACTTCACGCCGCTCAATCCGAACGAGCAGGTCAAGAAGGACGACGACGGTCTCAATGTGCGGACACGCATTGAGACGATCTACTCCCGGACCGGCTTCCACTCCATCGACCCCGCCGACCTGCGCGGCCGGATGCGCTGGTGGGGCCTGTACACCCAGCGCAAGCCGGGGATCGACGGCGGGAAGACGGCGGTCCTGGCGCCCGAGGAGCTGGACGACGAGTACTTCATGCTGCGGGTGCGCATCGACGGCGGCCGGCTGACCACCGCCCAGCTGCGCGTCGTCGGCGAGATCTCCCAGGAGTTCGCGCGCGGCACCGCCGACATCACCGACCGGCAGAACATCCAGTACCACTGGATCCGCATCGAGGACGTGCCGGAGATCTGGCGCCGGCTGGAGGCCGTGGGCCTGTCGACCACCGAGGCGTGCGGGGACACCCCCCGGGTGATCCTGGGCTCGCCGGTCGCGGGCATCGCCGAGGACGAGATCGTCGACGGCACCTGGGCCGTGGAGGAGATCCACCGCCGCGTCGTCGGCAACCCCGCGTTCTCCAACCTGCCGCGCAAGTTCAAGTCCGCGATCTCCGGCTCGCCCCTGCTGGACGTGGCGCACGAGATCAACGACGTGTCCTTCGTCGGCGTGCACCACCCCGAGCACGGCCCGGGCTTCGACGTGTGGGTGGGCGGCGGGCTGTCGACCAACCCCAGAATCGGGGAACGGCTGGGCGCCTGGGTGCCGTTGGAGGAGGTGCCGGACGTCTTCGAGGGCGTCATCGGCATCTTCCGCGACTACGGCTACCGCCGGCTGCGCAACCGCGCGCGGCTGAAGTTCCTCCTCGCCGACTGGGGGGCCGAGCGCTTCCGGCAGGTGCTGGAGGAGGAGTACCTCCACCGCAAGCTCCTCGACGGCCCGCCGCCGCAGCAGCCGCTCGCCCGCTGGCGCGACCACGTGGGGGTGCACCGGCAGCAGGACGGCCGCTTCTACGTCGGGTTCGCCCCGCGCGTCGGCCGCGTCGACGGCGCGACCCTGACGAAGATCGCCGAACTGGCCGAGCGCCACGGCTCGCAGCGTGTGCGCACCACCGCCGAGCAGAAGATGATCGTGCTCGACGTCTCCGAGGAGCAGGTGGAACCGCTGGTGGCGGGCCTGGAGGCGCTGGGCCTGCGGGTGAGCCCCTCGCCGTTCAGGCGCGGGACGATGGCGTGCACCGGCATCGAGTTCTGCAAGCTCGCCATCGTCGAGACCAAGGCGCGCGGCGCGGCGCTCATAGAGGAACTCGAGCGCCGGCTGCCGGAGTTCGACGAGCCGCTGACCATCAACATCAACGGCTGCCCCAACGCCTGCGCCCGTATCCAGGTCGCGGACATCGGTCTCAAGGGCCAGCTCGTGACCGACGACGCCGGCCGGCAGGTCGAGGGCTTCCAGGTACACCTGGGCGGCGCGCTGGGCCTGGAGGCCGGCTTCGGCCGCAAGGTGCGCGGGCTGAAGGTCACCTCCGGCCAGCTGGCCGACTACATCGAGCGCGTGCTGCGCCGCTACCTCGGCCAGCGCGCCGACGGCGAGCGGTTCGCCCAGTGGGTGGCGCGGGCGCAGGAGGCGGATCTGTCATGAGCGAGCGCGCGGCACCCTTCTACTGCCCCTACTGCGGCGACGAGGACCTGCGCCCCGGCGAGCAGGGGCACGGCGCCTGGCAGTGCGCGGCCTGCAACCGCGCGTTCAAGCTGGCGTTCCTGGGCCTGCTCGCCCGGGGCGCGGCCCACCGGGAGGAGCGATGAGCGAGCTGCGGGAGCTGGCCGAGCGGGCGGGCCGGGAGCTGGAGGAGGCCCCGGCGGAGGAGATCCTGCGCTGGGCCGCCGAGACCTTCGGCGAACGGCTGTGCGTCACCGCGTCGATGGCCGACGCGGTGGTCGCCCACCTCGCCGCACGCGTCCGGCCGGGCATCGACGTGCTCTTCCTCGACACCGGCTACCACTTTCCCGAGACCATCGGCACGCGGGACGCGGTGGCCGCCGTCATGGACGTCACCGTCGTCACGCTCACCCCGCGGCAGTCCGTGGCCGAGCAGGACGCGGCGTACGGGCCGCGGCTGCACGAGCGCGATCCGGACCTGTGCTGCCGGCTGCGCAAGGTCGAGCCGCTGCGGGCGGGCCTGGCCGGCTACGACGCGTGGGCGACGGGGCTGCGCCGCGACGAGTCCCCCACCCGGGCGCACACGCCGGTGGTGGGCTGGGACGCCCGGCGGCACAAGGTCAAGGTCGCGCCCATCGCCCGCTGGACGCAGGCGGACGTCGACGCCTATGTCGCCGAGCACGGCGTCCTGGTCAACCCGCTGCTGATGGACGGCTACGCCTCCGTCGGCTGTGCCCCGTGCACCCGCCGCACGGCACCGGGCGAGGACGTACGCGCCGGCCGCTGGGCGGGCACCGGCAAGACCGAGTGCGGGCTGCACGGATGACCGCACGGGACCACCGCACGACACGACGGGGAGAACGACGAACATGACGGGCGCCACCGTGTGGCTGACCGGCCTGCCGAGCGCGGGCAAGACGACCATCGCCCGCTCGCTCGCCGAGCGGCTGCGCGGCGAGGGGCACCGGGTCGAGGTGCTCGACGGCGACGAGATCCGGGAGTTCCTCTCCGCCGGGCTCGGCTTCTCCCGCGCGGACCGGGACATCAACGTCCGCCGCATCGGCTTCGTCGCCCGGCTGCTGGCCGGGCACGGGGTGACCGTGCTCGTCCCGGTCATCGCGCCGTACGCGGATGCGCGGGAGGCGGTACGCAAGCAGCACCGGGCGCACGGCACGCCGTACCTGGAGGTGCATGTGGCGACGCCGGTCGAGGTGTGCTCGGCGCGCGACGTCAAGGGGTTGTACGCGCGGCAGGCGGCCGGCGAGATCAGCGGGCTGACCGGGGTGGACGACCCCTACGAGGCGCCCGAGGCGCCGGATGTGCGGATAGCGGCGCACGAGCAGGGCGTCGGGGAGTCGGTCGCGGCGGTGCACGCCGCTCTGGTGGAGCGGGGGCTGATATGAGCATCGAGCCGATCGGGGGCGCGGGCGACACGCCGTACGCCCTGTCGCACCTGGACGCGCTGGAGTCGGAGGCGGTCCACGTCCTGCGGGAGGTGGCCGGGGAGTTCGAGCGGCCGGTGATCCTCTTCTCGGGCGGCAAGGACTCCATCGTGATGCTGCACCTGGCGCTCAAGGCGTTCGCGCCCGCGCCGGTGCCGTTCGCGCTGCTGCACGTGGACACCGGGCACAACTTCGACGAGGTCCTCGCCCACCGCGACCGCACGGTCGCCGAGCACGGGCTGCGGCTGCACGTGGCCTCGGTGCAGGACTTCATCGACCGCGGCGAGCTGCGCGAGCGCCCCGACGGCACGCGCAACCCGCTGCAGACCGTGCCGCTGCTGGACGCCATCGCCCGCCACCGCTTCGACGCCGTCCTCGGCGGCGGCCGGCGGGACGAGGAGAAGGCGCGGGCCAAGGAGCGGGTGTTCTCCCTGCGCGACGAGTTCGGCGGCTGGGACCCGCGCCGCCAGCGCCCGGAGCTGTGGCAGCTGTACAACGGCCGCCACTCCCCCGGCGAGCACGTGCGCGTCTTCCCGCTGTCGAACTTCACCGAGCTGGACGTGTGGCAGTACATCGCCCGCGAGCGGATCGAGCTGCCGTCCATCTACTACGCGCACGAGCGCGAGGTCTTCGCCCGCGACGGCATGTGGCTGGCCCCCGGCGCATGGGGCGGCCCGCGGGACGGGGAGCGCCTGGAGAGACGGCTGGTGCGCTACCGCACGGTGGGCGACATGTCGTGCACCGGGGCCGTCGACTCCGACGCGGCCACCGTCGAGGCCGTCATCGCCGAGATCGCCGCCTCCCGGCTCACCGAACGGGGCGCGACCCGGGCCGACGACAAGCTGTCGGAGGCCGCGATGGAGGACCGCAAGCGCGAGGGGTACTTCTAGCCATGACCGCCATGACCGCCATGACCACCCTGTCCGACACCGGCGCACCGGCCTCGCTGCTGCGCTTCGCCACCGCCGGCTCCGTCGACGACGGCAAGTCCACCCTGGTGGGGCGGCTGCTGCACGACTCCCGGTCGGTGCTGACCGATCAGCTGGAGGCCGTGGAGCACGCCTCGCGCAGCCGCGGCCACGAGGCCGTGGACCTGGCGCTGCTGACCGACGGGCTGCGCGCCGAGCGGGAGCAGGGCATCACCATCGACGTGGCCCACCGCTACTTCGCCACCGCCCGCCGCCGGTTCGTGCTCGCCGACACGCCCGGGCACGTGCAGTACACGCGCAACATGGTCACCGGCGCCTCCACCGCCGAGCTGGCCCTGGTGCTCGTCGACGCCCGCAACGGCGTGGTCGAGCAGACCCGCCGGCACGCCGCGGTCGCCGCCCTCCTGCGGGTGCCGCACGTGGCGCTGGCCGTCAACAAGATGGACCTGGTCGGCTACGAGGAGGCCGTCTTCGCGAAGATCGCCGAGGAGTTCGGCGCGTACGCCGCCACGCTCGGGGTGCCGGAGGTGACCGCGATCCCCATCTCGGCGCTCGCCGGCGACAATGTGGTCCATCCCTCCGCGCACATGGACTGGTACGGCGGCCCCACCGTGCTGGAGCACCTGGAGTCGGTGCCCGTGGTCGCCGACCCCTCCGCGGAGCCCGCGCGCTTCCCCGTGCAGTACGTCATCCGCCCGCAACGCGCCGAGCACCGCGACTACCGCGGCTACGCCGGCCAGATCGCCGCCGGCGTGCTGCGCACCGGCGATGCGGTCACCGTGCTGCCCTCGGGCCGTACGACGACGGTCGCCGGCATCGACGCGCTGGGCCACCCCGTGGACATCGCCTGGGCGCCGCAGTCGGTCACCGTACGCCTGGCCGACGACCTCGACGTCGCACGCGGCGACCTCATCGCGCCGGCGGCCGCCGCGCCCGCCGTGACCCGCGACGTCGAGGCCACCGTGTGCCACCTGGCCGACCGGCCGCTGCGCCCGGGCGACCGGGTGCTGCTCAAGCACACCACACGGACCGTCAAGGCGGTGGTCAAGGCCGTGCCGTCCCGGCTGTCCCTGGAGGACCTCCGCGACCATCCCGACCCCGGAGAGCTGTGCTCGAACGACATCGGGCGCGTGGTGCTGCGCACCGCCGAACCGCTGGCGCTGGACGCGTACGCCGACTCGCGGCGCACCGGTTCCTTCCTGCTGATCGACCCGGCCGACGGCACCACGCTCACCGCCGGCATGGCCGGTGCGGCCTTCGCGGCGCCCGCGGCCGCGGTCGCCGACGACGAGGGCTGGGACTTCTGACCATGCACGGACGGGGGGCGGACGTCTTCGCGGCGTTCACGGACGTCTTCGCGACGTTCCACAAGGAGGGCGGCCGCATCGGCAGCGGCTGGCTCGGCAGCGGCCAGGGCGGGGTCGGGCGATGTGCGTGCTGCGGCGCGCCGCGCCGCTGACCTGCGCCCCCTGCGGGTCGCCCGCTTGTCCTCCCCCACCGCCGGAGCTCCACCCGACGAGAGGATGTCCCCTCGTGTCCGCTGCCCCCCGCCACCGCCGGCTGCTGCCGGCGCTCGCCGCCGTCCCCCTGCTCCTGACCGCCCTGGCCGCCTGCGGCTACGGCTCCGCCAAGGACTCGGGCACCGCGGCCGGATCCGGCGCCGCCGGTGCGCAGAAGCTCTCCGCCGACACCGTGCGCCTGGGCTACTTCCCGAACCTCACCCACGCCACGCCGCTCGTCGGCGAACAGGAAGGGATCATCCAGAAGGAGCTGGGCGGCACCAAGGTGCGCTCGACGACGTTCAACGCGGGCCCCTCCGAGATCGAGGCGCTCAACGCCGGCTCGATCGACATCGGCTGGATCGGCCCGTCGCCGGCGATCAACGGTTACGTCAAGTCCGGCGGCAAGAACCTGCGGATCGTCGCCGGGTCGGCCTCGGGCGGGGTGAAGCTGGTGGTCGACCCGAAGAAGATCACCTCGCTGCAGGACGTCAAGGGCAAGCGGATCGCCACCCCGCAGAAGGGCAACACCCAGGACGTGGCGTTCCTCAACTGGGCCGCCGGGCAGGGCTGGAAGGTCGACCCGCAGAGCGGCAAGGGGGACGTCTCCGTCGTCCGCACGGACAACAAGGTGGTGCCCGACGCCTTCAAGTCCGGCTCGGTGGACGGCGCGTGGGTGCCCGAGCCGACCGCCTCGAAGCTGGTCTCCGAGGGCGGCAAGGTGCTGCTGGACGAGAGCACGCTGTGGCCGGACGGGAAGTTCGTGATCACCAATGTGATCGTCTCGAAGACGTTCCTCGATGCGCACCCGGACGTGGTCGAGGCCGTGCTGCGCGGATCGGTGCGGACGAACGCCTGGATCGCCGCCCACCCGCAGCAGGCCGAGGAGTCGGCGAACGCGGCCCTGAAGCGGCTGAGCGGCAAGGGGCTGCCGGCCGAGGTGCTCGACCCGGCCTGGCGGTCGCTGGTCACCACCGACGACCCGCTGGCCGCCACGCTGCGGGCGGAGGCGGACCACGCCGTCACCGCCGGCCTGCTCGACAAGCCGGACCTGACCGGCATCTACGACCTGACCCTGCTCAACAAGGTGCTCAAGGCACAGGGCCGGCCCGCGGTCGACGCGGCCGGGCTCGGAAAGCAGTGATCCCGTGCACGCGGCAGTAGGGGCGCGCATGCCCGTCCGCACACCAGGAGGTGACCGGATGACCCCGGCGCTGACCACCGGCACACCGGAGCCGGCCGTCGTCGACGACGGCACACCGGCGGCCGTCCGCATCGACCACGTCCGCAAGAGCTTCGGCCACAGGGGCCGCGGCCGCTCCGGCGGGGACGTCCCCGTGCT
Source organism: Streptomyces sp. PKA51 (assembly GCF_057552455.1). Classification (NCBI taxonomy): domain Bacteria; kingdom Bacillati; phylum Actinomycetota; class Actinomycetes; order Kitasatosporales; family Streptomycetaceae; genus Streptomyces; species Streptomyces sp. PKA51. The sequence continues at coordinate 7,939 of NZ_BAAJPZ010000010.1, forward strand.
GGAGGACATCACCCTCGACGTCCGCCCCGGCGAGTTCGTCTGCCTGCTCGGGGCGTCCGGCTGCGGCAAGTCGACGCTGCTCAACCTGGTCGCCGGCCTGGACCGGCCCAGCGGCGGCAGCATCCGCGTGCCCGGCGGCCGGCCGGCGCTGATGTTCCAGGAGCACGCGCTGTTCCCGTGGCTGACCGCCGGCCGCAACATCGAACTCGCCCTGCGGCTGCGCGGGGTGCCCCGGGCCGAGCGCCGCCCCGAGGCCGAGCGGCTGCTGCAGCTCGTCCGGCTGGGCGGCGCGTACGGCAAGCGGGTGCACGAGCTGTCCGGCGGGATGCGCCAGCGCGTGGCCCTCGCCCGGGCGCTGGCGCAGGACAGCCGGGTGCTGCTGATGGACGAGCCGTTCGCGGCGCTGGACGCCATCACCCGCGACGTGCTGCACCACGAACTGACCCGCATCTGGTCGGAGACGAACGTCTCGGTGCTGTTCGTCACCCACAACGTGCGCGAGGCCGTGCGCCTGGGTCAGCGGGTGGTGCTGCTCTCCTCCCGGCCGGGCCGGGTGGTGCGCGAGTGGACGGTGGACATCCCGCAGCCGCGCCGCATCGAGGACGCGGCGGTGGCCGAGCTCTCCGTCGAGATCACCGAGGAGCTGCGAAGGGAGATCCGCCGCCATGGCCGCCAGCAGTAAGTCCGCGGGCGCCACCGCCGAGCCGGACGTCGCCGGCCTGGAGGCGGGCCTGGACGCCCTGGAGACCGTCCAGGTCCGCCGGATCCCCCTGCGCCAGGTGCTGCTGGGCAAGGTACTGCCGCCGGTGGCGGCGGTGGTGCTGGTGCTCGTGGTGTGGAAGCTGCTGGTGCTGGCCCACGTCACCGAGGACTACAAACTGCCCGACCCCGGCGCCGTCTGGCACAGTCTGCGCGCCCTGTGGCTGAACGGCACGCTCCTCGGCATCATCTGGACCAGCGTCTCGCGCGGCCTGCTGGGCTTCGCCGCCGCCCTGGCCCTCGGCACCCCCCTGGGGCTGCTGGTGGCCAGGGTGCCGGTGGTACGGGCCGCCCTGGGGCCCGTCCTCTCCGGCCTGCAGTCGCTGCCCTCCGTCGCCTGGGTGCCCGCCGCCGTCATCTGGCTGGGCATCACCGACTCCGCGATGTACGCGGTGATCCTGCTCGGCGCGGTGCCCTCCATCGCCAACGGCCTGGTCTCCGGCATCGACCAGGTGCCGCCGCTGTACCTGCGGGCCGGTCGCACCCTGGGCGCCACGGGCCTGCGCGGGGCGCGCCACGTACTGCTGCCGGCCGCCCTGCCCGGGTACATCGCCGGACTCAAGCAGGGCTGGGCCTTCTCCTGGCGGTCGCTGATGGCGGCCGAACTCATCGCCTCCTCCCCCGACCTGGGCCTCGGCCTGGGGCAGTACCTGGAGAACGCCCGCACCGACTCCGACATGCCGGGGGTGCTGCTGGGCATCCTCCTCATCCTGTTCGTGGGCATCGCCATCGACCTCGCCGTCTTCAGCCCCCTGGAGCGGCGGGTCCTGCGCGGCCGCGGCCTGGCGGCGGCGCGGTGACGAGACCTCCGGTGACGACAGGCCCGAGGGCGACGGACCGGGGGGCAACAGCCCCGGCGGCACGGCGGCCGATGCTGGTGCTCGTCGCCCACGGCAGCCGCGACCCCCGGCACGCTGCCACCGTCCGGGCGCTGCGCCGCCGCATCGCGGCGCGGCGGCCGGGGCTGCGGGTCGAGGCGGGCTTCCTCGACTTCTGCGCCCCGCCGGTGGGCCGGGTGCTCGACGGCCTCGCGGCGCAGGGCGTACGGGAGGCGGTCGCGCTGCCCCTGCTGCTGACCCACGCCTTCCACGCCAGGACCGACATCCCGTCCGTCCTGGCCGCGGCAGCCACCCGGCTGCCGGAGCTGACGGTGCGCCGGGCGCACGTCCTGGGCCCCTCCGCCCTGCTGACCGCCGCCCTGGAGCGGCGGCTGCACGAGGCCGGGGCCGGCCTGGCGCCCGGCGCACGCCGCTCGACCGGGGTCGTCCTGGCCTCGGCGGGCTCCTCCGACCCGGAGGCGAACGCGGTGATCGCGGACATCGCGCGGGAGTGGCGGCGAACCGGTCGATGGTTCGCCGTGCGGCCCGCGTTCGCCTCCGCCCGCTCCCCCCGGACCGAGGACGTCGTACGCGACCTGCGCGCGTCCGGCGCCCGCCGGGTGGCCGTGGCGCCCTATGTCCTGGCCCCCGGCCGGCTGCCGGACCGCATCGCCGCCGGCGCCCGGGCCGCGGGGGCCGACGTCCTGGCGGACGTCCTGGGCCCGGCGCCCGAGGTCGTCGACCTGGTGCTGCGGCGCTACGACCGGGCCGCGGCGGCCCCGCTCGCGCTACCCCTCGCCGGCACCGCGTAGCCGCTCGGCCTGGGCGCGGCCCACCTCGGTGCCGCGGGCGAGGTAGTCGCCGATGAGGGCGAGTTCCTTGTCGCTGTATTCCGCCAGGACGTTGCGGAACGCCGTGCCCGGGACCTCCCAGGCGGCTCCGATGCGCTGCGCCGCGCCGGGGGCCATGGCCACCAGCGCGCGGCGGCGGTCGGCCGGATCGGTACGGCGCTCGACCAGCCCGGCCCTGGCCAGGCGGTCGACGAGCCGGGTGGCCGAGCCGGGCGTCAGTCCGGTGAGCCGGGCGACCTCGCCGGTGGTCAGGGGGCCGGACGCCAGGTCGAGCAGGCTGATGCACTGCAGATCGGTGGGGTGCAGGCCGAGGTGGTCGGCGAGGGCCTGGTTGAACAGCGTCCAGGCGGCGTAGTGCCGGCGGCTCTCGTCGGCGATCCGCCCCAGCAGCTCCGCCCGTTCGGTCACTGGAATCCATCCTTCCGGATCACTTCTCGCAATAATTACTTGCGCGACGCAATATGAGCGCCACACAATCTTCGGCATGACGATTCTAGTGACCGGAAGCCGCGGCCGCGTCGGCCGCACCCTCATCGGCCTCCTCCACGACCGCGGCCTGCCCGTCCGCGCGGTCTCCCGCAAGCCCGAGGAGCTCGACCTGCCCGACGGCGTCGAGCGGGCCCGCCTGGCCCTCGACGAGCCGCAGACCTTCGCCGCCGCACTGCGCGGCGTCACCGCCGTCTTCCTGTACGCGGAGCCCTCCCACATCGACGACTTCCTCAAGGAAGCCGTCGCCGCGGGCGTCCAGCACATCGTGCTGCTCTCCTCCACCACCGTCCTCGCCCCCGGCGCCGCGACCGACCCCATCGGCCGCCACCACTGGGAAGCCGAACAGGCCCTCATCGCCGCCCCCGTGACGGCGACCCTCCTGCGCCCCGGCTCCTTCGCCACCAACGCCCTCGGCTGGGCCCCGGCCATCACCGCCGGCACCCCGCTGCGCCTGCCGTACCCCGACGCCCACGTCGACCCCATCCACGAAAAGGACATCGCCGAGGCCGCCCTGGCCGCTCTGACCGACCCCCGGCCCGTGGGCGGCGCCTACGAGCTGTCGGGCCCGGAGTCCCTCACCTTCCGCCAGCAGGCCGAGGCCATCGGCCGGGCCACGGGCCGGGACGTCACGATCGAAACCGTGACGCCGCAGGAGTGGAAGCAGGACGTCTCCGCCTTCATGCCGGGCGCGTTCGCCGACGCCCTGCTGGACGCCTGGGCGGCCGGAGTCGGCCACCCGCAGCCCGTACGCCCCGGCGTCCGGCAGCTGACGGGTCACCCGGCCCGCTCGTTCGCGAGCTGGGCCGAGGACCACGCGGCGGACTTCAGCGCTGCCGGCTGAGCAGCGCCAGGAGATTGAGGACATTGGCGACGACGGCGAGAAGGTCGGCGGGGTCGTCGCCCTTCCGCACCGTCGCGACGACTGCGGTGACAAGGACGACTGCTGCCATCAGGTGTGTTGTCATGCCGTGAACTTCACCGATCGCGCGTTCACCGGCGTTCGCGCGTACGAAGATGTATCCATGAGTGAGGCTCTGGCCCAACTGGCCGCCCGGCTCCGCCTGTTGCGCATGGAGAAGAAGCTGACGTACGTGGCACTGGAGCGCCGCTCCGGCCTGGGCCACACCACCGTCAGCCAGACCCTCAACGGCCGCAAGGTCCCCACGGAAGCCACCCTGGTGTCCCTGGCGAAGGCGCTCGGCGCCGACACCGGCGCCCTGATGGTGCTGCGGGACCGGGCGGCCGCGGAGGCGGCCCCGGTCGCCGCCCGCCAACTGAGCGACGAGGACACGGCATTCGAGGAGCGCTACCGCGACTACCTCGTCGAACGGCACAGCCGCCTGACCATCGTGGGCCTCGACCTCCACGGCCCCCAGGCCGCCTGCTGGCCCCTGGACACCGCCTACCTCAGCCTGGAACTGGCCGTCCGCCGGGACGCACCCGAGGCGTTCGAGGGCCACGGCCCCGGCACCGTCGTCGAACGAGCCGAACAAGCCCTCGCCGGCAGGCAGCGCACCCTCGTGCGCGGCCTCGCCGGCAGCGGCAAGACCACCCTCCTGCAGTGGCTCGCCGTCATCGCCGCCCACGGCAACCCGCCCGAACCCCTGGCCCACCTGCGCGGCCTCATCCCCTTCGTCCTCCCCCTGCGCACCCTCGACCTCCAAAGCGCCCTGCCGAGCTCGCACCGCTTCCTGGAGGCCACACGCAGCGCCCTCGCCTCCTCCCAGCCCCTCGGCTGGGCCGACCGCGTCCTGGCCGCCGGACGCGGCCTGATCCTCGTCGACGGCATCGACGAGGTGCCGGGGCACCGGCGCGAGCAGACACGGGAGTGGCTGCGCGACCTGCTGGCCGCCTACCCGCGCTCGTCCTTCATGGTGACCACGCGCCCTTCGGCCGTCCCCGAACGCTGGCTGGACGGCTCAGGCTTCACGGAACTGACCGTACGGCCGATGAACCGCAAGGACGTCTTCGTCTTCGCCCGCCGCTGGCACACGGCGGCGGGCGCGGGCTCCGCCCTGGAGGAACGCTTCAAGGACGCGGTCCGCGCCCAGCCGGCACTCGCCCAACTGGCCACCACCCCCCTGATGTGCGCGCTGATGTGCGCCCTCCACCGCGACCGCCACGGCCACCTGCCGCGCAGCCGCACGGAACTGTACGAGGCGGCACTGGCGATGCTGCTGGTACGGCGCGACGACGAGCGCGGCATAGAAGCCCCGGAAGGCATCAGCCTCACCTACCCGGAGGCCGTGCAACTGCTGCAACGGCTGGCGTACTGGCTCATTCGCAACGGGCAGGCGGCGATGGAGGAGGAGACGGCACTCGCCCTCGTCGAGGAAGCCCTGCCGTCGATGGCGTCGGTGGCCCGGCAGGGCAACCCGGAACAGGTGCTCCGGCACCTGCTCACCCGCAGCGGCCTGCTGCGACAGCCGTCGGCCGAAACGATCGACTTCGTGCACCGCACGTTCCAGGACTACCTGGGCGCGAAGGCGGCGGTCGAGGCCCGCGACCTGGGCGTCCTGGTCGGCCACGCCCACGACGACCAGTGGGAGGACGTCATCCGCATGGCCGTCGCCCACGCCCGCCCCGCCGAGCGCGCCACGCTGCTCCGCCGGATCGTCGCCCGCGGCGACCGCACGGCCAAGCACCGCACGCGGCTGCACCTGCTGGCCATGGCCTGCCTGGAGCAGGCGACGGAGCTGGAGCCGGAGATCCGCGCGGCGGTGGAGGAGCGGGGGGCGGCGCTGCTGCCGCCACGGAGCTCGCGCGAGGCCGAGCAACTGGCACGCGTGGGCCCGGTCGTCCTCGGGCTGCTGCCGGGGCCCGAGACGGTGGACACGGACGAGGCGCAGGCCGTCGTCCAGACGGCGCGCGCCGTGGGCGGAGACGCCGCACTGGCTTTGCTCAAGCGGTACCGCAACGCTTCCGGGAGCCTGGCTATCGTCCTGGCCGATGCGTGGAGCTCCTTCGAGGAAGAGGAATTCGCCACCGAGATTCTCGACCACCTTCCCGCGGACTGCCGCATCGTGGTCAGGAACCGCGAGGCCCTGGCAGTACTTCCTTCCCTCCCCCAAAAGTCCTCGATCGGCTTCTCCGGGGACTTCTCGGCCGATGAGATGCTCACCGCCGTCAGCCCGGAGGCACTGCGGGAGCTGGAGGTGTACCAGAACACCCGGCTGGAGGAGCTCGACTTCCTCGACCGTCTGCCCGCGGTCCGGCACCTCGTCCTGTCGGGGATTCCCCTGGTCCAGGACCTGGGGCCGATCGATCGGCGTCCGCTGACGAGCCTGGCCCTGTGGTACCCGGCCGGACGGCTCCTCGGCACACTCAGCGAACTGCCCGACCTGACATCGCTCAGCCTTGGCCCACCCGTTCCGCACTTCGATGCCGACCTGCTCCCCCGGCTACCGGCGCTCCGCTCGCTGAGCATCTCCTGCAACGGTCAGTCCGGACGCCGCTTCCGGGCAATCCCGCGGCTCACCGGCCTCCGTTCCCTGACGATCCCGGCATGGGGCATTCCGGAGCCGGCGCGGGCGGAACTCACAGCGCTGCCCGCACTCTCGTGGCTCAACATCCTGGACCAGGACGCCTCTCGGCTTGAGACCCAGACGCCCCTACCCGGCATACGCGATCTGATACTCACCAGGCCGACCGATCTCACCACCGCCGAGCCCATAACCAAGGCGTTTCCCGGTCTGCGAACGCTGGAGATCACGTACGCCCCGAAGACCCTCGTCGCCCTCGACCTCACCCCGCTGGCAGGCGCTGAAGACCTCCGGATCACCGTCCGCAACGCGCACCGCGTCACCGGTCTCGACCGCTTCCCGCCCGGGGCGGTGACCCTCTCCCCCCGCCCCCGGACCTGACCTACGCCGTCTCCACCGCCGTACCCACGCCCAAGGCGACAAGCACCCCGCCCGTCACCAGCTCCATGGTGCGGTTGACGCGCGGTCGGCGGAGCCATGTCAGGGCGCGGGTGGCGCAGAAGGCCACCAGCAGGAGCCACGCCGCCGCGATGACCGCGTCTAGCACGCCGAAGAGCAGCGTCGGTCCGAGCAGCGATGCGGAGTCGTCCGGCAGGAACTGGGGGACGACCGCCACGAAGAAGACGCCCACCTTGGGGTTGAGCAGGCAGCTCGTCAGGCCCTGGCGGAAGGCGCCGGTCACCTCGGGAGCCGGGCCCTGCTCCGGCAGCCGCGGCGCGATCGCCCGCCGTTGGGCCCACAGGGCCTGCGCGCCGAGAAATACGAGGTAGGCCGCCCCCGCGAGGCGGACGACCGTGAAGGCCGCCTCCCAGCGCTGGAGCGCGGCCGCCAGGCCGAGGGCCGCGGCGATGCCCCAGGCCAGGGAGCCGATCGCGGCGCCGAGGGCCGTGGTGGCGCCGGCCCTGCGGCCGCCGCGCAGGCAGTTGCGCAGGACGAGCAGCGTGTCGGGGCCGGGGGCCATGGTCACCACTAGGGAAAAGAGCGTGAAACCGATGATCGCACTTGCCATGCCCGCCGAGCGTAGCGGCCGCCGCACCCCGTGGGGGTTGGGTACGGCGGCCGATGGGGAGCGACCGTACCAGGGGGCCGGGCGGGTCCGGAGCGCGACGGCCCGCGCCCACGCCAGGCAGAATCGTTTCGGTCGTCCCGCGGCGCCACACCCGCCCCGTCCGGGGGACACTGGGTCGGTCATCTGCACGAAAGGCGGACATGCAACCGGTGGAACCGTTCACGGAACGACGGGCGCGCGAGCTCCTCGCGGCGTCCGGCGCGCCCCTTCCGGCGGCGGAGGCGACGCTGCTGTCGCTGGGCGAGAACGCGGTGTTCGCGGCCGGCGGGCTCGTGGCCAAGGTGGGCCGGGACGCCTCGCTGCGGGAGCGGGCGGTGCGCGAGGTGCGCATCGCGTCCTGGCTGGCGGAGTGCGGTGTGCCGGCGGTACGGGCCGCGGAGCCGGACGTCCGGGTGGCCGACGGGCACCCCGTGACCGTGTGGCACCGGGTGCCGGAGGCCGGGCGTCCGGCGGGGCCGGACGATCTGGCGCAGTTGCTGCGGCAGGTGCACGCCCTGCCGGCACCGGACTTCGCGCTGGCGCACCGTGACCTGCTGGGCGGGGTCGAGCGGTGGCTGCGGCTCGCCGGGGACGCGATCGATCCGGCCGACGCCGACTACCTGCGCGAGCGCCGCGACGGCTTCGCCTCCGCGGCGGCCGCGCTCGTGCCGAAGCTGCCGCCGGGTCCGATCCACGGGGATGCACTGCCGCGCAATGTGCACGTGGGCCCCGACGGGCCGGTGCTGGTCGACCTGGAGACGTTCGCCACGGATCTGCGCGAGCACGACCTGGTGGTGATGGCGCTCAGCCACGACCGCTACGGCCTGGGCGCGGACGCGTACCACTCCTTCGTGCACACCTATGGCTGGGACGTGCGCGAGTGGGAGGGGTGTGCGGTGCTGCGCGGGGCGCGGGAGACGGCGAGCTGCGCCTGGGTCGCCCAGCACGCGCCGGGCAATCCGGCGGCCCGGGCGGAGTTCGACCGCCGGGTCGCCTCGCTGCGGGAGGGCGATCCGACGGTGCGCTGGTACCCCTTCTGATCAGCGGAAGCAGGACCTGGGCCCGTCGAGGGTGGCGTCGATCCGTGTCGCCTGGCCCTGGGTGAACAGGAACATGGCCGCGTCGTCGACGTAGTCCATGAAGTTCATGAACATGTCCCCGTCGGGTGCGTTGTGGCAGGACTGGCGGGGAAAGGCCGGTGCGCCGAAGTTGGGGCCGCCCTGGTTGGGGGTGTCGGCGACGAAGTCGCTGCCGCTGCAGCCGGTGCCGTCGTCGCCCCAGATGTGCAGGAGGTTGAGCCAGTGGCCCACCTCGTGCGTGCTGGTGCGGCCGAGGTCGAAGGGCGCGGTCGCGGTGCCGGTCGTGCCGAAGGCCGAGTGGAGGATCACCACGCCGTCGGTGGCCGCCGGGCCGCCGGGGAACTGGGCGTAGCCGAGGAGGGAGTCGCCGAGCGGGCACACCCAGATGTTGAGGTAGCGGTCGGCCGGCCAGGCGTCGTGGCCGCCGCGGGCGGTGGACTTGACCGCGTCGTCGGTGCCGAAGGAGGCGACGCCGGTGGCGGTGCGGGTGATGCCGGTGGTGGGCTGCCCGGCGGGGTCGGTGGTGGCCAGGCGGAATTCCACGCGGCAGTCGGCGGCGAGCTGCTGCCAGACGGCGGGCACCCGGGCGACGTCCGGGTTGCGTTTGCGGAAGTCGCGGTTGAGGACGTCGAGCTGGCTGTGCACCTGGGCGTCGTCGACGTTCTGCTCGTCGGTGTGGTGCACCACGTGGACGACGACGGGGATGCAGGTCACCTCCGCCCGGGCGGTGCGGGCGAGGCCCTGTTCGTAGGCGAAGGCGCGGTTCTCCAGGGCGGTGCGGGCCGCTGCGTACGCCGGGTGCTGGGTGAGCAGCCGGCGGTGGACCTCCATGGTGCCGCACAGCAGGCTCTCGGGCGGCCGGGCCGCCATGCTCGTCCGGTGGTTCTCGGGCACGGTGGGCCTCCTCGCAACGCCGGGCGCCGCGGTGGAGCCGGTGCCGGGCGGGTCCGGTACGGATTACCGTAGAGCCGCACAGCCCGGGCATCCATGGACATCGCAGAATCCACGGCAACTGCGAGGACGCACTCCGCATTCCTGGAGAACCGGGCGATCCGCGGGACGACGGAGGTGCCCGAGAGATGACCGAGCCGCCCGAGGAGCTCTTCCGGCGCTGGACGCATTCCTTCGAGGAGGACGGGCCGGGAGTGGCCGTCTACCGTCCCGACGGCTTCCCCTTCCCCCGCGCCCGCGGCCGGGGCGGCATGGAGTTCACGGCGGACGGCGGCTTCGTCGACCGCCCGGTGGGGCGCGGGGACGCCCCGGGCTCCTGGCGCGGCGTCTGGCACAGCGACGACGGCCGGCTGCTGGCGGTCTCCTTCCCGGGCACCGGGCGGCCGGGCCGGACGCTGGAGGTCCTCGCCTGCGACGGCCGGGCGCTGGTGCTGCGGGCCTGAAGGGCCCGCCCGCCTTCAGGCCGGTGCCGTGGCGGCGCGTCCCTCGGGCCGGCGCACGGGCCATTGCGGGTCGACGACGGCGTCCGCGCCGGCGCCGCCCTGGCGGCGCAGCCAGCGCTGGTAGCCGTCGGCCCACTGGGCGTACCACTCCACCTGGGCGCGGTGCAGCTCCCATGGCGCGAACCGGGCGGTGCGTGCATGGCGTACGGCTATGGCACGGGCGACGCGCACCGCGGCCAGGGCGTCGGCCCCGGCCTCGTGCGCCGCGCCCAGCTCCACCCCGTACTCCCGGCAGACCGCTTCGAGGGTGCGCCGGCCCTTGCGGTAGCGGTCGACGGCCCGGTCGATGGTGTAGGGGTCGACGACGGGCCCGGCCTCGCCGCCGAGCCGCTCGGCGAGCGGGAGCAGGGCGTGCCGGCGCAGCTCGGCCTCGAGCAGCGTGAGGTCGAAGGAGGCGTTGTAGGCGACGACGGGTGTGCCGGCGCGCCAGTGGGCGGTCAGGGCGGCGGCGATCTCCTCGACCACCTCGGGTGCGGGGCGGCCCTGGGTGCGGGCCCGCTCGCTGGTGATGCCGTGGATGGCCGCGGCCTCGTCCGGTATGGCGACGCCCGGGTCGGCCAGCCACAGCCGGCGGTCCGTCACCTGCCCGCCGTGGGTGTGGACGACGGCCGCGGTGACGATGCGGGCGTGCTGCGGGTCGGTGCCGGTGGTCTCCAGGTCGAAGCCGACGAGCGGCCCCTCGTGCCAGGGCATGTGTGTCCCCCTTCGGTGGTGCTTCCCCCGTTTGGTGCACCAGCCTCGCACGGGCCACTGACAACGCCGGGCGCGCACCCCGCCGCCCGGCCGGTCAGGAGACGGGCCGGGAGTCCTCCCAGACGCCCTCGAACTCCTCGCGGTAGGTGCCGAAGAGCCCGCCGTCGTCGTCGGCCGGCCGGCCGTCGCGCAGCAGGTTGCGTCCGTTGCCGCCGCGCAGGACGAGCACCGGCGACTCCATGCCGCGCGCCTTGCGCAGGTAGGACTGCACCACGGCGAGCCCGTCGGGGCCGTCGCCGTTGACGAGGTAGGCGGTGAAGCGGGGGGTCTCGTCGAAGACGCGGATCTCGAAGGAGGAGGGGTCGCGCAGGGCGGCGCGCACCCGCCGCATGTGGATGATGTTCATCTCCACGGAGCGGCTCATCTCGCCCTTCTTGATGCCCAGTTCCCGTTCGCGGCGGCGTACGGCGCTGCTGGCGGGGTTGAGGAAGAGCAGCCGGGTGCGGCAGCCGGACTCGGCCAGGCGCACCAGGCGGCGGCCGGAGTAGTTCTGGACGAGGAGGTTCAGTCCTATGCCGACGGCGTCGAGGCGGCGGGCGCTGCCGAAGAGGTCCTCGACGGGCAGCTGGCGCTGCAGGCGGACGCGGTCGGGGTGGACGCCGACGACGTCGGCGTAGCGGTCGCCGACGAGGTCCTCGACGGCGTCGACGGGCAGCCGGTCGGCGGAGTGGGCGCCGGTGCCGTGGGTGCTGCCGAGGATGGCCAGCAGCCGGGCCGAGGCGCGCTCGGCCTGGTCGAGGACGGCGCGGGAGAGGGCGCGGTTGCGGGAGACGACGTTGCGGGCGACCTCCAGCTCGTCGAGGGCCAGTTCCAGCTCGCGGCGGTCGTCGAGGTAGGGCTCGAAGCAGGGCCAGTGCTGGACGAGCAGCTCGCGCAGTTGGGGCAGGGTGAGGAAGGACAGGACGTTGTCGTCGGCCGGGTCGAGGAGGTAGCCCTTGCGGCGGCTGACCTCGCGCACGGCGACGGCGCGCTGGACCCACTCCTGGCCGGCGGGCCCGGCCGCGGCGACGACCCACTCCTCCTCGCCGTGCACGGGCTCGTACACCGGGCGCAGCACGGCGGCGACGACGGCGCGCAGCCGCTGTTCGACGAGGTTGAGCCAGATGTAGGCGCGCCCGGCCCGGCGGGCGCGGGTGCGCACCTCGTCCCAGGCCGTGGTGTCCCAGTCCAGTTCCGCCCCGATTTCCCTCGGGCGGGTCAGGGACACCACGCCCGGTGGTGTGTCGGTGGGGCCGTCCTCGTCCGGAGTGTCGTCTCCAGGGGGCAGCTCCAGCCCGCCCGAGCTCACGTGCGCACCGCCTTTCGCCCCCGTTTGTCGATGATCAAGCCCGTTGTCGATGATCAAGGCAGACTACTGTGCGCCCGGGAGGCGGTGCATCCGCTCGCGCCCGGCCCTGCGGCCAACTCGGCCGTCCGAGGTGCGGGTTGTCCGCGGGTGGTGCGGGGTGACGTGAGCTGATTCATAGCCAGAAGTGTGGTGGTGTGCGGCCGGAGCGGCCGCGGCGGGGCGGGGTGCGGCGACGCTTTTGCCGAAGATCTGCGGAAAGGGGCCGCGGGGGTGGAAGACTCACTGCATGCAGGTCTGGCCGGGACAGGCTTATCCACTGGGCGCCACGTACGACGGCGCCGGGACCAATTTCGCGGTGTTCTCCGAGGCCGCGGAGCGGATCGAGTTGTGTCTGCTGCACGAGGACGGCTCGGAGACGGCGGTGGAGCTGAAGGAGTCCGACGCCTTCGTGCGCCACGCGTATCTGCCGGGGGTGATGCCGGGGCAGCGCTACGGCTTCCGGGCGCACGGCCCGTACGAGCCGGGGCGCGGGCAGCGCTGCAACTCCGCGAAGCTGCTGCTGGACCCGTACGCGAAGGCGGTCAGCGGCGCGGTGGACTGGGGCGAGGCGGTGTACGGCTACCGGTTCGGGCGGCCGGAGAAGCGCAATGACATGGACTCGGCGCCGCACATGATGACGTCCGTGGTGGTCAATCCGTACTTCGACTGGGGGGACGACCGCCCGCCGCGCACGGACTACCACCGCACGGTGCTCTACGAGGCGCACGTCAAAGGCCTGACGATGCTTCACCCGGCGCTGCCGCGGGAGGTGCGGGGCACCTATGCGGCGCTGACGCATCCGGCGGTGATCGAGCACCTGACGGAGCTGGGGGTGACGGCGCTCGAACTGATGCCGGTGCATCAGTTCGTCAACGACCACCGGCTGGTGGACGCGGGGCTGTCCAACTACTGGGGTTACAACACGATCGGCTTCTTCGCGCCGCACAACGCCTACGCCTCCTGGGGCGACCGGGGGCAGCAGGTGCTGGAGTTCAAGTCGGCGGTGCGGGCACTGCACGAGGCGGGCATCGAGGTGATCCTCGACGTGGTGTACAACCACACGGCGGAGGGGAACCACCTGGGGCCGACCCTGTCCTTCCGGGGGCTGGACAATGCCTCGTACTACCGGCTGGCGGACGACCCGCGGTACTACATGGACACCACCGGCACCGGGAACTCGCTGCTGATGCGCAGCCCCCATGTGCTGCAGCTCATCATGGACTCGCTGCGCTACTGGGTGACCGAGATGCGGGTGGACGGCTTCCGCTTCGATCTGGCGGCGACGCTGGCCCGGCAGTTCCACGAGGTGGACCGGCTCTCCTCGTTCTTCGACCTGGTGCAGCAGGATCCGGTGGTCAGCCAGGTGAAGCTGATCGCCGAGCCGTGGGACGTGGGCGAGGGCGGCTACCAGGTGGGCAACTTCCCGCCGCTGTGGACCGAGTGGAACGGCAAGTTCCGCGACACCGTGCGGGACCTGTGGCGCGGCGAGCCGGCGACCCTCGCGGAATTCGGCTCGCGGCTGACCGGCTCCTCCGACCTCTACCAGGACGACGGCCGGCGCCCGCTGGCCTCCGTCAACTTCGTCACCTGCCACGACGGGTTCACCCTGCACGACCTGGTCGCGTACAACGACAAGCACAACGAGGCCAACGGCGAGAACAACCAGGACGGCGAGGGCTACAACCGCTCCTGGAACTGCGGCGTCGAGGGCCCCACCGACGATGCGGACGTGCTCGCCCTGCGCGAGCGGCAGATGCGCAACTTCATCGCCACCCTGATGGTCTCGCAGGGCGTGCCCATGCTCAGCCACGGCGACGAGTTCGCCCGCACCCAGCACGGCAACAACAACGCCTACTGCCAGGACAGCGAGCTGTCGTGGGTGCACTGGCCGGACCCGCACGACGGGGCGGACGCACTGGCGCGGCGGATGCTGGAGTTCACCCGCGCCATGGTCCGCCTCCGCCGGGAGCACCCCGTCTTCCGGCGCCGCCGCTTCTTCCACGGCCGGCCGGCCCAGGGCACCCACGACGACCTGTCCGACATCGCCTGGTTCACCCCGGACGGGGAGGCGATGCAGGACGGCGACTGGCAGGTCGCCCACGCCCGGTCCCTGACGGTCTTCCTCAACGGCGGGGCCATCTCCGAGCCCGGACCGCGCGGCGAGCCCATCCTGGACGACTCCTTCCTGCTGATGTTCAACGCGCACGACCAGCCGCTCGACTTCACCGCCCCCGTCGACCACGGCCGGCAGTGGCAGATCGTCGTCGACACCGCCCGCGCCGAGGCCACCGCCCCCGGCCCCAAGGTGCAGGCCGGCGACCGGCTGAGCGTCGCCGGGCGCAGCCTGGTGATCCTGCAGCGCCCGGCCTGAGCCGCACCCGATCCGGGTACATACGTTCTTGTGAAGCGGAAGAGCTGCGCACCACCGACGGCCACCTACCGGCTGCAGCTGCAGCCGGCCTTCCCCTTCGCGGCGGCCGAGCGCGCCGTGCCGCGAATCGCCGGGCTGGGCGTCTCCCACCTGCACCTCTCCCCCGTCCTGGAGGCCGTCCCCGGCTCCACCCACGGGTACGACGTCGTCGACCACACGCGGGTGCGCGAGGAGCTCGGCGGCGAGGAGGGGCTGCGCGCCCTGGCCCGTACCGCCCGGGCGCACGGGCTGGGCCTGGTGGTGGACATCGTGCCCAACCACATGGCCGTGCCCGCCCCCGAGCACCTCAACGGCCCCCTGTGGCAGGTGCTGCGCGACGGGCCCGCCTCCCCCTGCGCCCGCTGGTTCGACATCGACTGGGCCGAGCACGGCGGCAAGGTGCTGCTGCCGGTCCTCGCCGGGCGGCTCGGCGAGGAGCTGGAGCGCTTCACCGTCGACGACGGCGTGCTGCGCCACGGCGAGCACGCCTTCCCCCTGCGGCCGGGCACCGAGCGCCTGCCCCTGCCCGAGCTGCTCGACGCCCAGTGGTACCGGCCCGCCTGGTGGCGGCTGGGCCGTACCGAGCTGAACTACCGGCGGTTCTTCACCGTCTGTGACCTCATCGCCGTCCGCGTCGAGGACCCCGAGGTCTTCGCCGCCACCCACGCCACCGTGCTGCGCCTGCTGGACGAGGGCGTCGTCGACGGGCTGCGCGTCGACCACCCCGACGGGCTCGCCGACCCGGCCGGCTATCTCGCCCGGCTCGACGACGCCACCGGCGGCCGGTGGACGGTGGTGGAGAAGATCCTCGCCCACGACGAGCACCTGCCGGCCGGCTGGCCCGTCGCCGGCACCACCGGTTACGACGCCCTGCGCCACCTCGACGGGCTCTTCACCGACCCCGAGGGCGCCCGCGACCTCGCCGGCGCCTACCGCGCCTTCACCGCCTGCCCACCCGACCGGGGCGGCGACTGGCCCGCCACCGTGCGGCGCGCCGCCTACCGGGTGATCACCCACGAGCTCGCCGCCGAGGCCGAACGGCTCGTGCGCACCGCGCTGCGCCTGTGCGAGGGCGACCACCGGCTGCGCGACCACGCCCCCTGGGCCATACGCACCGCGCTGCGCGAGATCCTCGTCCGCCTGCCCGTCTACCGGCCCTACGCGCTGCCCGGCCGGCCCCCGGTCCCCTCCGACGCCGCCCTGCTGGAGGCGGCCGCGCAGGAAGCCCGGGGCGCCTTCGGCGTCCCGGAGGAGGCCGCCGCCGTCGAACTCGTGCGCGATGCCGCCCTCGGCCGCCTCGGCGACGGCCCCGACCAGCGCGACTTCTGCGCCCGCTTCGCCCAGACCGCCTCCGCCCTGCGCGCCAAATCCGTCGAGGACACCGCCTTCTACCGCTATGTGCCCCTGCTCTCGGCCAACGAGGTCGGCGGCAGCCCCGACCGCCCCTGCGTCACCCCCGAGGAGTTCCACGCCTTCTGCGCCCGGCTGCAGCACGACTGGCCGGCCACCGCAACGGTGCTGACCACCCACGACACCAAGCGCAGCGCGGACGTGCGCGCCCGGATCGCCGCACTCACCGCCCACCCGCGCGCGTGGGCGGACCTGATGGAGCGGCTGTGGGCGGCCGTCCCCGGCCCCGACCCGCACGTGGCCTGGACCGCCTGGCAGACCGCCTTCGGGCTGGGCACCGCCGACGCGGAGCGACTGGTCCCGGCCGTGCTGAAGAGCGTGCGCGAGGCGGCCCTGCTGACGACGTGGACGGAGCCGGACGCGGCGTACGAGGAAGCGGTGCGCACCTTCGTCGCCACCGGGCCCGGCGGCCCCGCCCACGCCGAGCTCGCCCCCTTGACCCGGGCGACCGCACCGGCGGTACGGGCGCACGTGCTGGGGGCGGCCCTGCTGCACCTGACGATGCCGGGAGTGCCGGACGTGTACATGGGCACCGAGCGGGTGTACGCGGCGCTCGTCGACCCGGACAACCGGCGACCGCCACGGTTCGACGAGCCGGCGCCCACCGGGCTGTCCGCGCAGAAGCTGCACCTGACCCGCACGGCACTGCGGCTGCGCCGGGCTCACCCGCAGTGGTTCGGCCCGGAGTCGACGTACGAGCCCCTGCCGGCACCGGACCACGTGGTGGCCTTCACCCGGGCGGGAGCGGTGATCGCGGCGGCGGTCCGCCTGCCGCACCGGGCGGCGGCGCAGGCGGGGGAAACGGCCCTTCCCCTGCCGAAGGGCGAGTGGCGGGACGTACTGAGCGGGCGCACGCACGAGGGCTCGGTACGGCTGGACGAGTCGGTGGCGTTGCTGGTGCGGGGCGGATAACCCCGCGGGCGGCCGGGACGTCAGCCGGTGAAGACCTGGTAGCGGAAGGCAGGCAGGGGCATGGGGACTCCTTCTGTCGGCCAGAGGGTCAGGGGCGGGCCAGGAGGTCCGAGATGCGTACCAGTTCGTAGCCGCGCGCCCGCAGTTCCGGTACGACGCGTCGTACCGCCTCCTCCGTCGTCGGGGCCGCGCTGCGGGTGCAGTGCATGACGACGACCGAGCCCGGTTTCACCTGGGAGAGCACCTGGTCGGCCACCGGGCCCGCGTGCTTGGCGAATGCGTCCCCGCTCACCACGTCCCACTGGACGGCCGTCACCTTCGCCGGTGCCAGTTCCTTGAGCGTCGCCGCGTCGTGGCAGCCGCCGGGGAAGCGGAAGTACGGCACCACGTGCTCGACCCCCGCTCGCCGGAAGGCGTCGAACGCGCGGCGGACGTCGGTGACGGCCGTGCCGTGCGGGACGGCCGGCAGGCCGTAGCAGGGCTGGGTGAAGGCGTGGTGGCTGTAGGAGTGGTTGGCGACCTCGAAGAGCGGGTCGGCGCCCATCGCCCGGGCCTGGTCGGGGTACTGCTCCGCCCACCGGCCGGTCATGAAGACGGTGGCGGGCACCTTCAGTTGCCGCAGTGTCGCGATCAGTTCGGGGTTGTCGAAGTGTTCGCCGCGCGCCGCGCGCGGGCCCTGATCGGCCGTCATGTCGGCGTCGAAGGTCAGCGCCACGCGCTTGGCACCGTCCCGGCGCCCGTGCGCGAAGACGGGGGTGGCGCCGTCCGGCCCGGGCGGCAGCATGGGGGCGGCGGACGGTGCCGGGGACGGCGCCGCGGGCGAGGAGACGCCGCCCTGGGCGGAGGGAGCCGCCGCCGGCTTCCCCGGCGGCGTCCCGCCGCCACAGGCCGTCAGCGCGCAGCCGAGCACGACCGCGGCGAGCGCGGAGCGGAAAAGGGTACGGGAGCAGGGCAGCGGCACGGGGGAACGCTACCCCTCGGCCAGCCCCTTCGCGTCACGGGCCAGGGCGGTCAGCCGGGAGATGGCCCGGAAGTACTTCTTGCGGTAGCCGCCCTCCAGCATGTCCTTGCCGAACAGCTCGTCGAAGGGGCGGCCCGAGGCCAGCACCGGGATCTCGCGGTCGTAGAGCCGGTCGGCGAGGACGACCAGGCGCAGCGCCGTGGACTGGTCGGGCACCGGCTCGACGCCGGTCAGGCACACGGCCCGGATCCCGTCGCACATGGCGCCGTACCGGCTGGGGTGCACCTTGGAGAGGTGGTCCAGCAGGTCGGTGAAGGAGTCGAGGGAGGCGCCGGGGGTGGCGTGGGCGACCCGCTCGACGGTGGCGTCGTCGTAGGGGGCGGGGGCCTGGGGCAGGCCGCGGTGGCGGTAGTCCTCGCCGTCGATGCGCAGGGGGCGGAAGTGGGCGGACAGGCCCTGGATCTCGCGCAGGAAGTCGGCGGCGGCGAAGCGGCCCTCGCCGAGCTTGCCCGGCAGGGTGTTGGAGGTGGCGGCGAGCGCGACGCCGGCGTCGACGAGCTTGCCCAGCAGCGTGGAGACCAGGACGGTGTCGCCCGGGTCGTCCAGCTCGAATTCGTCGATGCACAGCAGCTTGTGCCCGCCCAGGGTCTGCACGGTCTGCTGGAAGCCGAGCGCGCCGACGAGATTGGTGAGCTCGACGAACGTGCCGAACGCCTTCTGCTCGCGAGGGGCGGGGGTGGCGTGCCAGAGGGAGGCCAGCAGGTGGGTCTTGCCGACGCCGTAGCCGCCGTCGAGGTAGACGCCGCGCGGGCCGGCGGGCGCGGCGGCCCTGGCCTCGCGGCGGAACCAGCGCTTGCGGCCGCTGCCGCCGGCGGCGGCGCCCAGGCCCGCGGCGAAGCCGCTCAGCGTGGCGACGGCCTCGGTCTGGCTGGGCTGCTTGGGGTCGGGGATGTACGTGTCGAAGCGCACGGCGTCGAAGCGCGGCGGCGGCACCATCTCGGCGACCAGGCGGTCGGCGGGGACGTGCGGGGCGCGCGAGGTCAGCGCGACGGGCTGTCCGGCCACGGCGTCGGTGCCTATGGAGCCGGTGGACGGTGCGGTGGAGGTCGACACAGCCGTCCAGCCTAGCCCGCGGCAGGGGGGAGGGGCGGTCCCGCACGGGGCGAGCCGTGTCACACTGCCGCCTATGCGACGCCTGTTCCCGTACCCCGTCAGCCCCGCCGACCTCGAGGACCGCGAGTGGGGGCTGGACGAGCTGGCCGACCTGTACGCCTATCCGGAGCACGGCGGCGGGGGCCCGTGGCTGCGGGCCAACATGGTCTCGTCCCTGGACGGGGCCGCCCACCACGAGGGCCGCTCGCAGCCGCTGTCCTCCGCGGCCGACATGCGGATCTTCGGCACTCTGCGCGGGCTCGCGGACGCGGTCGTGGTCGGCGCCGAGACCGTACGCCAGGAGGGCTACCGGCCCGCCCGGGCCCGGGAGGCGTTCGCCGCGCGCCGGGCCGCGCTCGGGCAGGGGCCCGCGCCGGTGATCGCCGTGGTGAGCGCGGGGCTCGCCCTGGACTTCACGCTGCCGCTGTTCACCTCCCCGCTGGTGCCCACCGTCGTGCTCACGGGCGCGGCCGCCCCGGCGGAGCGCGTGGCCGCCGCGCGCGCGGCGGGTGCCGAGGTGGTCGTGGCGGGCGAGGGGCGCGAGGTGGACGCCGCGCGCGTACCGGCCCTGCTGGCCGAGCGGGGCCTGACCCGGCTGCTCACCGAGGGCGGCCCCCGGCTGCTGGGGCAGTTCGCCTCGGCCGGAGTACTGGACGAGATGTGCCTGTCGCTGGCACCGATGGTGGCCACCGGCACGGCACCCCGGATCATGGCGGGACCGCCGCTGGCGGTGCCGGCGCGGTTCTCGCTGGAATCGATGCTGGAGGACGCCGGCTTCCTGTTCACCCGCTACCGCGCGCTCCCCGATCACGGGGAGGGTCATGGCTCGGCAAGGATCTGACAATAGACGGAATTTCTCGTTCCGCTTCTCTTCCGGCGGGCAGAATTGAGTCAGACACTCCCCTGAGGGCACAGCATCAAAACAGGCGTGCTCCCGGGGAGCACGCGCAGGATGGGTTCTGTAGGGGCCCGGTGGCCCATGGAGAAGAAGGGCTCCCACCGTGTTCACGAGCGTACTGATGATCGAGCAGCCACTGTCGGCGGCGGATGTCGAATTCGTCACGACCCTCCATGACGACGACCTGTCCTTCGTCGTCCTCATGCGCCCCAGAGGCGACGAGGACCGGCTGCTGCGCGCCATCGACGACGTCGCCCTCGGCGAGCTGGAGCGCGCCCTGCACGAGGCCGACGAACCGGAGGGCGAGGCCGCCCTTCGCCCAGCGGCCCTCGCCCTGGAACACTCCCTGCGCCGCCTGCGCGACGCCGGATGCGAGGCGGTGGGCCAGATCATCGACGGGCACCCGCTGGACCTGCTGCGCTCCGTGGTGGAGCAGACGCATGCCGACGAGGTCATCGTGCTGACCGCTCCGCACCTGGTGGAGGAGTTCTTCCACCGCGACTGGGCGTCGCGGGCGCGGCACAAGGTGGGGGTGCCGGTGCTGAAGCTGTACGCGCATGCGGACGGGGAGCCGGAGGCGGAGGCGGAGACGCCTGCGGCGGGCTGATCCCGGGGCTCCGCCCCGGACCCGGTCCTCACACGCCGGACGGGCTCAAGAGCCCGTCCGACATGTGCAGCACCCGGTCCGCTCGCCCCAGCAGGCCCGTGTCGTGCGTCACCAGCACCGTCCCCGTGCCGTGCCGGCGTGTCACCGTCGCCAGGAGGTCGGTGATCGCCTCGCCGCGGGCCCGGTCCAGGGCGGAGGTCGGCTCGTCGACGAGCAGCACCGACGGCTGCCCGTACAGGGCCCGCGCGATGTTCACCCGCTGGCGCTCGCCGCCCGACAGCTGGTGGGGGCGGCGCCGCCAGGTGGCGGCGGCCAGGCCCACGGATTCCAGCAGCTCCCGCGCCCGGGGCCGGTCGCGCGGTGCGCCGCGCAGGTGGGCGACTGCCAGGAGTTGTTCCTCGGCGGTCAGGGAGGGCAGCAGGTTGGCCTGCTGGAAGACGATGCCGATGCGGTCGCGCCGCAGGGCGGCCAGGGCCCGTGGGCGCAGTCCGGCCGTGTCGTGGCCGGCCACGACGACCCGGCCGGTGTCGGGGCGCAGCAGGGTGGCCGCCACGGCGAGCAGGCTGGACTTGCCGGAGCCGGACGGTCCGGCGACCGCGACGAGCTCGCCGGCTGCGACGCTCAGGCAGATGTCGTCGAGGGCGGTGAGCCGGCGGCCGCCGTCGCCGTCGGGGTAGGTCAGGGCGACGTTCTCCAGGGTGAGTGCGGTCATCGGGAGGCTCCCAGGGCGATCAGCGGGTCGACGGAGGTGATGCGGCGTACGGCGAGCGCGGAGCCCGCCAGCCCCAGCAGCACCATCGCCCCCACCGGTAGGGCGACCGTGGCCGCCTTCAGTTCGAAGGGCACGGCCGACGCTGCCAGCGCCCCGCCCAGCGCTCCGGCGCCCGCCCCGGTCAGCGCGCCCGCGACCAGCACGGCCGCCGCCTGTCCGAGCGCGTCGCGCACCAGGTAGCCGCTGCTCGCGCCGACGGCCTTGAGCACCGCCACGTCGGGCCGGCGCTGCACCGTCCAGACCGTGAAGAAGGCCCCCACCACCAGCGCGCCGACCACGAAGAGGAAGCCCTGGACCAGGCGCAGCGTCCCGTGCTCGGCCGCGTAGCCGTCGATGCCGTCCAGCGCCTCGGCCCGGGCCACGGCCTTCGTCGTGCGGGCCGCGGCGCCCCCGGGCGTGCCGGGGCCGCCGACCGCGAGGGCGGTGGGCTGTCGCAGGTGGCCGACCTCCTGCCAGGTGGCGGGGGTGGTCCAGACGGTGGGCGCGTGCCCGTACGAGCGGTCGGCCGTGATGCCGGAGACGGTCAGCTCGCGTGTGCCGAGCGTGATCCGGTCGCCCGGGCGCAGGCCGTGGTCGTGGGCGGTGCGCTCCCCGACCGCCACCTGCCCGTCCTGCGGCGCGTGGCCCGCGGTCACGGGCGGGAGCAGCCGTGCGGGCACGCCGAGGACGCTCACGGAGGCCGCCGAGCCGCCGGCCGTCAGCCGGGTCATCGCCACGCCCACCGGCTCCGCCCACCGCACGCCCGGTGCCCGGCGCCAGGCAGCGGCCTGCTGCGCGTCGACCGTGCTGTTGGCGAACGACACCCCGGGCGCGGCCCCCGCCGGGGCGCCGAAGACGATCCGGTCGGCCGGCAGGCGGGCGATCGCGGACGTCGCCTCCCGGGCCAGGCCGTCGGTCAGCCCGTAGAGGAAGACCACCAGCGTGGTGATGAGGGCGACGACCGTGCCCATGAGGGCGAAGCGCCCCCGGGCGAAACGGATGTCACGCAGCGCGACGAACACGACGAGGCACGACCCTTCGAAAGACGACGCCTCCACCCTCGCGCAGGCGCGCGCTCCCGCCATCGGGGCAAGGAGCGGTTCCGCCGCCGTACGTCCGGTGCACACGGAAATCAATCGAACGGTTGATGGGGATGCCGCGAGGGCCCCGTTCACGGCCCCGTACGCTCGATGGGGTGAGCCGAACGAGCCCTTCCGACGTCGTCGCGGACATGCCCGCGCTGCGGCTTGTCCGTCTCGCCCTGCACTGCGCCTTCTACGCCCTGCTGGCCGTCGCCCTCGCGCCCGTCGTCGCCGGCTCCGAGCGCCTGCTCGCCCTGCTGCCGGCCCTGGCGCTGGCGGCCGCGTACGCCGTGGGCGTGGTGCGGCGCGGCGCGCGCCGCCCGGATGCGTGGCTCGCCGTCGTCACCGCCCTGTGGCTGGTGCTGCTGGCCATGGACCGCGGCTTCAGCTACCTGGCCTTCCCGCTGTTCTTCCTGTACCTGCACGCCATGCCGGTGCGCTGGGCGCATCCGGCGATCGCGGCGGCCACCGGGGCCGTCGTGGCCGCCCAGGCGGCCGGCCCCGGCGGGCTGACGGCCGCCAAGGTCGTCGGGCCGGTCGCGGGGGCGGCGGTGGCCATCCTCACCGGGTACGGCTACGCCGTGCTGTACCGGGAGAGCCGCCGGCGGCAGCGGCTCATCGACGACCTCGTGCGCACCCGCGACGAGCTGGCGGCGGCCCAGCGCGAGGCGGGCCGGCTCGCCGAGCGGCAGCGCCTGGCCCGGGAGATCCACGACACCCTGGCCCAGGGCCTGTCCAGCATCGTGCTGCTCGCCCGCGCCGCCGAGACGGCCGGGCCGCAGGGGGCCCTGGAGCGGGTGCGGGAGATCGGCCGCACCGCCTCCGACAACCTCGACGAGGCCCGGCGCTTCGTCGCGGCCCTCACCCCGGCGGCCCTGGAGGACGCCCCGCTGCCCGAGGCCCTGCGGCGGGTGACCGCCCGTACGGTGCCCGGCGCCGTCTTCCGCCTCGACGGCGAGCCGTACCCGCTGCCGGTCGAGACCGAGGTCGCCCTGCTGCGCCTGACGCAGGAGGCGCTCGCCAACGTCGCCCGGCACGCCCGGGCCGAGCATGCGGCGGTGACGCTCGCGTACCTCGACGGGGAGGTTGCCCTGGACGTGTACGACGACGGCGCCGGCTTCGCCCCCGGCGGCGTCCCGGCCCAGGGCCGGCGCACCTTCGGCCTGCACGGCATGCGCGAGCGCATCGCGGAGCTGGGCGGCACCCTGAGCGTCGAGTCCGCCCCGGGCGAGGGCACGGCCATCGCGGCGAGCGTGCCGGCGCCCTCCGGCGGGCGAACCGCCACCAAGGACGGCCACGGCGCGGCGGACCGGCCGGCGCCCGCCCTGCGCAAGGAGGCCGCATGAGCGGCACCACCGGCACCGGCGGCGCCATCGGGGTTCTCCTGGTCGACGACCACCCCGTGGTGCGGCGCGGGCTGCGCGCCATGGTCGACGACCTTCCGGACGTGCAGGCCGTGGGCGAGGCCGGCGACGGCGCCGAGGCGCTGCGGCTGCTCGCCGAGGGCGCGCGCCCGCACGTCGTCCTCATGGACCTGCAGATGGGCGACGGCATGCACGGCGTGGAGGCCACCCGGCGCATCACCGCCCTGCCGTCCCCGCCGGCCGTGCTGATCCTGACCACCTACAGCACCGACGCCGACATCCTGGCCGCCGTCGAGGCCGGCGCCACCGGCTACCTGCTCAAGGACGCCCCGCCCGAGGAGGTCGCGGCCGCCGTCCACGCCGCGGCGCGCGGCGAGACCGTCCTGGCCGCGCCCGTCGCCGCCCGCCTGCTGGGCCGGGTGCGCTCCGGGGGCCGGCCCGCGCTCTCGCCGCGCGAGACGGAGATCCTGGGGCTGGTGGCCGAGGGGCTGCCCAACCGGGCCGTCTCCAAGCGGCTCTTCATCAGCGAGGCCACGGTCAAGACCCACCTGGTGCACATCTACGACAAACTGGGCGTCGACAGCCGTACGGCGGCCGTCGCGGCGGGCCTGGCCGCGGGGCTGATCAGGGCGGTGTGAGGGGCCCGGCCCGCGAGGGTGCAAGAATCCTCGTAGCCACACCGCACACGACCCAGGGAGCACCGCACATGGCACCGGCCGTCCCGGCGACGATGGAACGACCGCACTTCATCGGCATCGGCGGTGCCGGCATGTCGGGCATCGCGAAGATCCTCGCCCAGCGCGGCGCGTCCGTCGCCGGCAGCGACGCCAAGGAGTCGGCGACCGCCGCGGCCCTGCGCGCCCTGGGCGCCACCGTGCACATCGGGCACGCGGCCGGGCACCTGGCGGCCGACGCCACCTGCGTCGTCGTCTCCAGCGCCATCCGCGCCGACAACCCCGAGCTCGCGGCCGCCGCCGAGCGCGGCATCCCCGTCGTGCACCGCTCGGACGCCCTGGCCCGCCTGATGGACGGCCTGCGCCCGATCGCGGTGGCCGGCACGCACGGCAAGACGACCACCACCTCGATGCTGGCCGTCTCCCTGGCCGCGCTCGACCTGGACCCCTCGTACGCGATCGGCGGCGACCTCGACGGCCCGGGCACCAACGCCCGGCACGGCGACGGCGAGATCTTCGTCGCCGAGGCGGACGAGAGCGACCGCAGCTTCCACAAGTACGCGCCCGAGGTCGCGATCATCCTCAACGTGGAGCTCGACCACCACGCGAACTACGCGTCGATGGAGGAGATCTACGACTCCTTCGAGACCTTCGTCGGCCGCGTCCGCCCCGGCGGCACGCTCGTCGTCAGCGCCGACCACGCCGGCGCCCGCGAGCTGACCGCCCGCATCGCCGGCCGGCCCGACCTGCGCGTGGTCACCTACGGCGAGGCCGAGGACGCCGACGTGCGCGTCCTGGACGTCACCCCCCGCGGCCTGACCAGCGAGGTCACCGTCGACCTCAAGGGCAGGCAGCTGACCTTCGGCGTCAGCGTCCCCGGCCGCCACTACGCGCACAACGCCGTGGCCGCGCTCGCCGCGGGCGCCGCCCTCGGCGTCCCGGCGGACGACCTCGCCGCCGCGCTCGGCAAGTTCACCGGCGTCGGCCGCCGCCTGCAGCTCAAGGGCGAGGCCGGCGGGGTGCAGGTCATCGACTCCTACGCCCACCACCCCACCGAGATGACCGCCGACCTGGAGGCCATCCGCGGGGCGGCCGCCGACGCCCGCGTCCTGGTCGTCTTCCAGCCGCACCTGTTCAGCCGCACCCAGGAGCTGGGCACCGAGATGGGACAGGCGCTCGCCCTGGCCGACGCCTCGGTGGTGCTCGACATCTACCCGGCCCGTGAGGACCCGATCCCCGGTGTCACCAGCGACATGATCATCGACGCGGCGCGGCAGGCCGGCGCCGACGTCCGCCCCGAGCACGACATGGCGGCCGCCCCCGGCGTGGTCGCGGGAATGGCCCGGCCCGGCGATCTCGTTCTGACCATGGGGGCGGGCGACGTGACGGACCTCGGTCCGCGGATCCTGGCCCGCCTGGAGAGCTGAGCCGGGAGGACGGACGAGATGCCGTACGAGGTCGACAAGACGGACGAGCAGTGGCGGGCCGAGCTGAGCCCCGAGGAGTACCGGGTGCTCCGCGAGGCCGGCACCGAACCCGCCTTCCGCGGGGAGTACACCGACACCACCACGCCCGGCGTCTACAGCTGCCGGGCGTGCGGGGCGGAGCTGTTCCGCTCCACGGAGAAGTTCGCCAGCCACTGCGGCTGGCCCAGCTTCTTCGACCCCAAGGACTCGGGCGCGGTCGAGCTGCTGGAGGACCGCTCGCACGGCATGGTCCGCACCGAGGTCCGTTGCGCCCGCTGCGGCTCCCACCTCGGGCACGTCTTCGAGGGCGAGGGCTACCCCACGCCCACGGACCAGCGCTACTGCATCAACTCGATCTCCCTGCGCCTGGAGCCGGAACAGGGCTGACGCCCACCGACGGGCCCTGGCCGCCTATCCCAGGGCGGCCAGGCCCTTGCGCAGGTCGTCGGCGTTCATGACGGGGTACAGCTCGACCTCGGCGTCCGCGTTGAGGAAGAACCGTTCGACGACCGAGGGGATCTGTGACGGCTCCTGCAGGTCGAAGACGAGCAGGCAGGTGCGGCCGCCGTCCATCGCCGTGAAGTAGGCGGCCTCGGGCTTGAGCTGCTGGATGAGCTCCTCGATCACCTCCGGCATCGTGCCGTCGCGGATGCTCTCGTTGGAGGCCGCGGTGTCCAGCCGGGCCCTGAGCAGCGTACGCATGACGCCTCACTCCCTTGCGTCACTGGTGCCCACCTCACCTCAAGGGTCCGTCTCCTCGCCGGAGCGGTGCAAGCGCAGCACGGCCGGGGTGTGCGGAGGCAGCCGCAGGGTGCCGTCGGGGGCCGGTGGGGGGACGGGCTGCCAGGCGGCGAGGAGCTCGGCCCCGGCCGCCGCGGGGCCCAGCGGCAGCAGGGCCGGTTCGGCCGAGAGGTTCACCGCCACGTGCACCGGTCCGCGGGCGAAGTGGACGGTGTGCCCGGTGACGTCCAGCGCCTCGTAGTGCCAGCGCGGCTCGGTCAGGGCGGGCTCGCCGCGGCGCAGGGCGATCAGCCGCCGGTACCAGGCGAGCAGGGCCGCGTGCGGTGCGCGGCGGGCCTCGTCCCAGTCCAGGCAGGAGCGCTCGCGGGTGGCCGGGTCCTGGGGGTCGGGTATGGCGTCGGCCGCCCAGCCGTGGGCGGCGAACTCCCGGCGGCGGCCGGTGCGCACGGCCTCGGCCAGCTGCGGGTCGGTGTGGTCGGTGAAGAACTGCCAGGGCGTACGGGCGCCCCACTCCTCGCCCATGAACAGCATCGGGGTGAAGGGCGCGCACAGCACCAGCGTGGCGGCGCAGGCGAGTTGCCCGGGCGTGAGGCGGGCCGCGAGGCGGTCCCCCTGGGCACGGTTGCCGATCTGGTCGTGGGTCTGGGCGTAGCCCAGCAGCCGGTGGGCCGGGGTGGTGCGGGTGTCGAGGGGGCGGCCGTGCGGACGGCCGC
Organism: Streptomyces sp. PKA51; assembly: GCF_057552455.1. Lineage (NCBI taxonomy): Bacteria > Bacillati > Actinomycetota > Actinomycetes > Kitasatosporales > Streptomycetaceae > Streptomyces > Streptomyces sp. PKA51. The sequence goes on from NZ_BAAJPZ010000010.1 coordinate 35,140, forward strand.
GGAAGGACGAGCGGGTGCCGTCGTGGAAGAAGCCGCCGCGCAGGGTCTTGGCGAGGGCGTGCGCGGGGTCGGCGGCGAAGTCGGCGTAGTAGCCCTGGGACTCGCCGGTGAGCGCGGTGTGCAGGGCGTGGTGGAAGTCGTCGTTCCACTGGGCGTGCAGGCCCAGGCCGCCGGCCGGGCGGGGGGTGGTGGTCAGCGGGTCGTTGAGGTCGGACTCGGCGACGAGGAACAGCGGCCGGCCCAGGCGGGCGGCCAGCGCGTCGACGGCGCCGGAGAGTTCGGCGAGGAAGTGCTTCGGGCGCGTGTCGTGCAGGGCGTGGACGGCGTCCAGGCGCAGCCCGTCGAGGCGGTAGTCGCGCAGCCAGGCGAGCGCGCTGCCGGTGAGGTAGGCGCGTACCTCGTCGGAGCCGGGCGCGTCCAGGTTGACGGCGGCGCCCCAGGGGGTGTGGTGGGCGTCGGTGAAGTACGGGCCGTAGGCGGGCAGGTGGTTGCCGGAGGGGCCCAGGTGGTTGTGCACGACGTCCAGGACCACGCCCAGGCCCAGGTCGTGGGCGGCGTCGACGAAGCGCACCAGCCCGTGCGGCCCGCCGTACGGTTCGTGCACGGCCCAGGGCGCCACGCCGTCGTACCCCCAGCCGTGGGTGCCCGGGAAGGGGCACACGGGCATGAGCTCGACGTGGGTGACGCCGAGGTCGGCCAGGTGCGGCAGGCGGGCGGCGGCCGCGGCGAAGGTGCCCTCGGGGGTGAAGGTGCCCACGTGCAGCTCGTAGAGGACGGCCCCGGGCAGCGGGCGGCCGCTCCACCCGCCCGGCCGCTCCCGCCAGGGGAAGCGGCGGACGTCGACGACGGCGCTGAGCCCGTCGGGCCCGTCCGGCTGGCGGCGCGAGCGCGGGTCGGGGCGCACGGGCCCGCCGTCGAGCGCGAAGCCGTAGCGGGTGCCGTCGGCGGCCGGCGCCTCGCTGCGCCACCAGCCGGCGCGGCCGGGATCGCTCTCCATGGCGTACCGGCGGCCGTCGGCCAGCAGGTCCACGGCGCCGGCCCCGGGCGCCCACACCTCGAACAGCACGACGGCTCCCTCCGGCGCCCTGCGACGGCGATCCCCTCCATGGTGCCGCCCGGGACCGGCTTCAGGGAACGCTGCCTCAGGGGACGAGGTCGATGCGCTCCTGCGTGACGGGGTAGCCGGCGCGGGCGAAGGCGGCGGCCATCGGGTGGTTGCCCCGGTCGGTGGCGGCGGCGATCTTCTCGGCGCCGTGGGCGGCCAGGTCGTGGGTGCAGGCGGCGAGCAGGTCGTAGGCGTAGCCGCGGCCGCGGTGCTCGGGGACGACGCCGACGTAGGCGATACAGGGGCTCGCGGGGTTGTGCGCGGGGATGTGCAGGCCGACGACCTCGCCGTCCGGCGTGTGCGCCAGACGCCACCAGGCGCGGGGCGAGGGCATCCAGTCCCAGATCCCCATGGCCTCGTCGAGAGCGGCCTCGATGCCGTGTTCGGCGACGTTCCGGTTGTCGTGGGCATCCAGCGTGCCGTGCATCGTGCGGCGCAGCACCTCGCGGACGACGGCGTCGTCCGGTTCGGGCCGGAAGAGGAGCCGGCCCGGCTGCTCCGGCAGTCCGCAGGACGGCGTCCACTCGTAGCGGTAGCGCTCGACCAGCGGTTTCAGGCCGGCCGCGAGAGCCGCGTCGATGCGGGCCTGCGCGGCGGCCCGTACGTCCGGGTCCTCCCGCCAGCCGGGCGGTACGAGCAGGGCGTACTCGGCGCGGAAGGGGGCGCTGCGCAGCAGCAGGGCGGCGGCGTCCTGCTCGCCGTCGGCGAAGTCGAACCAGTCCAGCGCCTTGGGCGCGGTGTCGTCCGGTCCGCCCCACCAGGCGGCGCGGGCGACGACGGCCCCGTCGCGCAGGGCCACCCACGTCCACTCGGGGCGGTAGTCGCCGCCCTCGTGGCGGGGCAGGTAGCGGTGGCCGAAGGCGGACCGGCCGACGAGGCCGGGGTCGGGCAGGGTGGTGAACAGGGCGGTGTCGTGCTCGGTGAGGGCGCGGACGACCAGGTCGGTCACGGGATTCCTTCCGGTGGGCGGCCCGGTCACGGTAGGGGCGGGCCGCCGCGCGGAGCCACCGGTTTTTCCGGCGGGCCGTCAGGCGCCCTGCTGGTGCAGTCCGCGCCCGGCCAGGGTGAGCATGACCTCGCCCATGGCCTCGGAGAGGGTGGGGTGCGGGTGGATGTGGCGGGCGACGTCGGAGGGTTCGGCCTCCCAGCCGACGACCAGCTGGCTCTCGGCGATCATCTCCGAGACGTGCGGGCCCACCAGGTGCACGCCCAGGACCCGGCCGCCGCGTTCGGCGACGACCTTCACCATGCCGCCCTGCCCGTGGACCATGCCCTTGGCGACGGCGGTCAGCGGCATGGTGGAGCACACCACGTCGTGGCCGAGCGCGCGGGCCCCGTGCTCGGTCAGGCCGACCGAGGCGGTCTGCGGGCTGGAGTACGTCACGCGCGGTACGGCCGGGTAGTCCACCGGGCCGGGGGCCTGCCCGGCGAGTGTCTCGGCGACGAGCAGTCCTTCGGCGAAGGAGGCGTGGGCCAGGCCCGGCGAGGGCGCGGGGAGCAGGTCGCCCACGACATGGATGCCGGGCACGGCCGTCTCCAGGCGGCCCCAGTCGGCCGGGGCGACGAACCCGCGGGCGTCCGTGGCCAGTCCGGCGGCCGCCAGGTCCAGCCCGTCGGTGACCGGCTCGCGCCCGACCGCCACCAGCAGCCGGTCGGCGCGCAGTTCCCGGGCCGTGCCGCGGGCGGTGCGCAGGGTCGCCCGTACGCCGTCCTCGTACGGGCGCACGTCCTCCAGCCGGGCGCCGGTGTGCACCTCGACGCCCCGCTTCTTCAGGCCGCGCGCCAGGTGGCGGCCCACGTCGGCGTCCTCCAGGGGCAACAGCCGGTCGGCCGCCTCCACCAGGGTCACCGCGGAGCCGGTCGAGCGGTGCAGCGAGGCGTACTCGATGCCGATCGCCCCGCCGCCCAGCACCAGCACCGAGCCGGGCAGACCGGGGGCGAACAGCGCGTCGTCGCTGGTGACGACGCGCCGCCCGTCGGGCCGCAGGCCCGGCAGCGGGCGCGGGCGCGAACCGGTGGCCAGCACGATCCCGCGCCGGGCGCGGTACTCCTGTGCCGCCCCGGCCGTGGTGACGCGCACGGTACGGGTGCCGGTGAGGGCGGCGGAGCCGCGGACGACGCGGACGCCGGCGTGGGCGAGGTGGCCCTCGACGCCGCGGTGGTTGCGGCGCACGATGTCGTCGCGGGTCGCCGTCAGGGCGGCCCAGTCGATCCCGTCGAGCCGGGCCCGTACGCCCCAGCGCTCGCGCGCCTCGGCGATCCCGTCGACGAGCTCGGCGGCGTGCAGCATCGCCTTGCTCGGTATGCAGCCGCGGTGCAGGCAGGTGCCGCCCACCAGGTCGCGTTCGGCGAGGACCACCTCCAGGCCCAGGGCCGCGGCGCGCAGGGCGGTGCTGTAGCCGCCCGTGCCGCCGCCGATGACGATGACGTCGGTCTCATGCATGCCCCCACCCTCCGGCCGTCGGGGATCATGAGTCCAACGCAATGTTTCGATCGGTTCGATGAAGGCTGTTCATGGGGGGCCGGCGGTGAGCCTGCGGCAGATGGAATACCTCGTCACGGTGGTCGAGGAGCAGTCGTTCACCCGCGCCGCCGAGCGCCTGAACGTCAGTCAGTCCGCGCTCTCCCACCAGATCAAGGCCCTCGAACGCGAGACCGGTGGCCCGCTGCTGGAACGCCTCGCGCACGGCGTCCGGCCGACCCCCATGGGCCGCGCCTACCTCCCCCACGCCGAACGCGCCGTCCGCAGCGCCGGCCAGGCCAGGCGCGCCGCCCGCGCCGCCGCCGGCGCCGAGGGCGGCGAACTGCACGTCGCCACGCTGCACGCGCTGGCCGTCGGCGTGCTGCCGCCGGTCCTGGCCCGCTGGGGGCGCGAGGTCCCGGGCGTACGGCTGCACCTGCACGAGTACGCGACCACGGAGGATTTGCGCGACGGCGTCGAACGCGGCGTCGCCGACGTCGCCGTCGGCCCCCGGCCGCACGACTGGCCCGGCCCGGTCGTCCCGGTCGGCGAGGAGCACATCGTCGTCGTCACCTGCGCCGACGACCCCCTGACGAGGCGCCCGCACCCCGTCCCCCTCCCCGCCCTCGCCGACCGCCTGTGGGTGCGCTGCGCGCTCGAACCCCTGGTGGAGGGCAGGCGCTGGCTGGACGTGGTGTGCGCACGGGCCGGCTTCACCCCGCGGACGGCACTGGAGACCGAGCACTCCTCGACGGCGGTCCGCATGGCGGCGGCCGGGGTCGGCATCGTCGCGGCCCCGACCCACCTGGCGGCCACGACGCCGGGCACGGCGACGGTCCCGGTCGATGCGGCGTGGCGCCGCGAGCTGGCGGCGTTCACGCGGGTGGAGCTGACGGGGGCGGCGGCACGATTCGTGGAGCTGTCGGCGGAAGCCGTCACCTGATGCCGGCCGGTTCGTGCCCGCCCCGCGGCAGCGCACCGGCGGGACGGCTCACCCCCGGCGTCGGCCGCTCGCCGCGCAGGCGACCGTCGTCGCCGCCGCGGTGACGAGCACCGCGCAGGCCAGTGCCGGCAGCGGCATCCGTACCACCCCGTCGTGGGAGCCGGTGACCAGTCCCGTCACCGCCGCCCTCGCCGGGGAGGCGCCCGCGAACAGCACGGCGAAGACGGTCAGCAACGTCGCCGGCACCGCCCGGCCCGTGCTGCGCAGCAGCGGGCGGTTACACAGGGCTCCTGCGGCCGCGCCGAGCAGGGCGCAGGTCAGGGCCGTGAGCAGGCCCGCGGCCGCCGCCGGCCAGGCCGGCACGGCCACCCGGTGGTCGGCGCTGTGCGGGTCGCCGATCACGGCCACGGCTGCCGTGCCGACCGTGCCCAGGAGCACCGTCGCCCCCAGTGCGGTGAGGACCGCCGCGAGGTGTGCGCGCCGGGGGCCGAGCGCGGCCGCGGCGCAGTCGCGTGCCGCGTCGGGCTCGCCGGTGACGCACACGCGGACCAGCCATGCGCCCACCGGCACCAGGGCCGTGGCCGCCCAGCCGTAGCCGTCGAGGACCGGCTCCCCGGTGCGGACGCCGATGGCGACGAAGGCGGCGTACAGCAGCAGGGGCGGCAGCCACCGGTGCGAGCGCAGCAGGAGAGCGGCCTGATAGCCGATCAGTGCGATCACGGGCGTTCCTTCTCCTCGACCGGCGTCACGCTGCGGATGTGCCACGGCGGCCGGGCCGTCAGGAGGGCGTGCAGCAGCGCGTCGGAGTGTTCGGCGGCGACGGTGAGCCGGTGGCCCTCGGCGTGCGGTGCGCCGGGCAGGGCATCCGGCAGGGCAGCGCCGGGTGGGCCCTGGACCTCCACCCGTACCCGCGGTCGCCGGTCGGACAGGACGGCCGACGGCCGCACCCGGCCGTCGGCCACCTGGTAGGCCGCGTCGGGGCGGCCCGCGAGCCGGTGCGGGTCGTGGTCGACGAAGACGACGGCGGTGCCCTCGGCGACGCGTTCGGTGACCGTGCGGTCGAGGACCGCGCGGGAGGCGGGGTCGAGGCCGGTCCAGGCCTCGTCGAGGACGAGCAGGCCGCCGGGCGGGGCGAGCAGGCCCTGGGCCACGGCGACCTTCTGGCTGCTGCCCTTGGACAGTTCGCCGAGCGGGGTGTCCGCGTACCGCCCGGCGCCCAGGCGTTCGAGCCAGGTGCGGCCGGCCCGCTCGGCCGCACCGCGGCGCAGGCCGTGGACGCGGCCCATGGCGGTGAGGTAGCCGGCGGCCGTGAACGGCAGGGTCGCCGGGAAGCGTTCGGGTACGTACGCGGTGGGCGGCCGGCCGGTGATGCGGCCGGCGCCGGGGGTGTCGATGCCGGCGATCAGGCGGAGCAGGGTGGACTTGCCGCTGCCGTTGGCGCCGTGGATGCGTATCAGCGTTGCCGCCGGCACGTCGAGGTCGACGTCCCGCACGATCCAGGGGCCGCCGGTGCGGTGGCGGCGCCCCACCCCCTGCAGTCTCATGCCCCACACCGTAACTCGCGCGGGCCGGCTGGCAGACTGGAGCGGTGACCGGCACCGATGTCCCCGAGGATCCGCGCGACGACGCCCCGCAGTACGTGCTGCCGCTGGTGGTGCGGATCGAGAAGAGCGCTCCCCCGGCCCGTACCGACGCGTTGCAGACCGCGGCGCGGGCCGTGCTGGTGCTGCTGGCGGACGAGCGGGCGGCCGAGCCCGACGGGGTGTGGGCGCAGGCCGTGCGCGACTGGCAGGACGCCCGGATCCGCAAGGTGGTGCGGCGGGCGCGCGGGGCGGAGTGGCGCAAGGCGTCGGCGCTGCCGGGCATCACGGTGCACGGCGAGGCGACCGAGGTGCGGGTCTTCCCGCCGGTGCCGCTGGACGGCTGGCCCAAGGAGCTCGTCAAGCTGCAGGTCTCGGGCACGGAGCTGGAGGATGCGGACCCGGTGCCCCCGGCGGACCCGCAGCGCCCGGTGCTGTGGCTGAACCCGGCGCTGGAGATGTCGGCGGGCAAGGCGATGGCCCAGGCGGGGCACGGTGCACAGCTGGCGTGGTGGGCGCTGGACGACACGGCGCGCGCCGCGTGGCGCGCGGACGGCTTCGCGCTGTCGGTGCGCACGGCGGATGCGGCCCGGTGGGCGGAGCTGATGACGAGCGGGCTGCCGGTGGTGCACGACGCGGGTTTCACGGAGATCGCGCCCGGGCCGACCGTCGCCGTCGAAGGCGGCGAGCGCTCCTGCCCGCTCCCGCGCCTACGGCGCCCGTAGCCGGGAGCCCGCACCGTCGGCGGCGTTACTCAGGGGGCGCTCTTCGGCTGCGGCTCGGTGCGTTGGGCGCGCAGCTGCTCGTTGATGCGCTGGGCTTCCTCGAGTTGGTCTTCGAGGATGACGATGCGGCAGGCGGCCTCGATCGGGGTGCCCCGGTCGACGAGTTCGCGGGCCCGGGCGGCGATGCGCAGCTGGTAGCGGGAGTAGCGGCGGTGGCCGCCTTCGGAGCGCAGCGGGGTGATCAGGCGGTGTTCGCCGAGGGCGCGGAGGAAGGCGGGGGTGGTGCCGAGCATGTCGGCGGCCCGGCCCATGGTGTAGGCGGGATAGTCGTCGTCGTCGAGGTTGTCGGCGGGGCGGGTACTGCGAGGGGGCATAGACCTCTTCTTCCGCGGGACGCGTCGGGGGGCCCGGGTGCCGTACGGCACCCGGGCCCCGAGCTTTCAACACCATCTACCGGCCTGCTGGGCCGGCCTTCTTCGTCCGCAGGGGCCGCCTGGGAGGGCGGGGCTGCGGGGATCGCGGATACGTGACCGGGGACCACCTTCCAATCGTGGGCCTGCGGTACCCGGGCGGACACCTTTCCTCGCCCGGGCGATCCTGATGGCGCCTGCTCGCTCCTTACTTTCGGTTGCGCGGTTGTTCCACTGGTTGGACTTGCTCGCACGGCAGTTCGTCTCTGCCGTGCCCACGTTGACTTCTTGGGTACACCAAAAACGGTAGCCCCACGGCAGGCGAATGTCTACGGTTGCCACGACAGATTTCCTGCAAGGGTGACGAACGGACTTCTCCAGTGCGTACACCCGGGAGAGTGAGTCCACGAGTGGGGCCCCGGCGGCGAACGGCCGTCTCCTCGCATCAGGACGCGGCCTGCCCGCCGGTCCCGGGACGGGCAGGCTCGACGGTGGCATCCAGGAGCCGTGCCGCCTGGGTGATGTTGCCGGCGCGGACCGCTCGGGCCATCGCGGTGCGTACGCCCTCGGGCGTGGCGTCCGGAGGAAAAGGCCGCGCCGACGGGGGCCAATATCTGTTCCCGCGACATGAGAAATAGGTGTGGGGCCCGGCGAATATTTCTCGACCGCCGACCGGAGCGGAATTATTTACCCTGCACGGCCGGTCTCACCATGCTACTGTCGATGCAGTTGCAGGTGTGGTTGCCAGAAGGTTCATTTCCGACGGGGTGATCATCACGGCGACACGGAATTCACACAGGGTGAATTCCTGACACCGTCTCCCAAGGAGAAATGACATGGCAACCGGCACCGTGAAGTGGTTCAACGCGGAAAAGGGCTTCGGCTTCATCGAGCAGGACGGCGGCGGCGCCGACGTCTTCGCCCACTACTCGAACATCGCTGCCCAGGGCTTCCGCGAGCTGCTGGAGGGCCAGAAGGTGTCGTTCGACATCGCGCAGGGCCAGAAGGGTCCGACGGCCGAGAACATCGTCATCGCCTGACACCGGCGGCGACGCATACTCCACGGCCGGGGCCCGCACCTCTGGGGTGCGGGCCCCGGCTCGCTGCTTTTCGGGGCGTTCGGCGGAAAGACTCCACCGCCTCCGGCGACCGGTGACGCATTCCCCGGCGGCCCGACTCGGCCCACTTCGCATCCGGCTCGTCTCTCGAAATTCTCTGCGCCGCTCATCCGCTGCGGGAATTCCTTGCTGCGTGCCTCGCCGAGGAAAGGTCCCCGAATAAAGCGTGCCCGCACATCCCGAACACATGGCCGCTTCTGCGGTCCACTCCGTTCCGCAGGCCGCGGAAATCGCCGGCCGACCCCTCGCCGGACCGCCCCTCTCGCCAGGTCGGCCCGCCGTCCTTCTTCCCCTGTGAGGCATCATGCGCTGTGTCATCGCCCGGTACCCGTTCGATCTGACCAGGAGCGGGGTGATGGCCTCGATGAAGGGGGTCACGCCCGAGATCGTCACGGGTGAGTCCGTGACCATCGGCCGCCGCCGCTACCCGGTCAAGCAAGTGGGCCAGGTCATCACCCGGCAGGACCGCCGCGACTTCACCAGCGGCGAAGTCGTCCGGGCCATGACCCGTCTCGGCTTCACCTGCCACGAACACCCCGAGGCCGCCCCGGCGAGTGTGCCCACTCCGCTCGAAACCGCGTCGACGCTGTTCGGGGGCATCGTCCCACCGGAGGCGTGAGCGGGCGGAAACCGCCATCGGGGACCCGGCAGGGGCCCTGCCGACGCGCGTCGGCAGGGCCCCTGCCGTCGTTCCGTCTCCTCGCCGCCCGCAGCCGGGACAACAGGGGCGGCGCCCCTCGAGGAGGCTCGGCGCATCAACGCCGAGTACCGCCGTGCCGCGAAGGAAGCGTCCGGCGATTCCGGTCCCGATTCCGGTCCCGGTCCCGGTTCCGGCTGATCACGTGGTCGCGGAGCACCCTTCCCTGCGGGGTTGTCGGACCGGCCTGTGATACTGGCGGCCTGAACACCTGTACCGTCGCCAGGGAGTGCGAAGTTGTGAAGAGGTCTGTCTACGTTCCGACGGCTCTGGGCTCCCTGTGCGTCGTGACGGCCCTGGTGGTCGGCCTGATGCGCGGTGACGGCGACGGGGACGGTGCACGGGCCGCGGGGGCGTCGGCCTCCGCGCAGGCCGGGGCGAACAGCGAGGTCAACGGGGGCAAGAAGCCGGAGGAGGTCTGGGACGGCAAGGTCCACGTCCTCGGTGACGGGTCGACGTCCTACACCGGTCCGCAGCCGAACGTGCCCAAGCCGGAGAAGCTCAAGCCCGGCGAGAAGCCGCCGCAGTTCGTGGTGTTCTCGTGGGACGGCGCGCTGGAGGGCGACGACCACCTGTTCTCGCACTTCAGCCAGGTCGCCAAGGCGAACAACGCGCAGATGACGTTCTTCCTGACCGGCATGTACCTGCTGCCGAAGTCGAAGGCGACGCTGTACAAGCCGCCGCAGCACAAGCCCGGCGAGGCGGCGATATCGTACGCGACCGACGAGCACATCAAGGACACCCTGGGGCAGCTGCGCACGGCCTGGCTCGCCGGCAACGAGATAGGCACCCACTTCAACGGGCACTTCTGCGGCGCCAAGGGCGGCGGGGACTGGAGCCCGCAGGAGTGGAAGAGCGAGATCGAGCAGTCGTACGCGTTCGTGGAGAACTGGAAGACGAACACCGGCTACAAGGATCTGCCCCCGCTGCCCTTCGACTACAAGAAGGAGCTGGTGGGCGGCCGCGCGCCGTGTCTGGAGGGGCAGAAGAACCTGCTGACGGCGGCCAAGGAATTCGGCTGGCGGTACGACGCGAGCTCGCCCGGCGACTTCCAGCTGTGGCCGTCGAAGGTCGACGGCATGTGGAACTTCCCGCTGCAGCTGCTGCCGTACCCCAAGAGCGACAAGCAGGTCCTGTCCATGGACTTCAACTTCCTCTTCAACCAGTCCGGTGACAACACCAAGGGCGATCCGGCGAAGTACGAGGAGTGGCGGAAGCTGACGCGGGACGGCTACCTCAACGGTTTCGAGCGCGTCTACAACGGCAGCCGGGCGCCCCTGTTCATCGGCAACCACTTCGAGGACTGGAACGACGGCATCTACATGAAGGCCGTGGAGGACGTCATGAAGTCGGTGTGCAGGCGGGACGGGGTGCGCTGCGTGTCCTTCCGGCAGGTCGCCGACTGGATGGACGCCCAGGACCCGAAGGTACTGGCGAAGCTGCGCACCCTGGACCCGGCGCAGGCGCCGGACTGGAAGACGTTCCTGAAGTAGCCGGCACCCGGGCGGGCCATCCCGGCAAGCCCTACGGCTTGCCCATGTAGGCCGTCCAGATCTGCAGCGGGTACGGGCTGCCCTGGGCGGCCTTGACGCCGCCCAGCCCGTCCAGCGGCAGCAGTTCCTGGCTCTTGGGGTCGATGCGGGAGAGGGAGACGGCGGTGGCGACGGTGCCGCGGTAGCCGGCGAACCAGGCCGACTTGTTGTCCGGGCCGGTGCCGCTCTTGCCGGCCGCCCCGGGACCTGCGGCCTTGGCGGCGACCGCGCTGCCGCGCTGGACGGACTCGTGCAGGGCGTCGTCCACGGCGCCGGCGGCGCTCGCGGTCAGGGCGCGGCGGGCGGCCGGCTTCTCCACGGGCACCGGGTCGCCGTTGCGGCTGAGGGCGGAGACGGAGTACGGCTCGGTGTGCATCCCCTTGCCGGCGAACGTGGCGTAGGCACTGGCCATGCGGATGGCGCTGGGCCGGGTGGTGCCCAGGGAGAAGGCGGGCACCTGGGGGCCGAGGCTCTCGGGGAGCAGTCCGGCCTGGACGGCGGTGCGGCTGACGCGGTCGAGTCCCACGTCCATGCCGAGCTGCATGATCGGGGAGTTCACCGACTGGGCGACCGCTTCCTTCAGGGAGATCTTCCCCCACGACTTGCCGTCGTCGTTGCGCGCCTTGACGATCTTGCCGGAGCGGTCCCAGTAGGGGCCCTCGGGCGTGCGCACGGCGATCTTGTCGTTGCCGTCGTAGACGCTGGCGGGGGTCACGGGCGTGCGGGTGGCGCCGCGTTCCCGCTGGATGCCGTTGGTGAGGGCGGAGGCGTAGACGAAGGGGGCGAAGGCGGTGCCGGCCGGGACGACGGTGGAGTTGGCGTCGTTGAAGCCCTGCTTGAGGTAGTCCGGGCCGCCCTGGAGGGCGACGATGCGCCCGTCGGTGGTGACGGAGGCGGCGCCGATGCGGACGTCGCGGTCGGTCTCGCGGTTGGCGGGGTCGAGCTTCTCGCGCACCGCGGCCACCGCCTTGTCCAGCGCCTCGACCTTGGGCTTCTCGAAGGTGGTGCGGATCTGGTAGCCGCCGAGGTCGAATTCGGCGTCGGAGACGTCGCTGTGGGCGCTGACGTAGGCGCGGGCGGTGTCGACGAGGTAGCCGACCTGGCCGGTGAGCCCCTCCGGCCTGGGCGGCGCCTTGGGCTCGGGGAAGGTGGTGTAGCCGGCGCGCTCGGCGGGCGAGAGCTTGCCGATGGCGACCATGCGGTCGAGGATCCACTTCCAGCGCTCGACGGCGCGCTCGTGGTTCTTCGGGCCCATGGCCGGGTCGTACAGGGCGGCTCCCTTGAGGAGGGAGGCGAGGAAGGCGCCCTCGCTGGGGTTGAGCTGGGAGACGTCCTTGCCGTAGTAGGCGTGGGCGGCGCGCTGGATGCCGTAGCTGCCGCGCCCGTACCAGCTGGTGTTGAGGTAGCCCTGCAGGATGTCGTTCTTGCTCACCTTGTCGTCGAGCTTGATCGCGATGATCATCTCGGTGAGCTTGCGGGTGAGCGTCTGCCGCTGGTTGAGGTAGGCGTTCTTGACGTACTGCTGGGTGATGGTGGAGCCGCCCTGGGTGTCGCCGCCGGTGAGCATGCGGGTGGCGGCGCGGGTCATGCCGCTGACGGAGACGCCGTCGTCGGAGTAGAACGTCTCGTTCTCCGCGGCGAGGGCGGCCCAGCGGACCTTCTCCGGGATCTTCTCCAGGGCGGTGTCCTGGCGGTCGACGGGACCGGTGCGGGCCATCTCGGTGCCGTCGGCCCAGTAGTAGACGTTGTCCTGCTGGGTGGCGAAGGCGTTGAGGTCCTCGGGTATGTCCGTGGTCGCGTACAGGATGCCGAAGAGGATCACCGCGGTGCCGGCGAAGGATCCGAGGAGCCCCAGCGTCTGACGCCACGACGGCACCCAGCGGCGGAAGCCCTTCTTCCCCGGGCGGGGGTAGGCGGGCTTCAGGCGCTTCCAGAAGCGCAGCGCGGCGAACCGTTTCAGCCACTGCAGCGCGGGCGGGTCCGTACGGGGCCGGGCGCGCCGGCCGCGCGAGCCGGAGTGGTTGCGGCCGTGCGCCCTGCCCTGTTCTGCCACCACCGGTTGAACCTGCCCTCGCCCGAACATCCATCGCTGGATCTCTTACTCGATTTCGGGCCGAGTCTGCCACAAGCGGAATATGCGGGCTCCACCCCTTCAGGCGGCGAACCACACCCGGCGGTTGCGCGCCACCGTGTGGATACGGTCCACCCGGTCCGGGCGCAGCACCCCGCCCAGGGTTCCGAGGCCGGCCGCCACCTCGTCCTCGCGCAGCACCCGGACGTCCCGCAGCGCCGGCGCCACCCGCGCCTCGGCCGCCCCGGCCAGCACCAGCACGGCCCGCACCGGCACCGGGTAGCCGCAGCAGCGCGAGAGCACCGGGGCGCAGCGCTGCGCGCCGCGCCGGGCCCGCCGTACGCACGGGCGCGGCTGCCGCTCGCGCCCCACCCGCACCTCGTCCTCGCCCACCTCGACGCGCGCCGCCGGCACGGGCTCGGTCTGGACGCAGAAGACGCCGCCGGGGCCGATGAGCAGGTGCGGGATGACGGCGTCCCCGGGCAGCACGATGGAGTGCACGACCTCCCAGCCGCCCGGGGTGAGCCCCTCCAGCTGCGCCCCGACCCGCACTTCGGCGGCCAGCGACCGGCGCCAGGAGTCCTCCACCGGCCGCCGCCCCAGCAGCCGGGCCAGGGCCAGGGAGAGCCGGCCCCGGCGCGAGGCGTCCAGCCGGGCGCGCAGCGTCTCGCCCGGCCGGTTCGGGGCGAGGTCGTCGTCGGGTGGCAGGAAGAGCCTGTCCGGGTCGAAGACCCTCCCGTTGGCGCTGCGCTTCGCTTCCGGCCGCTCTCGCACGCCCATCACCCCCACCCGCCATACTGCCGCAGAAGTGCGGGAACCAACCCATTCGCCCACCCGTTGAACGCGGTGAGGCCCCGCGGTGTCCCCCCGACCGCGGGGCCTCGCCAGTGTTCCGGTACGGGACGGGGCCCGGTCGCCGCGCGACCGGGCCCCGTCCGGGTACCACTTCGGCTACGCCGGGACGCTCGCCACGCCCTGCGGCAGGAAGCGCTTGCCGTTCACGCGCTCGGAGACGCCCTCGCGGTCCAGGTACGGCGTGACGCCACCCAGGTGGAAGGGCCAGCCGGCGCCGGTGATCAGGCACAGGTCGATGTCCTGCGCCTCGGCGACGACGCCCTCCTGCAGCATCAGGCCGATCTCCTCGGCGACCGCGTCCAGGACGCGGTCGCGCACCTGCTCCTCGGTCAGGACGACGTCGCCCTGCTGCAGCAGCGCCGCGACCTCCGGGTCCAGCTCCGGCTTGCCGGAGTCGTAGACGTAGAAGCCGCGCTTGCCGGCCTTGACCACGGCCGCGAGGTTCGGGGAGACCTTGAAGCGGTCGGGGAACGCGCCGGCCAGCGTCTCGGAGACGTGCAGGCCGATCGCCGGGCCGACCAGCTCCAGCAGCACCAGCGGCGACATCGGCAGGCCGAGCGGCTCGACGGCCTTCTCGGCCACCGCGACCGGGGTGCCCTCGTCGATGACGTTCTGGATCTCGCCCATGAAGCGGACCAGGATGCGGTTGACCACGAACGCCGGGGCGTCCTTGACCAGCACCGCGGTCTTCTTCAGCTTCTTGGCCACGCCAAAGGCGGTGGCCAGCGCGGCGTCGTCGGTCCGCTCGCCGCGGACGATCTCCAGCAGCGGCAGGATCGCGACGGGGTTGAAGAAGTGGAAGCCCACGACCCGCTCGGGGTGCTTGAGCTTGGAGGCCATCTCCGACACCGACAGCGAGGAGGTGTTGGTGGCGAGGATCGCGGTCTCGGGGACCACCGCCTCGACCTCCGCGAACACCTGCTGCTTGACGCCCATCTCCTCGAAGACGGCCTCGATGACGAAGTCGGCGTCGCCGAAGGCGGCGGCCTTGTCCAGGGAGCCGGTCACCGCGGCCTTGAGGCGGTTGGCCTTGTCCTGGTTGATGCGGCCCTTGAGCAGCAGCTTGTCGATCTCGCCGTGGACGTAGGCGACGCCCTTGTCCACGCGCTCCTGGTCGATGTCGGTCAGCACGACCGGCACCTCCAGGCGGCGGGCGAACAGCAGCGCCAGCTGCGAGGCCATCAGACCGGCGCCGACGACACCGACCTTGTTGACCGGGCGGGCCAGCGACTTGTCCGGGGCACCGGCGGGGCGCTTGCCGCGCTTCTGCACCAGGTTGAAGGCGTAGATGCCGCTGCGCAGCTCGCCGCCCATGATCAGGTCCGCGAGGGCCTGGTCCTCGGCGTCGAAGCCCTGGCGCAGGTCGCCGTTCTTGGCGGCGGCGATGATGTCGAGGGCGCGGTAGGCGGCCGGGGCCGCGCCGTGCACCTTGGAGTCGGCGAAGGCGCGGCCGCGCTCGACGGCCCGGTCCCAGGCCTCGCCGCGGTCGACCTCGGCCCGCACGACCTCGGTCTCGCCCGTGAGGACGGAGGCCGTCCACAGCAGCGACTGCTCCAGGAAGTCCGCGCCCTCGAAGAGCGCGTCGGCGATGCCGAGCTCGAAGACCTGCTTGCCCTTGAGCTGACGGTTCTGGTTGAGCGCGTTCTCGATGATGACCGAGACCGCGCGGTCCGCGCCGATGATGTTCGGCAGCAGGGTGCAGCCGCCCCAGCCGGGGACGAGGCCCAGGAAGACCTCGGGCAGGGAGAAGGCGGGGATCGCCTTGGAGACGGTGCGGTAGGTGCAGTGCAGGCCGACCTCGACGCCGCCGCCCATCGCCGCACCGTTGTAGTACGCGAAGGTCGGGACGGCCAGCGAGGACAGACGCTTGAAGACGTCGTGGCCGCCCTTGCCGATGGCCAGGGCCTCCTCGTGCTTCTTCAGCAGCTCGACGCCCTTGAGGTCGGCGCCGACGGCGAAGATGAACGGCTTGCCGGTGATGCCGACGCCGACGATGTCGCCGGCCGCGGCCTCCGCCTCGACCTGGTCGATCGCGACGTTGAGGTTGGCGAGGGACTGCGGGCCGAAGGTGGTCGGCTTGGTGTGGTCCAGGCCGTTGTCCAGCGTGATGAGCGCGAAGCGCCCGGCGCCGGGGAGGTCGAGGTGGCGCACGTGCGCCTGGGTGACGACCTCGTCGGGGAACAGCTCGGCCGCGCCCTTCAGAAGCTCAGCGGTGGTGCTCACTTGTTGCCTCCGTCGAAGTGCGGGTTCTCCCAGATGACCGTTCCGCCCATGCCGAAGCCCACGCACATGGACGTGATGCCGTAGCGGACGTGCGGCTGGTCCTCGAACTGGCGGGCCAGCTGCGTCATCAGCCGGACGCCGGAGGAGGCCAGCGGGTGGCCGAAGGCGATGGCGCCGCCGTACTGGTTGACGCGCGGGTCGTCGTCGGCGATGCCGTAGTGGTCCAGCAGCGACAGGACCTGGACGGCGAACGCCTCGTTGATCTCGAAGAGACCGATGTCGTCGATCGTCAGGCCGGCCTTGGCCAGCGCCTTCTCGGTGGCCGGCACCGGGCCGATGCCCATGACCTCCGGCTCCACGCCGGCGAAGGCGTAGGAGACCAGACGCATCTTCACCGGCAGGCCCAGCTCGCGCGCCACGTCCTCGGCGGCGATCAGGGAGGCGGTGGCACCGTCGTTGAGACCGGCCGCGTTGCCCGCGGTGACCCGGCCGTGCGGACGGAAGGGGGTCTTGAGGTTCGCCAGGTTCTCCAGCGTGGTGCCCGGGCGCATCGGCTCGTCGGCCGTGGCCAGGCCCCAGCCCGTCTCGCCGCCCTCGGGGGACGTGCGGCGGACGGAGATCGGCACCAGGTCGGCCTGGATCTTGCCGTCGGCGTACGCCTTCGCGGCCTTCTCCTGGCTGCGCACCGCGTAGGCGTCGGCGCGCTGCTTGGTGATGTGCGGGAGGCGGTCGTGCAGGTTCTCCGCGGTCATGCCCATGAACAGGGCGGACTCGTCCACCAGCTTCTCGGAGACGAAGCGCGGGTTGGGGTCGACGCCCTCGCCCATGGGGTGGCGGCCCATGTGCTCGACACCGCCGGCGAGGGCGATGTCGTACGCGCCGAGGGCCACGCCGCCCGACACGCTCGTCACGGCGGTCATCGCACCGGCGCACATGCGGTCGATGGAGTAGCCCGGCACGGACTGCGGCAGGCCCGCGAGGATGCCGGCGGTGCGGCCCAGGGTCAGCCCCTGGTCGCCGATCTGCGTGGTCGCGGCGATTGCGACCTCGTCGATGCGGGCCGGGTCCAGGTCCGGGTTGCGGCGCAGCAGTTCCCGGATGCACTTGACGACCAGGTCGTCGGCGCGGGTCTCGTGGTAGATGCCCTTCGGGCCCGCCTTGCCGAACGGGGTGCGGACGCCGTCGACGAAGACGACGTCCCTAGCGGTACGAGGCACGTTGGCTCTCCTCCAGGTGGATCGCTGCGCGCGGGCATGCCGATACGGCTCCGCCGCGGTGCGGGCTGACACCGTCATGCTACTTGCGGGTAACCACACTGCACAGCCCCCCTGGCGGGGCGTCGAAGGTCACATTCCACGAGGCGGGGGGCGGTGCCCGCAACGCGAACGCCGGACGGGCTGCAGTGCAGCCCGTCCGGCGTTCGTGGAAGCGTTCCGTGCCCCGCGCGCTCAGCGCGTCGCCAGCGCCTTCACCAGGACCGGGGTCACCTGCTCGACCTGCCACGGCCGCGCCCCGTACCCGACGAGGATCTCCGCCACGGCCTCCGCCGTCACCGCCCGCGGCGGCTCCCAGCACAGTCTGCGCACCGTGTCCGGTGTGATCAGGTTCTCCTGCGGCATGGACAGCCGTTCCGCCAGCTCGGAGACCGCCGTGCGGGCGGCGGCGAGGCGGGCCGCGGCGGCCGGGTCCTTGTCGGCCCAGGCGCGCGGCGGGGGCGGCCCGGTCAGCGGCTGGCCCGGCTGCGGAAGCTCCGCTTCCGGCAGGGCGCGGGCCCGCTCGACGGCCGCCATCCACTGCTCCAGCTGCTTGCGGCTGGTGCGGTGCCCGAAGCCGGGCAGCGCCGACAGCGCCTGCACGGTGGCCGGCAGGGCGAGGGCGGCCTCGACGATGGCCGCGTCGCCGAGCACCTTGCCCGGGGAGACGTCGCGCCGCTGGGCGATCCGGTCGCGTACGGTCCACAGCTCGCGCACGACGGCCATCTGCCGGCGCCGGCGCACCTTGTGCATGCCGGAGGTACGGCGCCAGGGGTCCTTGCGGGGCGGGGCCGGCGGCGCCGAGGCGATGGCGTCGAACTCCTGGCGGGCCCACTCCAGCTTGCCCTGACGGTCGAGCTCCGCCTCCAGCGCGTCGCGCAGGTCGACCAGGAGCTCGACGTCGAGGGCGGCGTAGCGCAGCCACGGTTCGGGCAGCGGGCGGGTGGACCAGTCGACGGCGGAGTGGCCCTTCTCCAGGGCGTAGCCGAGGACGTTCTCGACCATGGCGCCGAGGCCGACGCGGGCGAAACCGGCGAGCCGGCCGGCGAGCTCGGTGTCGAAGAGCCGGGCCGGCGTCATCCCTATCTCGCGCAGGCACGGCAGGTCCTGGGTGGCGGCGTGCAGCACCCACTCGGCGTCGCCGACGGCCTCGCCGAGGGCGGAGAGGTCGGGGCAGCCGACGGGGTCGATCAGGGCCGTGCCGGCGCCTTCGCGGCGCAGCTGGACGAGGTAGGCGCGCTGGCCGTAGCGGTAGCCGGAGGCGCGTTCGGCGTCGACGGCCACGGGGCCGGTGCCCGCGGCGAAGGCCGCGACCACCCCGGCCAGGGCGTCGGCGTCGGCGACCACCGGGGGGATGCCCTCGCGCGGCTCCAGCAGGGGGATCGGCGCCGGTTCGACGTCGTCCGGGGGGCCGCCCCCGGTGGTTCGCAGTGTCGTGTCTGCTGCGGTCTCTTGGGCGTCGGTCACTGGTCAAGGGTATCTGTGCATGGCAAGCGCCCGTCGCCGGAACGTTCCGGCGACGGGCGCGGCCGTCTCGTGGCGCGCTGTGCGCACCCCGGGTACCCGCTGTGCGCGGGCTCTGCGGGCCCGGCGGACTCAGGGGACTCGGCGGGCTCAGCGGACTCAGCGGGCCCGGTGGACTCAGTGAACCCAGCGGACTCAGTGAACCCAGCGGGCTCAGTGGACTCAGTGGACTCAGTGGATGATGCCCGTGCGCAGGGCGACGGCGACCATGCCGGCCCGATCGCCGGTGCCGAGCTTGCGGGCGATGCGGGCGAGGTGGCTCTTGACGGTGAGCGCCGACAGGCCCATGGAGACGCCGATGGCCTTGTTGGACTGGCCCTCCGCAACCAGCCGCAACACCTCCACCTCGCGTCCGGAGAGCTCGCGGTAGCCGCCGGGGTGCCCGGGGGCGCCCGGGGGGCGGCGCTGCATCCGCGCGGCGGCGGAGCCGATCGGGGCGGCGCCGGGGCGGCCGGGCACGCCGAGGTTGGTGCGGGTGCCGGTGACGACGTAGCCCTTGACGCCGCCGGCGAGGGCGTTGCGTACGGCGCCGATGTCGTCGGCGGCGGACAGGGCGAGCCCGTTGGGCCAGCCCGCGGCGCGGGTCTCGGAGAGCAGGGTCAGGCCGGAGCCGTCGGGAAGGTGGACGTCGGCGACGCAGATGTCGCGTGGACTGCCGATGCGCGGCCGGGCCTCCGCGATCGACGACGCCTCGATCACGTCGCGCACGCCCAGCGCCCACAGGTGACGGGTGACCGTGGAGCGGACCCGGGGGTCTGCGACGACGACCATGGCCGTCGGTTTGTTCGGGCGGTAGGCGAGGCTAGCGGGTTGCTCGAGGAGAACGGACACCAGGCCTCCAGGTGGGGGGAGTGGTGGGGACGGGTGCCGACTTGGGGATAAGCCGGGGCGTTCCGTATCGGAAGGGTCACAAGGTGCTTCGGCAACCGAACCGGCCGGCTTTAGGGAATGATCACGAATTGGTGAGTAACAATTCGGGCAATTCAGACGATTGCCCGATCGTGTTCGTCACCCGTATGACCGAAACCCGCCGGTCGCGGGCGCGACCGGCGGGTCGGAAGGGACGGGTGGGGGGCGCTCAGCGGGGGTGCGGCCCCCGGCGCTGCGGCAGCGTGACGATGCCCGCCTCCGGGCCGCCGCCCGGCGGCAGCCCCGCGATCTGGCACAGCAGGTCGCACCACGCCGCCAGGTGCGCCCCGGTGTCCGGCGCCACCGGCTCCGCACCCCGCGCCCCGGCCTGGCCGCCCGGCCGCGTGGCCGGCGAGGGCGCCGGCGACCACGAGGCCCGGATTTCGATGCGCGTGGACGGCTCCCGCTCGCGCAGACCCCCGAAGTAGTGCGAGCCGGCGCGCGTGACCGTGCCGCTGGGCGCCACGTACGGCACCCGGCGCGCCTCCAGGGCGCCGGTGAGCCACGACCAGCACACCTCCGGCAGCAGCGGATCGGCCGCCATCTCCGGTTCCAGCTCCGCGTGCACCAGCGTCACCAGGCGGAAGGTGCCGCCCCACGCCTCGTGCCCGGCGGGGTCGTGCAGCAGGATCAGCCGCCCGTCCGCCAGTTCCTCGTCGTCCACGACGACCGCCGCCTCCAGCGCGTACGAATACGGGGCGAGCCGCTGGGGCGGCGGTGTCGCGTCCAGCTCGATCTCGGGCCGCAGGCGTACTGCTTGCAGCCCGGCGACAGCCTGCCGGAAGACGGACGGGGTGCCCTCCCCATCCGCGTCGTCCGGACCGTCCGAGAGGTGTCCCTGCGCCGCAGCCATGCCCGGAAGACTAGGCGGAAGGACGCGCGGTTCCGGGTAGGACACCCACACGGGCGGGTCACTCGTTCGGCCCGTGCGAAGATTTGGGGCATGAGTGAGCGCAGCCACCAGCAGACCGGCCGCACCGCGGCACACGAAGCGGCCCACGACTCGGCCTTCCTGCGGGCGTGCCGGCGCGAGCCGGTGCCGCACACGCCGGTGTGGTTCATGCGCCAGGCCGGCCGCTCGCTCCCGGAGTACCGCAAGGTCCGCGAGGGCGTGCCGATGCTGGAGTCGTGCATGCGCCCGGAGCTGGTCACCGAGATCACCCTGCAGCCGGTGCGCCGGCACGGCGTCGACGCGGCGATCTTCTTCAGCGACATCGTGGTGCCGCTGAAGGCCATCGGCATCGACCTCGACATCAAGCCCGGCGTCGGCCCCGTCGTGGCCGACCCGGTGCGCACCCGCGCCGACCTCGAACGCCTGCGGCCGCTGGAGCCCGGCGACGTGTCGTACGTCACCGAGGCCATCGGCATGCTCACCGCCGAGCTCGGCGCCACCCCCCTCATCGGCTTCGCCGGCGCGCCCTTCACCCTCGCCAGCTACCTCATCGAGGGCGGCCCCTCGCGCACGTACGAGCGCACCAAGGCCATGATGTACGGCGACCCGCAGCTGTGGGCCGACCTCGTCGGGCGCCTCGCGGCCATCACCTCGGCGTTCCTGCGCGTGCAGATCGAGGCCGGCGCCAGCGCCGTCCAGCTCTTCGACTCCTGGGCCGGCGCCCTGGCCCCCGCCGACTACCGCCGCTACGTCATGCCCGCCTCCTCCGAGGTCTTCGCCTCCGTCGCCGACTACGGCGTCCCGCGCATCCACTTCGGCGTGGGCACCGGCGAGCTGCTCGCCCTCATGGGCGAGGCCGGCGCGGACGTCGTGGGCGTCGACTGGCGCGTCCCTCTGGACGAGGCCGCCCGCCGCATCGGCCCCGGCAAGGCCCTGCAGGGCAACCTGGACCCGACCGTCCTCTTCGCCCCGCGCACGGCGGTCGAGACCAAGACGGACGAGGTGCTGGCCGCGGCACGCGACCTGGAGGGCCACGTCTTCAACCTGGGCCACGGCGTCATGCCGTCCACGGACCCGGACGCCCTGACCCACCTCGTCGAGTACGTCCACGAGCGCACGGCGCGCTAGCCCTGCGGGGCGCCCCGTCGACTGTCGGCTGCGGGCCGTCGCTGCGGCACGCTAACCCCTGCGGCGGATCCACGGCGCCCCGCAAGGGGCGCGGGGAACTGCGCGATCGGCCACCGACGGCCCGCAGTCGACGCACCACCCCCAGGCCCGGGCGAAGCACCGCACCCTGTCCGCGGGCGCGTCGTGGCTTGTCGCGCAGTTCCCCGCGCCCCTTTCGGGGCGCCACGTCGACTGTCGGCTGCGGGCCGTCGCGGCGGCAGCCGCAGATCGACGCCGCCTCGCGCCCCTGACGGGGCTCAGCCCGCCGCGGCGGCCTTGCGGGCCGCCACCAGGATCGGGTCCCACACCGGGGAGAACGGCGGCGCGTAGCCCAGGTCCAGCGCCGTCATCTGCTCCACCGTCATGCGGGCGGTCAGTGCCACCGCCGCCACGTCCACGCGTTTCGCCGCGCCCTCGCGGCCCACGATCTGGACGCCCAGCAGGCGGCCCGTGCGGCGTTCGGCCAGCATTTTCACCGTCATCGGGGCCGCCCCCGGGTAGTAGCCGGCCCGGCTCGTCGACTCGACGGTCACGGCGTGGAACGCCAGACCCGCGGCGCTCGCCTGGGTCTCCAGCAGGCCCGTGCGGGCGATCTCCAGGTCGCAGACCTTGCTGACGGCGGTGCCGACCACGCCCGGGAACGTGGCGTAGCCGCCGCCGACGTTGGTGCCGATGACCTGTCCGTGCTTGTTGGCGTGCGTGCCCAGCGCGATGTGCCGCATGCGCCCGGAGACCAGGTCGAGGACCTCGGCGCAGTCGCCGCCGGCCCAGACGTTCTCGTGCCCGCGCACCCGCATCGCGAGGTCCGTCAACAGGCCGCCGTACTCCCCCAGCGGCAGTCCGGCCGCGTCCGCCAGGGACGTCTCGGGGCGGACGCCGAGGCCGAGGACGACCACGTCGGCCGGGTACGCGCCGGCGTCGGTGGCCACGGCCGCGACCCGTCCGCCGGGGCCGGTGTGCACGCCGGTGACAGCCGTGTCGGTCACCACGTCGATGCCCATGCCGCACATCGCCTTGCGCACGAGCGCACCCATGTCGGGGTCGAGCGTGGACATGGGCTGGGACGCCTTCTCGACGACCGTGACCGCGTAGCCGCGCCGCAGCAGGGCCTCCGCCATCTCGACGCCGATGTAGCCGGCGCCGATGACGACCGCCCGGCCCCCGTCCGGCCCGTCCAGCCCGTCGAGGAGCGCCTGCCCGTCGTCGAGGGTCTGCACGCCGTGCACCCCGGGCGCGTCGATGCCCTCCAGCGGGGGGCGCAGGGGGCGTGCGCCGGTGGCCAGGACCAGGTCGTCGTAGCCGTGCCAGGTCTCCTGACCGGAGGTCAGGTCGCGGACGCGGACGCGCTGTCCGGGCAGGTCGAGCTCGGTCACCTCGGTGCGCATGCGCAGGTCGATGCCGCGTCGGCGGTGCTCCTCGGGGGTGCGGGCGACCAGGGCGCCGGGCCCGTCGACGAGCCCGCCCGTCCAGTACGGGATGCCGCAGGCGGAGTACGAGGAGAAGCGGCCGCGCTCGAACGCCGTGATGGTCAGCTCTTCGGGGTCCTTGAGCCGGCGGGCCTGGGACGCGGCGGACATGCCCGCCGCGTCGCCGCCCACGACCACCATCCGCCGCTGCGTCATCGCTGCTCCCCTCGTCCTGTGCCGATCACGTTACGGGCCGGGCGCCGGCCGGAGGAAGACCGTTTCGGCGGGGCCGCCGAGCCGTACGTCGAAGCGGAACCGGTCCGCGGCCTCGCGCACGGCCAGCAGCGTCCTCCGCCGCCCGGCCGGCAGGCCGGCCGGCAGCGCGTCGCCGTCCGGCCCGCCGAAGTAGGCCCGGGTGAACAGGTGCCCCGGCATTCCGCGGGCGAACAGGCACACCGCCGCGTAGGACCGATCCTCGGGCGGCCGGATGCGCGCCTCGTAGTGGCCGTCGGGGCCGGTGGCCGCCCGGACCAGGCCGGATGCGGCCTGCCGGAACTCCAGCAGCGCGTCGGGCACGGGCGCGCCGTCCGCGTCGTAGACGTACCCGTGCAGCAGGACCGGGCCGGGACGGCCGGCAGGTACGGCCCCGGACAGGCCGAGCGTGAAGAACGGGCCGATGGTCTGGCCCGGGGTGACCGGCAGCGGCATGTCAGCCCTGTCCCTCGCGCCAGGTGGCGTACGGCCCGTCGAGGACGACGTCCCAGCGGAAGCCGCACTCCTCGGCCGGGTCGGGCACGGCCAGCAGGCGCCGGCGCGCGGCCGGGTCGGGCACGGCGGCGAGGATCGCGTCCTGGCCGAGCAGCGGGTCGCCGGTGAAGTACATCTGGGTGACCAGGCGTTGGGTGAAGTCCGTGCCGAAGAAGGAGAAGTGCACGTGGGCCGGGCGCCACCAGTCGCCGGGCCCGGGCACCGGGTAGGGACCGGGGCGGACGGTGGTGAAGCGGTAGCGGCCCTCGGCGTCGGTCAGGCAGCGGCCGGCGCCGGTGAAGTGGGGGTCGAGCGGCGCGGGGTTGCGGTCGGCGGGATGCGCGTAGCGGCCGGCGGCGTTGGCCTGCCACACCTCGACGAGCTGCCCGCGCACGGGCCGGCCGCCGCGGTCGGTGACACGGCCGTGGATGGTGATGCGCTGCCCCAGCGGCTCGCCGGCGTGCTGCCGTGTCAGGTCGCTGTCGTACGGCCCGATATCGGCGCTGCCGAAGACGGGCCGGCCGAGCTCGACCGCGTCGGGGTCGAGCGGGATCGCCACGGCCGCGTGGCGCGGCCGGCGTGCGGCCAGCCCCGTGTAGGGCGGCACCGTCCCGCCCGGCGGGCGGGACGATGTGTGGTCCGGGGACGTACTGGGCGCTGTCATGCGGCTGACCTACCCCCCGCCGCGGCGCCCCTCCCGTTCGATTCCCGCCGTTGTGCGGGGCGGCGGGGCGGTGCGTCACCTCGACGTGATGAAGTCCGGGGCAACCCGGTCAGCGTTCCAGGACCAGCGCCTGCCCCTGCCCCACCCCGATGCACAGGGCCGCCAGGCCCGTGCCCGTACCGGCGGCGGCGAGGCGGTGGGCGAGGGTGCCGGTGATGCGGGCGCCGGAGCAGCCGAGGGGGTGGCCGAGGGCGATGGCGCCGCCGTGCGGGTTGACCAGGCGGGGGTCGAGTTCCGGCCACTCGGCGAGGCAGCCCAGGGCCTGGGCGGCGAAGGCCTCGTTGAGTTCGACGTCCGTCAGGTCGGCGAAGCCGCGGCCGGCCTTGGCCAGGGCCCGGCGTACGGCTTCGACGGGGCCGAGGCCGTACAGGTCGGGCTCGATGCCGGTGACGGCGGTGGCGCGAATGCGGGCGAGCGGTTCGCGGCCGGTGGTGCGCAGGCCCTCCTCGTCGCACAGCAGCAGGGCGGCGGCGCCGTCGTTGAGGGGTGAGGAGTTGCCGGCGGTGACGGTGCCGCCGTCCTTGCGGAAGGCGGGCTTGAGGGCGGCGAGCGCCTCGGGTGAGGTGGTGTCGCGGATGGATTCGTCGCGGGTGGCGGTCACCCCGGGCAGCGGGACGACCTCGGCGTCGAAGGCGCCGTCCTGCCAGGCGCGGGCGGCCTTGCGGTGGCTGGCCAGGGCGAAGGCGTCCTGCTCCTCCCGCGTGATGCCGTGCTTGTCGGCGACGAGTTCGGCGCCCTCGCCGAGGGAGACGGTCCAGCGCGGCGGCATGGCGGGGTTGGTCATGCGCCAGCCGAGCGTGGTCGAGTACAGGTCCTGGTGGCCGGCGGGAAAGCCGCGCTCGGGCTTGGGCAGGACCCAGGGGGCGCGGCTCATCGACTCGAGGCCGCCGGCGATCATCACGGAGGCGTCGCCGAGGGCGATGGCCCGGTAGGCCTGGACGACGGCTTCCATGCCGGAGGCGCACAGCCGGTTGACGGTGGCGCCGGGCACGCAGACGGGCAGGCCGGCCAGCAGGACGGCCATGCGGGCGACGTTGCGGTTCTCCTCCCCCGCGCCGTTGGCGTTGCCGAGGACCACGTCGTCGATCCGCGCCGGGTCCAGCTGCGGGGCCCGCTCCACCAGGGCGCGCACGACGTGCGCGGCGAGGTCGTCGGGGCGCACGCCGGCGAGGGCACCGCCGTACTTGCCGACCGGGGTGCGGACGGCGTCGACGATGTACACATCCCGGATGCGGTCGTTCATGGGTTCTCCGTAAACGGTGGGGGCGGGTGGGACGACTCGTGCGCGCGAGTCTTCGCGGGGCGCACAGTGCTGTCAATGGGGTGCCGGTGGCCCCCGACCGGGGGTTTGAGACAGTGGGCACATGAGCGCAGCGCACATCCCTTCGCGGCACGTGGTGGTCATCGGTGGCGGGATCTCCGGGCTGGCGGCGGCCCACCGGCTGCTCGAAGGGGGGGTGCGCGTGACCGTCCTGGAGGCCTCGGGGCGACTCGGCGGCAAGCTGCTGGCCGGGGAGATCGCGGGCCTGCCCGTGGACCTGGGGGCCGAGTCGATGCTGGCGCGCCGCCCGGAGGCGGTGGACCTGGCGCGGGCGGTGGGTCTGGGCGACGCCCTGCGGCCGCCGTCGGCCACCGCGGCGATCTGGAGCCGCGGCGTGCTGCGGCCACTGCCGACGGGGCACATGATGGGCGTGCCCGGCGATCTCGGCGCGCTGGCCGCCTCCGGTGTGCTCTCCGCCGAGGGTCTGGCGCGCGTCGCGCGGGACGAGGAGCTGCCGCCGGCCGAGCTCGGCGAGGACGTGGCGATCGGCGCG
Organism: Streptomyces sp. PKA51; assembly: GCF_057552455.1. Taxonomy (NCBI): domain Bacteria; kingdom Bacillati; phylum Actinomycetota; class Actinomycetes; order Kitasatosporales; family Streptomycetaceae; genus Streptomyces; species Streptomyces sp. PKA51. Next base: position 61,296 of record NZ_BAAJPZ010000010.1, read on the forward strand.
TACGTGGCCGAGCGCATGGGCCGCGAGGTCGTGGACCGGCTGGTCGAGCCGCTGCTGGGCGGCGTGTACGCCGGTGATGCGTACCGCATCTCGCTGCGCAGCGCCGTCCCCCAGCTCTTCGAGGCCGCCCGGACGCACGGCACGCTCACGGCCGCCGTCCGTGCCCTGCAGGCGAGGGCCGCTGCCGCGCCCCGCCCGGACGGGCCGGTGTTCGTGGGGGTCGAGGGCGGCGTCGGCCGGCTGCCGCTGGCCGTCGCGGACGCCGTGCGGGCGCTGGGCGGCGAGATCCGCACGCACGCCCCCGTGACGGAGGTCGCGCGCCGGGGCGAGGGCTGGCTGGTCGAGGTGGGCGAGGAGACGCTGGCGGCCGACGGTGTCGTCGTCGCCACGCCCGCCCCCGACGCGGCCCGCATCCTGGCCCGCGCCTGCCGCGGCGCGGGGGCGGGCGGCGTCGTCGAGGGCCTGGCGGGCATCGAGTACGCCTCGATGGCGCTGGTCACCATGGCCTTCCGCCGCTCGGACGTGGAGGGGCTGCTGCAGGGCAGCGGCTTCCTGGTGCCGCCGGTCGACGGGCGGAAGATCAAGGCGTCCACGTTCTCCAGCAACAAGTGGCGCTGGAACGCCGACGCCGGCCCGGACCTGTTCGTCCTGCGCACCTCGATCGGCCGGTACGGCGACGAGGAGGACCTGCTGCGCCCGGACGCCGAGCTGGTGGCGATGTCGCTGAAGGACCTCGGCGACGCGGTAGGCCTGGCCGCCGCCCCCGTCGACACGCGCGTGACCCGCTGGGACGCGGGGCTGCCGCAGTACCCGGTCGGCCATGCGCAGCGCGTGGCGCGCATCCGGCAGGAGGCCGGCCGCCTGCCCGGCCTGGCCGTGTGCGGCGCGGTGTACGACGGCGTGGGCATCCCCGCCTGCGTCTCCAGCGCGCACCGCGCCGCGGACGGGCTTCTGGCGACCCTGGCCGAGGGCGCGCGGGACGAGGGGGGACAATAGGAGCCATGACTGACGCGCAGAAGATCCCGAACGCCGGCAAGAAGGCCAAGGACCTCAACGAGGTCATCCGCTACACCCTCTGGTCGGTGTTCAAGCTGCGCGACGTGCTGCCGCAGGACCGCGCCGGCTGGGCCGACGAGGTCGAGGAGCTCTTCGCCCAGCTCGCCGAGAAGGACGTCACGGTGCGCGGCACCTACGACCTGTCGGGCCTGCGGGCCGACGCCGACGTGATGATCTGGTGGCACTCGGAGACCTCCGACGCCCTCCAGGACGCCTACAACCGCTTCCGCCGCACGCGGCTGGGCCGGGCGCTGGAGCCGGTGTGGTCGAACATGGCCCTGCACCGCCCGGCGGAGTTCAACAAGTCGCACATCCCGGCGTTCCTCGCCGACGAGACCCCGCGCGACTACGTCAGCGTCTACCCGTTCGTGCGCTCGTACGACTGGTACCTGCTGCCCGACGAGGACCGCCGCCGCATGCTGGCCGACCACGGCAAGATGGCCCGCGGCTACCCCGACGTCCGCGCGAACACGGTCGCCTCGTTCTCCCTGGGCGACTACGAGTGGATCCTGGCCTTCGAGGCGAACGACCTGTACCGCATCGTGGACCTGATGCGCCACCTGCGCGCCTCCGAGGCCCGCATGCACGTGCGCGAGGAGGTCCCCTTCTACACCGGCCGCCGCAAGGCCGTGGCGGACCTGATCGCCGGCCTGGCCTGACCCGCAACGCCCACCGCCCCTGTCCCACCGAGGTGGGACAGGGGCGGCCCCTTTTTCATGCCGCTTTTTATGCCGTTTTCATGCCGGTTTTCATGCCGGTTTTCATGCCGGGTGCGGCTCCGCCCGCCCGGCGCAGGTGACGTCGTGGGCGGGCACCTCGCCGGTGAGCAGGTAGCGCTCCAGGTGCCGGTTGACGCAGGTGTTGGGGCCGCCGCCGATGCCGTGCGTGCCGGCGCCGCGCTCGGTCACCAGCGCCGAGCCCGCCAGCCGCTTGTGCAGCTCCAGTGCCCCCTTGTACGGGGTCGCCGCGTCCCGCTCGGCCGCCAGCAGCAGGGTGGGCGGCAGGCCCGAACCGCGCGGCATGCGGATGTCGAGAGGGCGCTGCCGCGGCGCCTGCCAGAAGGCACAGGGCAGGTTCAGGAAGGCGTTGCTCCAGGTCTCGAACGGCGCGCGGGCGGCGACGCGCGTGTTGTCGCGGTTCCAGCGCTCCCACGCGTGCGGCCACGGCGCGTCGTTGCACTCGACGGTGGTGTAGACGGCGTTCTCGTTGTCCGCGGAGTGGCCGGCGGCCCCGCCGGCCAGGGCGAGCAGCGGCCGTTCGTCGCCGTCGAGGTAGGCGGAGAGCGCGTCGGCGTCGCGCGCCCAGTAGCTGTCGGAGTAGCCGGCCTTGAGGAAGACGGCCTGCAGCTGGGCGGGGCCGACCACGCCGCCGGCGGGGTGGTCGGCGAGGTCGTCGGCGGCGTCCTCGTAGGAGTCGAGCACCTCCTCGGCCGTGCGGCCGAGCCCGTAGACGGAGTCGTGGCGGGCGGCCCAGCGGCGCCAGTCGCCGAAGCGCCGTTCGAAGGCGAGGGACTGGTCGAGGTTGTTGCCGTACCAGATCTTGCGGGGGTCGGGGTTGACGACGCTGTCGAAGACCATGCGGCGCACGTGCGTGGGGAACATCGCTGCGTACAGGGCGCCGAAGTAGGTGCCGTAGGAGGCCCCGACGTAGGTGAGCTTCTTCTGGCCGAGCGCGGCGCGCAGGACGTCGAGGTCGCGGGCGTTGTTGAGGCTGGTGAAGTGCTGCAGGGCGGAGCCGTTGCGCCGGGCGCAGGCGCCGGCGTAGGCGCGGGCCTTGGCGATCTGGCGCTTCTTGTACTCCTCGCTGGGGTGCTCCGGGGCCTGCAGGGAGGCGCCGGAGCGGGCGGAGCCGAGGCAGGTCAGCGGGGCGGAGCGGCCGACGCCGCGCGGCGCGTAGCCGACGAGGTCGTAGGCGTCGGCGACGGCGCGCCACTGGGGCAGGCGGGCGAGCAGCGGGTAGAACATGCCGTTGCCGCCCGGGCCGCCGGGGTTGAAGACGATGGCGCCCTGCCGGGGGGCTCCCCCGCCCAGGGCGCGGGAGCGGCTGACGGTGAGGTTGATCTGTTTGCCGTCGGGGTGGGCGTAGTCCAGCGGAACGGTGACGGTGCCGCACTCGATGGGAGCCGAGAGTCCCTCGACGGCGGGGCAGTCGTCGAAGTCGACGCCCCGCGCGGCGGCCCGCTTGGCGGCGAGGGCGACGCCGCGGGCCTCGGCGGCGTCGAGGCCGTGCGCCGGGGCGGAGGGGACGCCGGTGAGCCCGGTGAGGAGGAGGGATCCGAGGGTTCCGTACAGGACTGCTGCTCTCACGGGGCACTATCCCTTCATATGAAATACGACAAAAGGGATAGTCAAGTCGCCAGTTGGCGAAGTAAAGCACCGCACTGCGATGTCGGCCCGGATGCGCCCGAAGGGACCCCGGCCTCATCCGCCCGGCCCCGCCCCGCGCCCGGGCCCCTACGGGGCGCAGTGGGCTGGTGCAGTGCCCCGTCAGGGGCGCGGGGAACTGCGCGACAAGCCACGATGCGCCCGCAGACGGGGAGCCGTGCCGCGCCCCTACGGGGGCCGGACAGGCCGCCCTAGACCCGCGCCCAGGCGCCGAACGTCGCGCCGTCCTCGCCGCGGCGGTGGGTGAGGCACAGGCCGCCGTCGGGGGCGATCGCCGCGAGGGTCAGGCGGCCGGCGCCGTCGTGGGCGAGGGCCGGGGCGCCGACGCAGTCGGCTCCGGTGTCGCTCCACGAGACGTCGCCCGGCTCGGCGCCGAGCCGGTAGGCGGCCACCTGCACCCGGCCGGAGTCGGCGCGCTGGGCCAGGACGCCGTCGAGGGCCGCCACCGGGCCGCTGCCGCCGCCCAGGGAGGGCAGGGCGCGGACGTCGTCGCCGATGCGGACGTGCAGGACGCCGTCGCCCTCGCTGCGCCAGAAGTGGGCGATGCGGCCCTCGCCGGCGGGGGCGGAGGAGAAGGAGCCGGGGACCGCCTTCACGGCGGTGTTCGCGGTGCGCTGCGGCTGGGTGCCGGGCTCCTCCTGGCGCCAGCGCAGGACGTGGTCGGGCCCGGGCACGGCCAGTTCGATGCGCCCGTCGTCGGTGACGGCGGCGGAGCCGGAGTCGGCGACGCGGCTGCCGGCGAGGTCCAGCCAGGGGCCCCAGATGCCGCGGGCGTCCTGGCGGCGGCCGCTGACGCCGCCGCCGGCGTTGCGGAAGTACAGGTGCAGGCCGGTGGTGTCGGCGGCGGCGACGGGGAAGCCGATCCGCCCGGCCTTGTCCCAGTCGCGGCCGTACGGGGTGCCGATGGTGCGCCAGTTCGTCATGGCGCGGCCCGACTGGAACTGCGTGGAGTACACCACGTCCGTCTCGGTGCGGCCGTCCTCGTGCGTACGGCGGCGCAGGCCGGCGACGTAGACGTAGCCCTCGGCGCTGCGGGCTATGGACAGGTGGGGCTCCAGGCCGGGCACCTCCAGGTGCTGGGGGCCGGTCCACTCGGGGCCGCCGGGCCGGTTCTGGGTCCAGCGCAGGAGCCCGCCGGAGGCCGGGGCGTAGGCCGTCAGGCGGCCGTCCCCGCCCCGCAGCAACCAGCCGGTGGTGATGGCCGTGCGCACTGCCATGACTCGCTGACCAGCCTTCCTCGGGACAGTGGTGCCCTCATCGTCGCGATGTTGCCGAACCCTGACGATAACACTGTCCTGAGCTGGGGTTTTGGGGGCAGCGAGGGCCATGGAAGGCTGGTGTGCATGCGTGCTCTTCTCATCGTGGATGCGGCAAATGTCGTGGGTTCGGTGCCCGACGGCTGGTGGCGCGACCGGCGCGGGGCGACCGAGCGGCTGCGGGAGCGCCTGGTGACGTACGCCGCCGGGGGGCTGCCCGGGCCGGTCGCGGATCCGCCGCTGCCGGGCCCGCTGGAGGTGGTGCTCGTGGTGGAGGGCGCGGCCCGGGGCGTGGCGTCCGTGCCCGGGGTGCGGGTGGTGGCGGCGGAGGGCAGCGGGGACGACCGCATCGTGGCGCTGGTGGCGCAGCGGGAGCCGGGGCGGCGCTGCGCGGTGGTCACGGCGGACCGTGAGCTGCGCGAGCGGGTGCGGGCGCAGGGCGCGCAGGTGCTCGGCCCGCGCGCGGTGCGGCCGGCGTAGGGCCGTACCGCGCGCGGGGAGGGACCGTTTCAGACCGTGGGCGCCGTCGGGCTCTCGCCCTGGCCCAGCCGGCTGCGGCGCCGGCCGTGGGCGAAGTACACGACGACGCCGAGGGCCATCCACACGGCGAACCGCAGCCAGGTCTCGGCGGGCAGGTTGAGCATGAGCCACAGCGAGGCCAGGACGGACAGCACGGGGACGGCGGGCACGAACGGGGTGCGGAAGGCGCGCGGCAGGTCGGGGCGGGTGCGGCGCAGGATGATCACGCCGAGGGCGACGACGACGAAGGCGAAGAGGGTGCCGATGTTGACCAGCTCGGCCAGCACGTCGATCGAGGTGAAGCCGGCCACGACGGCGACGACGACGCCCAGCAGGACGGTGGAGCGGTACGGCGTGCCGTAGCGCGGGTGGACGGTGGAGAAGAAGCGGGGCAGCAGCCCGTCGCGGCTCATGGCGAAGAACACCCGGCTCTGCCCGAGCAGCAGGATCATGCACACGGAGGTCAGGCCGACGGCCGCGCCGAAGCTGATCAGCCCGGCCCAGAAGGGCGCGCCGGCGGCCTTGAAGGCGTCGGCGAGCGGGGCGTCGGTGGACAGCTCGCTGTACTTCTGCATGCCGGTGACGACGATGGAGACGGCCACGTAGAGCACGGTGCAGATGGCGAGCGAGCCGAGGATGCCGCGGGGCACGTCGCGCTGGGGGTTGCGGGTCTCCTCGGCTGCGGTGGCGACGATGTCGAAGCCGATGAAGGCGAAGAAGACGACGGCCGCCGCGGCGAAGATGCCCATGACGCCGAAGTCGGACGGGGTGAACCCGAAGATCAGCTCGATCAGGGGGGCGGCGAGCCCGTTGCCGCCGGCGGCGGGCTTCGAGGGCGGGACGAACGGGTGGTAGTTGGCCCCGCTGACGTAGAAGGAGCCGGCGATGATGACGATGAGCACCACGGTGACCTTGACGCCGACGACCACGGCGGTCACGCGTGAGGAGAGCTTCATGCCGGCGACGAGGATGCCGGTCAGGGCCAGGACGAGCACGCAGGCCAGCACGTCGAAGCCGAAGCCGCCGTCGTGCGAGCCGGTCAGGGCCTGGGGCAGGTGCCAGCCGGCGTTGTCCAGCAGCGAGCGGATGTAGCTGGACCAGCCGACGGCGACCACGGCGCAGCCCAGCGCCAGCTCCAGGATGAGGTCCCAGCCGATGATCCAGGCGGGCAGCTCGCCCAGCGAGGCGTAGGAGAAGGTGTACGCCGAGCCGGCGACCGGCACGGTGGAGGCGAACTCGGCGTAGCACAGGGCGGCCAGTGCGCAGGCCACGCCGGCGACGACGAAGGCCACGGCGACGGAGGGGCCGGCGTTCTCCTTGGCGACCTTGCCGGTGAGGACGAAGATGCCGGTGCCGATGACGACACCGACGCCGAAGACGGTGAGGTCGAAGGCCGACAGGTCCCGGCGCAGCGTGTGTTCCGGTTCCTCGGTGTCCTGGATGGACTGTTCCACCGTCTTCGTACGGAACAGGCCGCTGCGGCCCCACCCACCGCGGCCCTCCCGCGCGCCCGTCGGACCGTGCTGTGCGCTCATCGGCTCACCTCCACCTGGTCGGCATCGCTCGTCCACCCGAACTGGGCGAGTGTCCGCGATGATCCGGGCCCGGAAGGGGTGAGCACGGCCACGCCGCCGCGGATTCACCCGATGGAGGGCAGGGCCGTCCATGCCGAAAGGGCCGACCGGACCACGCGAGGTGGTACCGGCCGGCCCTGGGGTGCCCGGCGGTGGGGGGACGTCAGTCGCGCACGACCTCGGCGGTGTCGGTGTCGCCGGGGGCGGGCTGCTCCAGGCGGCCGTCGAGGGTGGCGACGAGGCCGGTGACCTGGCGGGCGATGTCGGGGGCGGTGAGCCCGATCTCCGCCATGATCTCCTTGCGGGAGGCGTGGTCGAGGAAGCGCGGCGGGATGCCGAAGTCGCGCAGCGGCAGGTCGACCCCGGCGTCGCGCAGGGCCTGGGCGACCGCCGAGCCGACGCCGCCGACGCGGCCGTTGTCCTCGACGGTGACGACGACGCGGTGCTCGGCGGCGAGGCCGGGCAGCGCCTCGTCGACGGGCTTGACCCAGCGCGGGTCGACGACGGTGGTGGTGATGCCCTGCTTGTCGAGGAGGTCGGCGATCTCCAGGCACATGGGGGCGAGGGCGCCGACGGAGACGAGCAGGACGTCCGGGCGCACGACGTCCTCGGCGGGCCGGCGCAGCACGTCCATGCCGCCGACGCGGCCGACGGCCTCGACGGCCGGGCCGACGGTGCCCTTGGAGTAGCGCACGACGGTGGGGGCGTCCTTGACCTCGACGGCCTCGCGGAGCTGGGCGCGCAGCTGGTCGGCGTCGCGCGGGGCGGCGATCCGCAGGCCGGGGACGACCTGCAGGATCGACATGTCCCACATGCCGTTGTGGGAGGCGCCGTCGTCGCCGGTGACGCCGGCGCGGTCCAGGACGAAGGTGACGCCGCAGTTGTGCAGGGCGACGTCCATCAGGACCTGGTCGAAGGCACGGTTGAGGAAGGTGGCGTAGACGGCGAAGACCGGGTGCAGGCCGCCGGTGGCCAGGCCCGCCGCGGAGGTGGCGGCGTGCTGCTCGGCGATGCCGACGTCGTAGACGCGGTCGGGGAAGGCCTTGGCGAACTTGCCGAGGCCGACGGGCTGCATCATGGCGGCGGTGATGGCGACGATGTCGGCGCGCTCGCGGCCGAGCTCGACCATCTCGTCCGCGAAGACCGAGGTCCAGCTGGCGCCGCCGGAGGCGACGGGCAGGCCGGTGTCGGGGTGGATGGCCCCGATGCCGTGGAAGCGGTCGGCCTCGTTCTGCTCGGCGTGCTTGTAGCCGCGGCCCTTCTGGGTGAGGCAGTGCACAAGGACGGGGCCGTTGAAGCGCTTGGCGCGCTGCAGGGCCGACTCCAGGGCCTGGATGTCGTGGCCGTCGATGGGGCCGACGTACTTCAGGCCCAGGTCCTCGAACATGCCCTGGGGGGCGATGAAGTCCTTCAGGCCCTTCTTGGCGCCGTGCAGCGTCTCGTAGAGGGGCTTGCCGACGACGGGGGTGCGCTCCAGGAGGTCCTTGCCGCGGGCGAGGAAGCGCTCGTAGCCGTCGGTGGTGCGCAGGGTGGCCAGGTGGTTGGCGAGGCCGCCGATGGTGGGCTCGTAGGAGCGCTCGTTGTCGTTGACGACGATGACGAGCGGGCGGTCCTTGGCGACGGCGATGTTGTTCAGCGCCTCCCAGGCCATGCCGCCGGTCAGGGCGCCGTCGCCGATGACGGCGACGACGTGGTCCTTGCGGCCGAGCACCTGGTTGGCCTTGGCCAGGCCGTCGGCCCAGCCCAGCACGGTGGAGGCGTGGCTGTTCTCGATGACGTCGTGCGCCGACTCGGCCCGCGAGGGGTAGCCGGACAGGCCGCCCTTGCTGCGCAGCCTGGAGAAGTCCTGGCGGCCGGTGAGCAGCTTGTGCACGTACGCCTGGTGGCCGGTGTCGAAGAGGACCTTGTCCCGCGGCGAGTCGAAGACCCGGTGCAGGGCGATGGTGAGCTCCACCACGCCGAGGTTGGGACCGAGGTGACCGCCGGTCTTGGAGACCGCCTCGACCAGGAAGGAGCGGATCTCCGCGGCCAGCCGGTCGAGCTGCTCCGGGCTCAGCCGGTCCAGGTCGCGTGGTTCCCTGATGCGGGTCAGCAGGGCCACCCGTGCCTCCTTCATCGAGCTGTCGGCTTGTAGAAGCTTGCAAAAGAAGCCTGAAGCTTCTAGATCCGTCGAGTCTAATGTTCCGCCCGCAGTGCCGGTGAACGGGTGATGCGAGGTATGTCACGCGATCGGCGTAGGGGGCGCGCAAACCGCCCGAAGCCGCCCGGCGACGGGCACGGCAGCCGCCGCGTGGGCGCGACACGGCGCCCCGTCCGCGGGCGCATCGTGGCTTGTCGCGCAGTTCCCCGCGCCCCTACGGGGCGCCCCGTAGGGGCGCGGGGCCGTGTCGATCTGCGGCTGCCGCCGCGTGGGCGCGATCGGCCACCGACGGCCCGCAGCCGACGAGCCGGCGCCTGCGCCCACGCGACCGCAGCCGCAAGATCGGCGCATCCCCGCGCCCCTTGCGGGGCGCGGGGATGCGCGACGAAGACCCGCCGGACAGACCCTAGGCGCGGCCGGCGGTCTTCTGCGTGCGCCGGGAGACCGAGTCGATCACGACGGCGGCGAGCAGCACCGCGCCGGTGATCATGTACTGCACGGCCGAGGCGATGCCCAGCAGCGCCATGCCCGAGGCGATGGACTGGATCACGAGCACGCCCAGCAGCGCCGACCAGGTCTTGCCCCGGCCGCCGAAGAGGCTGGTGCCGCCGATGACGGCCGCGGCGATGGCGTTCATGAGCAGGCTGCCGGCGCCGGAGGACTGGTTGGCGGCGTTGATCTGGGAGGCCAGGAACATGCCGCCGAGCGCCGCCATCGTGCCCGAGAGCGCGAAGACCGAGATCCGTACGGCCGCGACGTTGATGCCGGCCCGGCGGGCCGCCTCCACGCTGCCGCCCAGGGCGAAGACCTTGCGCCCGTAGGACGTGCGGCGCAGCACCAGGTCGAGGGCGACCACGACGCCGAGGAAGATCACCACGGCCAGCGGCAGGCCCTTGTACTGGTTGAACAGCCAGGCCACCACGAAGGCCGGCACCGCCAGGGCCACGGTGCGCAACGCCACCTCGCTCAGCGGGCGGCTGGGCACCCCGGCGGCTTCCCGCCGTTTGCTGTCGCGCAGGGAGGCGAGGAAGAAGAGCACCACGGCGAGCGTGGCCAGGCCGTAGGCGGCGGAGACGTCGGCGAAGTAGTGGTTGGTCAGCGCGGCGACCAGCCCGGAGTCGTCGAGGTTGATGGTGCCGTTGGAGCCGAGCACCTGGAGCATCAGCCCGTTCCAGCCGAGCAGGCCGGCCAGGGTGACGACGAAGGCGGGCACGCCGATGCGGGCGAAGAAGAAGCCGTGCAGCGCGCCGATGAGGGTGCCGGAGAGCACCGCCGCGACCAGGGCGAGCCATTCGGGCACGCCGTGGCCCACGTTGAGCACGGCGAGGACGGCGGCGGCCAGGCCGCTGACGGAGCCCACCGACAGGTCGATCTCGCCCAGGATCAGGACGAAGACGATGCCGACGGCGATCAGGCCGGTGCCGGCGGCGGTGACGAAGAGGTTGGAGAGGTTCTCGGCACCGAGGAAGGCGGAGTCCCGCAGCTGGAAGACCAGCGCGATGACCACCAGTCCGATCACCACGGGCAGCGAGCCGAGCTCGCCGCTGCGCAGCTTGCGGCGGAATTCGCTCCAGTAACCGGCGAATCCCTCCTCGCGGACGAGCAGCCGGGGGTCGACGGCGGTGACGGCGTCGCCGGCGGCGGGCGGGGTGTCGCGGGGTTCCTCGGGGGCGCCGGCGTCCTTGGTGAGGTCGGCGGTCATCGGCCGCCCTCCTCTCCCGCGCCGTCGGCGCGACGGGCCCGGCGACGGGTCACGGCGTTGTCGGTGGCTCCGGTGATGGCGGAGATGATCTCTTCCTGGGTGGTCGTGGCCACGTCGAAGGTGCCGTTGTTGCGGCCGAGGCGCAGCACCGCGACCCGGTCGGCGACGGCCTTGACGTCGGCCATGTTGTGGCTGATGAGGATCACTCCCAGGCCGCGCTCGCGCAGCCGCTCGACGAGGTCGAGGACCTGCGCGGTCTGCTCGACGCCGAGGGCGGCCGTGGGCTCGTCGAGGATGACGATCTTGGGCTCGCCCAGCAGCGACCGGGCGATGGCCACGGTCTGCCGCTGGCCGCCGGAGAGGGAGGCGATGGGGATGCGGACGCTGGGGATGCGGATGGAGAGGGTGGCGAGCAGCTCCCGGGCGCGGCGCTCCATCTCGACCTCGTCGAGCACCCCGGCGCGGGTGATCTCGCGGCCGAGGAAGAGGTTGCCGACGACGTCGAGGTTGTCGCAGAGCGCGAGGTCCTGGTAGACGGTCGCGATGCCGAGCTCCTGGGCGGCGTGCGGCCGGTCGACGGTGACCGGCCGGCCCTCCCACTCGATGGCGCCCTCGTCGGCGGGACCGACTCCGGCGATGGTCTTGACGAGCGTGGACTTTCCGGCGCCGTTGTCGCCGACGAGGGCGACCACCTCGCCGGCATGGATCTCCAGTTCTACGTCGGTGAGGGCCTGGACGGCGCCGAACCGCTTGGAGATTCCGCGCAACGCCAGCACGGGCGTAGCGGACATGTGCGTCATCCCCCTACTTCAGTCCGGCCGCGTCGCACTGCGCCTTGTACTTCTCGGTGCAGATCTCGTCCTTGGTGAAGAAGCCCTCCTGGCCCACGTACTTGGCGACGTCGGCCTTGGTCAGGGAGAAGGGGGTCACGATGACGGCGGGGACCTTCTTCTGGGTGCCGCTGTCGACGGTGGTCTTGGCGACCGAGGCGGCGTCCTTGCCGCGGGCGAGGGCGACGGCCAGCTCGGCGGCGGCGTCGGCCTCGGGCTTGTAGGGCTTGTAGACGCTCATGAACTGCTCACCCGTCAGGATGCGCTGGACGGCGGCGAGCTCGGCGTCCTGGCCGGTGACCGGCGGGAGGGTGTCGAAGCCGGCGCTGTGCAGGGCGGTGATGATGCCGCCGGCCATGCCGTCGTTGGCGGAGTAGACGCCGACGATGTTGTCCTTGCCGAGTGCGGAGATGGCGCCCTTCATGTTCTCGTTGGCGTTCTCCGGCTTCCACTCCTTGGTGTCGTACTCCTTGCCGACCTTCACCTTCCCGTCGAGCACGGAGTGGGCGCCGTCCTTGTACATCTTGGCGTTGGGGTCGGTGATCGAGCCGTTCATCATCACGATCTGGCCCTTGCCGGCGTTGTCGCCGAGCGCCTGGAGCAGGGCCTCGCCCTGGATCTTCCCGACGCGCTCGTTGTCGACGGAGGTGTACCCCTTGATCGGGCCCTCGGCGAGACGGTCGTAGGCGACGACCGGAATGCCCTTGTCGCTCGCCTTCTTCACCGAGCTCGCTATCGACTTCGCGTCCACCGCGTCGATGATCAGCGCGTCGACCTTTTTGGTGATCATGGTGTCGACCTGCTGCTGCTGGACGGAGGCGTCCTGCTTGGCGTTCTCGTAAAGAATGACGGCGTCGGAGCCGGCGAGTTCCTTGATCTTCTTTTCGATCAGCGGCCGGTCGAAGCGCTCGTACCGCGCGGTCTGATTCTCCGGCAGCAGCAGGCCGATGGTCATCGGGCCTTTCTTGTCCGCCTTCTTCCCACCGCCACCGGCTTCCTTGGCGCTGCCGCAGGCAGCCATTCCCAGGGCCAAGGACACGGTGGCGGCGGCGACGGCCGCGCGACGCAGGTGTGCGTTCACTTGCAGATACCTCCCTGACGAGGCCGCGTCGTTGCGGCCGAGGTGGCTGGAAGTCAACTCGGACGCCAATGAAGCGTCAAGAAGTAAATCCTTAACGAGATGGCAACGATGCCATTCGTTATCTACGTGAACTCAACAGGCGCGCGGTTCGCAGGGGGGATCCGGCTCAGGCCGGCTGCGGCGCCTGCGCGGGAGGAGTGTCGTCCAAAAGGGAGGAGTCGCCCATTTCGCTGAGCACGAGCGCCAGCGCCCCGAGCACCTCGGCGCGCCCGCCCAGGGCTCCGGGGACGACCTCCACCTGCCGGGCGGCGCTGGGGATCGCGTACCGCGAGACCGACTCGCGGATGGGGGCGAGCACCAGCTCGCCCGCCTCGGCGAGGTCGCCGCCGAGGACGACCCGGCGGGGATTGAGCAGGTTGCACAGGTTCGCCACGCCACTGCCGATGTGCCGCCCGACGTCGGCGATCACCCGGCGGCAGCCGGGATCGCCGTCCGTGGCGAGCTCGACCACCCGCGGCACGGTCAGGTCGGGGCCGTGGGCCGAATGGAGCAGCGGCAGGATGTAGCGCGCCGCGGCGAAGGTCTCCAGACAGCCGCGATTGCCGCAGCGGCACACCGGCCCGGACTCGTCGAGGGTGATGTGGCCGATCTCCCCGGCGGTGCCGCCCGGGCCCCGGTAGATCTGCCCGTTGATCACCAGCCCCGCGCCGACGCCGCTGGCCACCTTGATGTACGCCAGGTCGCTCGCGCCGCGGCCCGCGCCCCACACCAGCTCGCCCAGCGCGCCGAGGTTGGCGTCGTTGTCGACGTGGACGGGGACGCCGAGCCGTGCGGTGAGGTCGTCGCGGGGGTTGGTGCCGGCCCAGCCCGGCAGGATCGCGGTCGAGCCCAGCACGCCGGACTCCACGTCGATGGGGCCGGGGACGCCCAGGCCCACTCCGATGATCTTGGACGGGTCGATGCCGGCCTTGGTCATCAGCAGCCGGACCAGGTGCTCGGCCCGGGCGAGGCCCGCCTCGGCGGAGGCGTCCACGTCCAGCGGCTCGGCGTCCTCGGCCAGCACCCGGTGGGCGAGGTTGCCGATGGCCACCCTCAGGTGAGTGTGCCCGAAGTCGACGCCGACCACGATGCCGGCGTCGCCCGCCAGCGAGACGCTGCGGGCCCGCCGGCCGCCGGAGGAGGTCGGGGTGACCTCGACCGTGCCGCCGTCCTTGAGCTCGCGGACGATGTTGGAGACCGTGGCGGCCGACAGCCCGGTACTCCGGGCGATCTCCGCCTGGGTCAGCGAGCCCGCCATCCGTACGGCCCGGACCACCCGCTCCAGGTTGGCCCGGTGCAGCGACGACTGCGACCCCGGAGTCTCCACGCCCATCCACTCCCGCCTCGCCGGGGCCGGCACGACCGCCGCCCCCGGGGCCGGGCTACGACTCTGGAGCCCGGCCATCCCTACAACATGTGAACTCTAAGCTCAGCCGCCGGGCGCTCAACCCGTCAAGGGCTTGACGTCACAGCGTAAGGGCTGGGCCACGCCCCGGCCATGCCGGGGGGCGGCCCCGGGGAACGACGGACCCCGCCGGGGGATCACTTCAGGGCACCGGCCGTCAGTCCCGTCTGCACCTGACGCTGGAAGACGATGTAGGCCGCCAGCACCGGCAGCATCGCCATGACCAGGCCGGCGAAGAGCCCGGACCAGTCGCCCTTGTAGCCCTGGCTGACGGCCAGCGCAACCAGGCCCTGGGGCAGCAGTTTCATCCGGTCGTCGCCGACGTTGAGCACGGTGGGCAGCAGGTACTGGTTCCACTGGCCGAGGAAGTTGAAGATCCCGACACTGATCAGCCCGGGCTTGGCCATCGGCAGCATGACCTGGAAGAAGGTCCGGGTGTGCGAGGCCCCGTCGATCATCGCCGCCTCGGCCACGGACGTCGGCAGCGTCCGGAAGAATCCGCTGAGGAAGAAGATCGTGAACGGCAGCGAATAGGCGATGTAGACCAGGATCAGCCCGGGATAGGTGTTCAGCAGCTGCAGGTTCTTCATGACGAAGAACAGCGGCACCAGCGCCAGGATGACGGGGAAACTCATCCCGCCGACGAAGAGGAAATAGACGAAACGGTTTCCGGGAAAGGTGAACCGGGCCAGCACATAGGCCGCCATCGAGCCGAGCAGCATCGTCCCGAAGAGCGAACCGGCCACGACGATCAGCGAATTGAGGAAGTACTCGCCCATGTGCGCCTCGGACCACGCCCGGCCCCAGGCGTCGACGTGCAGGCCGCCCGGCAGCGACCAGGGCGAGGTGAAGATCTCCTTGTCGGTCTTGAAGGCGCTCATCACCGCCCACAGCAGCGGCAGCGTCACCATCAGCGCCCACAGCAGCAGCACGCCGTGCGAGAAGACGTTCAGCACGCCGCCCTCGCCGTCCCCGCGATCCGTGCGCCGGCGCGCCGCGCCGCTGCTGCCCGCCGGCTCCCGGGTCGTGCCCACCGGCTCCCCGGTCGTACCCGCCGGCTCCCCGGCCCCGTTGGTGGTGACGGCCATCAGTACTCCAGCCTTTCGCGCCGGCCGAGCTTGAGGACGATGCCCGCGAAGAGCAGGGTGACGATGAGCAGCGCGACGCCGAGCGTGGTCGCGTAGCCGGCCTGACCGTCGCGGAACGCCTTGGTGTACAGGTAGAAGGAGAGGACCTCGGTGGAGTAGTCCGGTCCGCCGGGCCCGATGGTCATGATCTGGACGACGGCGAAGGAGTCCAGGGCCATGATGCCCATGTAGACCCAGCCCGTCTGCACCGTGTCCCACAGCAGGGGCAGGGTGATGCGGAAGAAGGTCTGCAGGCGGTTGGCGCCGTCCAGCAGCGCGGCCTCGTAGAAGTCCCGGGGAATGGCGCTCATGCCGGCCGAGAACAGCACCACGTAGAAGCCGACGTTGCTCCAGACCATCACCACCATCACGCACCACAGCGCAAGGTCCGGGTCGCCCAGCCATGCCGGGCGCACGGAGTCCAGGCCGATGGCGCCGAGGAAGGAGTTCAGGGCACCGCTGTTGGGGTTGTAGGCGAACTGGAAGAGCAGGGCGACGATGGCGATCGAGAGGACCTGCGGGAAGAAGTAGACGATTTTGTAGACGTTCGAACCGCGCACGCCGGCGATCGCCGCGTTCCTCCTGCGGCGGCCGCCGACGTTGAGCATGAAGGCGAAGAACAGCCCCAGCCCGAGTGTCACCAGCGGCAGCACCAGCAGCAGCACGACGTTGTGCCCGACAGCCGTCCAGAAGATGTCGTCCTTCCACAGCCGCCGGTAGTTCTCGAGCCCCGTCACCGTGAAGTCGGGGCTGAGGCCCGTCCAGTCCGTGAAGGAGTAGTAGATGGCCTGGAGGAAGGGCGACACGACGAAGACGCCGTAGATCGCGAGCGGCAGGACCAGGAACCCCGCGATGAAGCGGTACTTACCGTGCTGCATGGCTGCCGCCGCTCACTTGTGCCGGTACTTCTTGACGGAGCTGTCCTTCGCGGTGTCGTCGGCGAAGCGCTGGATCTTGGCGATGGCCTCGTCGGGGGTGAGCCGGCCGGCCATCATCTCGCCGAGGGCCGCCACGCCGATCTTCTCCTTCTGCAGGGCGACGTACCAGTCCTGGATGCGGGGGTTGACGACGTTCTTGCCGGCCTTGGCCAGGGCCTCCTGCGAGGAGGCGAGGCCGGACGGCAGGGTGAGGCCGTCGGTGCCGCCGTTGAAGGAGGTCAAGGAGGAGACGGACTTGATGAAGTTCTGCGAGGACTGCCTGCCCAGCATCATGCGCAGCAGTTCCATGCCGCCCTGCGGGTTCTTCGCGTTCTTCGGCACGATGAACGGCTCTCCGCCGGAGGCCCAGATGGTGCCGAACGGCATCTTGTCGCTCTTGTCGAGGCCCGACGGCGCACCGACGGCCATCCGGAAGTCCTCGGGCGTCGTCTTCTGCGACTCGTGCTCCACCCAGGACCCGTTGGGGATGAACAGGGCCTTGCCCTGGTTCCAGGCGGTCTGCGACTCGATGTGGGTCAGGCCCGGGGAGCCCTGGAGGATGTACCCCTTCCTGTACAGCTCGTAGTACGCCTCGAAGGCCGCCTTGACCGCGGGGTCCTTCCAGGCGTTCGGCTCCAGGTTGTCGATGCGGTTGAGCACCTCCACCCCGCCGATCTTCGCGATGAAGGGGTAGAGGCTGAACGGAATGTAGTAGGGGTACTTCCCGGCGTACGTCCAGCCGGCGATGCCCTTCTTCTTCGCCGCCTCGCAGACCTTGAGCATCTCGTCCCAGGTCTCGGGGTACTGCGCGTCGAGCTTGGCGAGATTGGTCTTCGAGTACCACACGCCGTAGACGGTGTAGGCGTAGTAGAGGATCCACGTCTCGTCGCCGTCGAAGCGGCCCATTTCCACGACGCCCGGGCGCAGGGTGTCGCGGACCTTCTTCGACGGGTCGTCGTAGGAGGGCGCATCCAGCAGGGCATTGAGGTCGGTGAGCTGTTTCTTGGCGACCAGGGTGCCGCTGTCCATCTGTTTGGCACCGGAGTTGTCGATGAGGTCCGGCGGGGTGCCGCCGTTGAAGCGGGGCTGGAGCTGGGTCTGGATCTCCTGGGTGGCGGAGTGCTTCACCTGGGCCTGGGGAAAGGCCTTTTTGTACGCGGCCTCGGCGTCCTTGGCGTACTGCTGCCCGAACCCGCCGTCGAAGATGACGACTTCGAGCGGTGCGGACTCGTTGACGGCGAGCGGATTGCGCGCGCTCTTGTGCCCTTTGTCGACCTGGTTGCCGCTTCCGCTGTCACCGCTGGCGCAGGCGGTCAGCAGGCTCACGGAGGGCACCGCGACGATTCCCAGGGCCGCGGCCCTGCGAATGAGGTCGCGCCGGCTGAATGCGGGGGTGGGTCCCATGCTCAAGTCCTCGCCTTCTTGGCGACTCAGGCGGTGCAGCGGTCTCCCTTGCGCATCTCGCCACCGCCGAAGGGCCGGACACCGCGGATCGGTTGAAGCCTGGTGCTGGGTGTGCGCCGGGGAATCCCCCGCGGCGCATTCGCCCGCCGCTCTCCCCCGGGGTCCGCGGAGCGGCCGATGGGCCGCTCCGGACTGTTCGACAGGTATAGTCCACTCCGATCAACTGGGCAAGATCGTAAGCAGTTTCGACCGTGACTCTTTCCCGAGTTGAGACCTCGCACCGCCCTCCCCGGACCCTTGACACCTCTGGCCCCTCACGCCCTACTTGTCTCTGCGCACGACGACTGACAACGTTGTCCGACGGCGGAGAGGCATGGGATGCCCGGGATACCCCACAGACCCCGCAGACGCGACCGGCACGAGAGAACCACCCGACTCCTTGCTCTGCTCATCGCCGCCCTCACGGTGATGACGTCCTATCAGACACTGCCCGCGAGAGCCGACGAGCACCCCGCCCCCGAGCGCTTCTCCTCGTCCTTCGAGCCCGGCGACCCGCAACCCGACTGGCTCGACACCGTCGAGACCGGCCCCGACGGCCGCCGGCGCGCCTCCGGTGTGAACGGCGACGACGCGCACGGCATACCCGGCAACGTCACCGACAAGGTCGTGGCGGTCCGGGCCAGTGGCGAGAACACCGAGGCCGGCGAGGTGAAGGAGAACCTCGTCGACGGCGAGCCCACGACCAAGTGGCTCGTCTTCCAGCCGACCGCCTGGCTGGAGTTCGACCTCACCGAGCCCGTCACGGCCGTCCGCTACGCCCTGACCTCCGCCAACGACGCCCCCGGCCGCGACCCGCGCGCCTGGACGCTCGCCGGGTCCGACGACGGCCGGAGCTGGACCACCCTGGACTCCCGCCGCGACGAGACCTTCGGCAAGCGCCTGCAGACGCGGGAGTTCACCGTCGCCGGCGACTCCCCCGGCCACCCGTACCGCCACTACCGCCTGGAGATCACCCGCAACGGCGGGGAGCCCCTCACCCAGCTCGCCGAGGTGCAGCTGGCCACCGACGCCGCGGGCACCCCGCCGCCCGCCGACATGCGCACCCGTCCCGACCGCGGCCCCACCGGCTCCCCCACGGCCAAGGCCCGGGCCGGCTTCACCGGCACCCACGCCCTGCGCTACGGCGGCACCCACCTGGCCACCGGGCGCGCCTACTCGTACAACCGCGTCTTCGCCGTGCACACCAAGGTGACGGCACGCACCGTGCTGTCGTACAAGATCTTCCCGGCCATGCCGGAGGCCGACGCCCGCTACCCGGCCACGCACGTCGCCCTCGACCTCGCCTTCAGCGACGGCACCTACCTCAGCGACCTCGGCGCCGTCGACCGGCACGGCGCCCCGCTGACCCCGCAGGGCCAGGCCGCCTCCAAGACGCTTTACCCCAACCAGTGGAACAACAAGGAGGCGCACATCGGCGCCGTCGCCGCCGGCAGGACGGTCGAGCGCATCCTGCTCGCCTACGACGCGCCGGCCGGCCCCGCGACGTTCCGCGGCTGGGTGGACGACATCGTGCTCGCCCCCGCCCCCGCCGAGCGGCCCCCGGCCCACCCGGCGGACCGGGCCCTCACCACGCGCGGCACCAACTCCGGCCCCAACTTCTCCCGCGGCAACACCTTTCCGGCCACCGCCGTACCCCACGGCTTCACTTTCTGGACCCCGGTCACCAACGCCGGCTCCCTGGACTGGCTCTACCAGTACGCCGCCGCCAACAACGCCGACAACCTGCCGACCATCCAGGCGTTCGGCGCCAGTCACGAACCCAGCCCCTGGATGGGCGACCGGCAGACGTTCCAGGTCATGCCCTCGGCCGCCGCCGGCACGCCACCCGCCGGCCGCACGGCCAGGGCCCTGCCCTTCCGCCACGAGCGCGAGAGCGCCCGCCCCCACCACTACGGGGTGACCTTCGAGAACGGCCTGAAGGCGGACATCGCCCCCACCGACCACGCGGCGATCATGCGCTTCACCTTCCCCGGCGACGACGCGTCCGTCCTGCTGGACAACGTGCGCAACCAGGGCGGGCTGACCCTCGACCCCGCCCACGCCTCCTTCAGCGGCTGGTCGGACGTCCGCAGCGGCCTGTCGACGGGCGCCGGCCGGCTCTTCGTGTACGGCGTCTTCGACGCGCCCGTCACCGCCGGCGGCATGCTGCGCGGCGACGCGGGCGACGGCGTCACCGGCTACCTGCGCTTCGCCCCCGGCCGGGACCGCACCGTGACGCTGCGCATCGCCACCTCCCTCATCGGCCTCGACCAGGCGAAGGCCAACCTCCACCAGGAGATACCCGCCGGCACCGGCTTCGCCGCCGTCCGCGACCGGGCCCGCGCCGCCTGGGACGCACTCCTCGGCCGCGTCGAGGTCGAGGGCGCCACCCGCGACCAGCTCACCACCCTCTACTCCAGCCTCTACCGCCTGTACCTGTATCCCAACTCCGGATCCGAGAACACCGGCACCCCCGCCCGCCCCCACCCGCGCTACGCCAGCCCCTTCTCCCCGCCGGCCGGCGAGCCGACCCCGACACGCACCGGTGCGAAGATCGTCGACGGGCAGGTCTACGTCAACAACGGCTTCTGGGACACCTACCGCACCGCCTGGCCCGCCTACTCCCTGCTCACCCCGCGCCGGGCCGGGCAGCTCGCCGACGGCTTCGTCCGGCAGTACAAGGACGGCGGCTGGATCTCGCGCTGGTCCTCCCCCGGCTACGCCGACCTGATGACCGGCACCAGCTCGGACGTCGCCTTCGCCGACCTCGCCGTCAAGGGCGTGCCCTTCGACGCGGAGGCGGCGTACGAGGCGGCCGTGAAGAACGCCACCGTCCTTCCCGCCGATCCCGGCACCGGCCGCAAGGGCATGGACACCTCCCCCTTCCTCGGCTGGACGAGCACCCGCACCCGCGAGGGCCTGTCCTGGACCCTGGAGGGCTGCCTCAACGACTTCGGCATCGGGCGCATGGCGCAGGCCCTGTACGCGCGCACGCACAAGGAGCGCTACCGCGAGGAATCGGAGTACTTCCTCGGGCGGGCCCGCACCTACGTCCACCTCTTCGACCGGCGCATCGGCTTCTTCCAGGGCCGCGACGCCTCCGGCGCCTGGCGGCTCGCGCCCGAGGCGTACGACCCCCGCGTGTGGGGCCACGACTACACCGAGAGCAACGGCTGGAACTTCGCCTTCGCCGTCCCCCACGACACCCGGGGACTGGGCAACCTGTACGGCGGCCGCGCCGGCCTCGCCGCCAAGCTCGACGCCTACTTCGCCACCCCCGAGACCGGCGCACCGGAGTTCGCCGGCTCCTACGGCGGCGTCATCCACGAGATGACCGAGGCCCGGGACGTCCGCATGGGCATGTACGGCCACAACAACCAGGTGCCGCACCACATCGCGTACCTCTACGACGCGGCGGGCAGGCCGTGGAAGACGCAGGAGAAGGTCCGCGAGGTCCTCACCCGGCTCTACCTCGGCAGCGAGATCGGCCAGGGGTATCCCGGCGACGAGGACAACGGGGAGATGTCGGCCTGGTACGTCTTCGGCGCGCTGGGCTTCCACCCGCTGGTGATGGGCCAGGGCGAGTACGCGATCGGGTCACCGCTGTTCACGAAGGCCACCGTCCGCATGGACAACGGCCGCACCCTCGCCGTCCGCGCCCCGCACAACAGCGCCCGCAACCTCTACGTGCAGGGCCTGCGCGTCAACGGCCGTGCGTGGAACTCGACGGCCCTGCCGCATTCCGTGCTGGCCGCGGGTGCGACCCTGGACTTCACCATGGGCCCGCGCCCCTCCCGCTGGGCGACGGCCCCGGACGCGGCCCCCACGTCGCTGACCCGGGACGATGCAGCACCGGTGCCACCGGTGGACGTCACGCTGCCGGACGGCTCGGCACTGACGGACAACACCTCCCGCACCGAGGCCTCGTTCACGGTGGCCGATTTCACGGTGCGGGAGGGCGCGCGGGTCACGTCGTACACCCTGACCTCGGCGGACCGGGCGAAGGCACCACGGGGGTGGACGCTGCAGGGCTCGGCGGACGGCACGGCATGGACACAGCTCGACCACCGCACGACGGAGCCCTTCCGATGGGACCACCAAACGCGCGCCTTCACCCTGCGCACCCCGGCGACGTACCGCCACTACCGCCTGCTGCCGGAGGGCGGGGAGCCGGCGCAACTGGCGGAGGTGGAACTGCTGGGGCGGTGAAGTGCCGGAGGCCACTCAGTGCTCACAGCAACCAGGGGACGTACATCATCTAAGGGGTGGTAAGCGGACAGGTCGCTGGTTGCCTACCACATGACATTCAGTCACCTAGACCCTCACTTGTCGGACTGACGAGGCATCACCCGCCTTTCCCGGCAGGTCGTCCAGGTGATATCAATGGCACGAACCAGTCCGAGATCGCAGGGTGCAAAGCCTGCTGGGCCGGGACAGCGGACGTTGGGGAACTGCCCAGCTCTCGGCCCTCTCGTCGGACGGTCCACCTTGCATCGGTGCCAGCAGCCAGCCGCCTTCTTCTTGTTTGTCGCCAGGGGGCAAGGAGAGCGACTCCCATTGGCTTGTTCCACCGCCAAGGAAACGTAGCCGCACAGTCCGTCCTCACGGATTGACCACCCGAGTCATACGGAATAGAAAATGCTGAAAAAGCGTCCTCGCGCCGCGCGACGTCCCATGCTTGCCGCGGCCGTCACTGCAGCTGCGGCAAGCATCCTGACCACCACCCCCGCGCACGCCGTGGTGGGTGACGAGGTCAAGGACGGCCAGTACCCCTTCACCGCCAAGCTGTACATCGGCGACGGAGCGCGGGCATGCTCCGGCGCCCTGGTGGACCCTCGCTGGGTCCTGACTGCTGCCAGCTGCTTCGCGGAGAGCCCCGGTCAGGGAAGCAAGATTCCCGCGGGTGCCCCCAAGATGAAGGTGAAGGTCGCCGTAGGAACTGCGGAACTTCCCGAAAGGGAGACCGTGATGGCGGCCGAACTGGTCCCTCACGAGAACCGTGACCTGGTGATGGTCCGGTTGGTTCGTTCGCCTGAAGACAGGTTCGGCTCCGCACTCAATCCGCCGATCAGGAACTCGCAGCCCATACCCATCGCAGCAACTCCCCTCATGCAGGGGGAGACCCTGAAGGTCAGCGGGTTCGGTCGAACCAGCGACGAGTGGTCGCCCGAACGGATGCACGCAGCCAGCTTCTCTGTCGATGCAGTGCAAGGGGAAACCTTCACTCTCAAGGGCAAGGATCAGTCGGCGAGCATCTGTCCGGGCGATGCCGGAAGTCCCGCCTTCCGGGAGAAGGACGGCCGGTACGAGCTCATCGGGATAAACACCTCGTCCTCACAGACAGGATGCTTCGGTTCGTCGACCAACAGCGACAGCAGAGCATCTGAAGTCCGCATCGATGACCTCGGCAGCTGGATCCAACGGGTGCGCATGGCGTCGATGTACCGCTCTGCCACCGACCTCATAGCTTCGGCCGACTTCAATGGTGATGGACGTCCCGACATAGCGGGAGTTCTCGACGACGGCAAGCTGTATGCCTTCTACACGGCCGCAGATGGAAAACTGGAGTACGGGCGTACGCTTTGGCGGCAGCCCGACCCCAATTTGATCCTGGCACAGAAGATTATCGCCGGTGATTTTAACGGAGACGGCAAGGCAGATATCGCCGCCTTGACCAAAGACGGCCATCTGCTTCTCTACCCGGGTACCACGGAAGACTCGCTGGGCGCCCCGGTCGACATGTGGAAAGACGCCTCCTGGGGCGGGATGGCACATATCGCCCGCTTCAAGGCCGATAATTCCGGCCGGGACGGGGTGATTGCGGTGGCCAAGGACGGTTCGCTGTACGCCTACCGGACTGCGCCTGACGGCAAGCTCCTCGACTCAAGGCGCGAAATGTGGCGCGACAAGACTTGGTTCAAGAAGCAGATCACCACTGGCGACTTCAACGGCGATGGTCGTGACGATATTGCAGCGGTAGCAAACGATGGAGCGTTGCACTTGTACCGAGGCAATGCGAAGGACATGTTCGACGACGGCACCTACATGTGGCGCGACAACACTTGGGACGCTTTCCAGGCAATCGTGGGTGGCGACTTCAACAAGGACGGCAAGAGTGACGTGGCTGCCCTGAAGGGGGCGCCCCGTCCGGAAGGCCCCCACATCCCCACCGCTAACGGCAGGGCAGTAGATCTTTTCCTTTACCCCGGCAAGTCGGACGGCACACTCGGAGAGCGCAGTCTCATGTGGCCGATCAACGCGTAATTCAACAATGCCTTAGTCCTTGGGAGCAGGCCTCGGGTCCCGTCGCTTGACGGGGCCCGAGTTTTCCTGGCCAGGAAACGAATCGCCCTCCTGGAGCGGACGATGCTTGCGGCATCCTACCGGCCAAGATGTCCGGGCGCATGCACTAAAGATGGCTCTACGCATGGAGCTCTCATGAAAAGATCAAGGGGAACTCGCACCGCTCCTCTTGGACGTTGCGTCTCACCACTCTTTCAAGGAGCCCCAGGTGACCCACACCTCCGGCCGTAAGGGCGGACGCGCCCTCTCGGGCCTCACCGTCGCGGCGATAGCCGCGGCCCTGACCGGCGCTACGACGGGTAGTGCAGTCGCAGCCAAGCCGGCCCCTCTCACGCCCAGGTCGGCGGCCAAGGCCGCCGCAAAGGCGGGCGCCGCGCAGCCCAAAGCTGCACCGCGCAACGGCATTGCCGCTGTTCGCTCCGCCGTCGACCCCACGGCCGAGGCACCCCTTTACAAGCTGTTCGCCGCCGACGACGCGGGCTACCTCTACGCGTATAAGCCCAATGGCATGGGCAACTTTGAAGACGCCATGTACGTCATCAACGGATGGCAGTACATGACCGCCGCCGTGCAGGTCGACCACGACCGCAACGGCGTCTCCGACGGGCTCTACACCCGGGAGACGGACGGCTCGCTGTGGTTCAACGACAAGGACCTCAACGAGAAGCGCATCGGCGGCGGCTGGGACATCTACGATCGCCTGCTGTCCGTCGGTGACGTCGGCGGTAGCGGCGAATCCGACATTCTGGCCCGGGACAAGGCCGGCGTGCTGTGGGTCTACCTGGCGCGCACCGACGGCACGCTCGGCGACCGTATCCGCGTCGGCGGCGGCTGGGACACCTACACCGACATCGCCGGCAAGGGCGACCTCAACGGCGACGGCAAGCCCGACATGGTCGCGAAGGACCGCAACGGCGACCTGTGGTTCTACAAGGGCACCGGCGACTACAAGGACCCCTTCGCCAGCCGGGTGAAGGTGGGCGGTGGCTGGAACACGTACAACATGCTTGTCGCCACCGGTGACGTCGATCGCGACGGCCGCAGCGACCTGCTCGCCCGCGACAAGTCCGGCGTCCTGTGGCTCTACCGCGGCAACGGCAACCAGTCCGACCCCTTCGAGAACCGTACGAAGATCGGTGGCGGCTGGGACCAGTACGTCACGATGTACTGACCGGCATCGCCGGCCTGCTCGCGGCCGCGTCCCCACTTCGGGGGCGCGGCCCTGCACGCAGGTCCGGACCTACCCCGGGTGGGTGACGGGTCTCATGAGGGCCATGTAATGATCTGGACGAAAACGCGACAACAAACGACTGTTTCGCGTCACTTTTGTCTTTCAGGAGCACTACGTGGCCCAAACCTCCGGCCGTAAGGGCGGACGTGCCCTTTCGCGCCTCGCTGTCGCGGCGATAGCCGCCGCGGCTCTCACCGGCGTCGTGGCGGGCACCGCCCAGGCGGCCCCCTCGCCGGATTACCGGCCGACACCCGCCGCCCCGTTCTTCCCGCTGCACGCGACGAAGTCGACCGGTGAGGTCTTCGTCTATGCGCCGAACGGCCAGGGCGGCTTCGGCGACCGGGAGCAGATTCCCGATGTCGACTGGCGGGGCGTCACCGCAACGGTGAACGTCGACCACGCCCAGAACGGGTACTACGACAGCGTCTACTTCCGGACGAGCGACGGCACACTGGCCTACGTTCCCGAGGGCAAGACCGAGAACGACGACCCCGACCCCGTCCGGATCGGCAGCGGCTGGAACATCTACGACCGCCTCCTGTCCCCCGGCAACGTCGGCGGCACCACCGAAGCCGACCTGCTCGCCCGGGACAAGTCGGGTGTGCTGTGGCTCTACCCGGCGCGCACCGACGGCACGCTCGGCGACCGCATCCGCGTCGGCGGCGGCTGGGACACCTACACCGACATCGTCGGCAAGGGCGACCTGAACGGCGACGGCAAGGCCGACATGCTCGCCCGCGACCGCAACGGCGACCTGTGGTTCTACAAGGGCACCGGCAGCACCGGCGACCCCTTCGCGAGCCGCGTCAAGGTCGGCGGCGGCTGGAACATCTTCGACAAGCTCGTCGCCACCGGTGACGTGAACCTGGACGGCCGCAGCGACCTGCTCGCCCGCGACAAGTCCGGCGTCCTGTGGCTGTACAAGGGCAACGGCAAGCAGACCGACCCCTTCGAGAGCCGCGTGAAGATCGGGCCCGGCTGGGGCCAGTACAACGATCTCTTCTGATTCCGGCACCGACGGTACGGATCGCCTGGGCCGCACCCCTGACGGGGTGTGGCCCTGCCGTCTTGTCGGACCCGTATGCAAAGATCCTGAAACCAACTCACGCAAGGAGTACGCACCATGACCAAGAGTCCCGGCCGCAGGCACAGACGTACGCTCACGCGCCTCGTCACCGCGGCCATAGCCGCCGCGGTGGTCGGCACCACCGCCGGAACCGCCGCGGCCGCGCCCGGTGAGTCCCGGGCGGAGTCCCCCTACTTTCCGCTGATGGCCGCCAAGGGCAACGGCGAGCTCCTCAGCTACTGGCGCGACGGCCACGGCGGGTTCTCGGACCCCAAGAAGGAGACGGACAACTGGCGGAACATCACCGCCGTGACGCAGGCCGACCTGGACCAGGACGGCCTGGCCGACAGCCACTACTTCCGCACGCTCGACGGCGTGCTGCACCTCACCCGCGGCGGCAGCACCAAGGACAACGTCGTCCACACCGTCATCGGCGGTGGCTGGAACATCTACGACCGCATCTTCAACCCCGGCAACCTCGGTGGCGCCAAGGAGCCCGACCTCCTCGCGCGTGACCGCAACGGCGTGCTGTGGATCTACCTGGCGTACCCCGACGGTACGCTCACCGACCGCGTCCGCGTCGGCGGCGGGTGGGACCAGTACACCGACATCGTCGGCCGCGGTGACCTGAACGACGACGGCCGCACGGACATTCTCGCCAAGGACCGCAACGGCAACCTGTGGTTCTACAAGGGCACCGGCAACACCAACGACCCGTTCGAGAGCCGCGTGAAGGTCGGCGGCGGCTGGAACATCTACAACGCCCTCGTCGCCACCGGTGACGTCGACGGCGACGGCCGCAGCGACCTGCTGGCCCGCGACAAGTCCGGCGTCCTGTGGCTCTACCGGGGCAACGGCAACGAGACGGACCCGTTCGCCAACCGTACGCGCATCGGCGGCGGCTGGGACCAGTTCGTCAACCTGTTCTAGAACGCGACAGGGCCGCACCCCGTTCCCACGGGGTGCGGCCCTTTGCCGTTCCGGCGTCGCTGCCGCTTACTTGCGGATCAGCGAGCGCAGCACGTACTGCATGATGCCGCCGTTGCGGTAGTAGTCCGCCTCGCCGGGGGTGTCGATGCGGACGACCGCGTCGAACTCCACGCCCGTGTCGGTGGTGACCTTGACCGTGCGCGGCGTGCGGCCCTCGTTGAGCTCGGTGACGCCGGTGAAGGAGAAGGTCTCCTCGCCGGTCAGGCCGAGGGACTCGGCCGAGGCGCCCTCGGGGAACTGCAGGGGCAGGACGCCCATGCCGATGAGGTTGGAGCGGTGGATGCGCTCGTAGGACTCGGCGATGACGGCCTTGACGCCGAGCAGCGCGGTGCCCTTGGCGGCCCAGTCGCGGGAGGAGCCGGAGCCGTACTCCTTGCCGGCCAGGACGACCAGCGGGATGCCCTGCTCGATGTAGTTGCGCGAGGCGTCGTAGATGAACGACACCGGCGCGTCGGGCTGGGTGAAGTCGCGCGTGTAGCCGCCCTCGGTGCCCGGCGCGATCTGGTTGCGCAGGCGGATGTTGGCGAACGTACCGCGGATCATGACCTCGTGGTTGCCGCGGCGGGAGCCGTAGCTGTTGAAGTCGCGGCGCTCGACGCCGTGCTCCGTGAGGTACTTGCCGGCCGGGGTGTCGGCCTTGATGGCACCGGCCGGGGAGATGTGGTCGGTGGTGACCGAGTCGCCCAGCTTGGCCAGGACGCGGGCGCCGGTGATGTCGGTGACCGGGGCCGGGTCCATGGTCATGCCCTCGAAGTACGGGGGCTTGCGGACGTAGGTGGACTCGGCGTCCCACTCGAAGGTGTTGCCGGTCGGGACGGGCAGCGACTGCCACTGGGCGTCGCCGGCGAAGACGTCGGAGTAGGACTTGGAGAACATGTCCTCGCCGATGGCGCCGGCGACGACCTCGTTGACCTCGGCCTCGGTCGGCCAGATGTCCTTGAGGTGGACCGGGTTGCCCTCGGTGTCGATGCCGATGGCGTCGCGGGTGATGTCGACCTTCATCGAGCCGGCGATCGCGTAGGCGACGACGAGCGGCGGGGACGCCAGGTAGTTCATCTTGACGTCGGGGTTGATCCGGCCCTCGAAGTTGCGGTTGCCGGAGAGGACCGAGGTGACGGCGAGGTCGTGCTCGTTGACGGCCTTGGAGACCTCCTCCGGCAGCGGGCCGGAGTTGCCGATGCAGGTGGTGCAGCCGTACCCGACGAGGTTGAAGCCCATCTTGTCGAGGTACGGGGTCAGGCCGGCCTTGTCGTAGTAGTCCATGACGACCTTGGAGCCCGGCGCCAGGGTGGTCTTGACCCACGGCTTGCGGGTCAGGCCCTTCTCGACCGCCTTCTTGGCCACGAGCGCGGCGGCGACCATGACGTACGGGTTCGAGGTGTTGGTGCAGGAGGTGATCGCGGCGACGGTGACGGCGCCGTGGTCGATCTCGTAGGTCGAGCCGTCGGGGGCGGTGACCGTGGTCGGGCGGGACGGGGCGCCACTGGTGGCGGCCGGGGCGTCGGAGGCCGGGAAGGACTCCACGCCCGCCTCGTCGACGTCGGAGACGTAGTTGAGGACGTCACGCTCGAACTGGGAGGCGGCCTCGGCCAGGACGATGCGGTCCTGCGGGCGCTTGGGGCCGGAGATGGAGGGGACGACCGTGGACAGGTCGAGCTCGAGCTTCTCGGAGAAGTCGGGCTCGGCGGCCGGGTCGAGCCACAGGCCCTGCTCCTTGGCGTACGCCTCGACGAGCGCGACCTGCTGCTCGGAGCGGCCGGTCAGGCGCAGGTAGTTCAGCGTCTCGTCGTCGATCGGGAAGATCGCGGCGGTGGAGCCGAACTCGGGCGACATGTTGCCGATGGTGGCGCGGTTGGCCAGCGAGGTGGCGGCGACGCCCTCGCCGTAGAACTCGACGAACTTGCCGACGACGCCGTGCTTGCGCAGCATCTCGGTGATCGTGAGGACGAGGTCGGTGGCGGTGGTGCCGGTGGGCAGCTCGCCGGTGAGCTTGAAGCCGACGACGCGCGGGATGAGCATGGAGACCGGCTGGCCGAGCATGGCGGCCTCGGCCTCGATGCCGCCGACGCCCCAGCCGAGGACGCCGAGGCCGTTGACCATGGTGGTGTGCGAGTCGGTGCCGACCAGGGTGTCGGGGTAGGCCTTGCCGTCACGGACCATGACGACGCGGGCCAGGTGCTCGATGTTGACCTGGTGGACGATGCCGGTGCCCGGGGGGACGACCTTGAACTCGTCGAAGGCGGTCTGGCCCCAGCGCAGGAACTGGTAGCGCTCCTTGTTGCGGCCGTACTCCAGCTCGACGTTCTGGCCGAAGGCGTCGGGCGTGCCGAACTTGTCGGCGATGACGGAGTGGTCGATGACCAGCTCGGCCGGGGCCAGCGGGTTGATCTTCGCCGGGTCGCCGCCGAGCTCCTTGACGGCCTCGCGCATGGTGGCGAGGTCGACGACGCAGGGGACGCCGGTGAAGTCCTGCATGATCACGCGGGCCGGCGTGAACTGGATCTCCTGGCTCGGCTGGGCCTGGGAGTCCCAGGTGCCGAGCGCGCGGATGTG
Organism: Streptomyces sp. PKA51; assembly: GCF_057552455.1. Classification (NCBI taxonomy): domain Bacteria; kingdom Bacillati; phylum Actinomycetota; class Actinomycetes; order Kitasatosporales; family Streptomycetaceae; genus Streptomyces; species Streptomyces sp. PKA51. The sequence continues at coordinate 90,912 of NZ_BAAJPZ010000010.1, forward strand.
GTCGGCGGTGATGTTCGCGCCGTCCTCGGTGCGGAGCAGGTTCTCCAGCAGCACCTTCAGGCTGTAGGGAAGGCGCGCGGAGCCCTCGACCTTGTCCAGCCGGAAGATCTCGTACGACTCGTCGCCCACCTGCAGCGTGCTGCGGGCGTCGAAGCTGTTCGCCGACACGACAGTCTCCTTCATGCATGAAATCGCGTACTGCGGCCATCCTGCCGCTCACACGCCGCGCTGATCCGCTAAGGTGAGCCTTAGTTAGGCTCGCCTTACTGGAGCGGCAGCGGTACGCCTCTCGGCAAATATCTCGATGTCGAGATAACTCTAGTACATGGCGGCCTCGCGGTCATGCCCGGATGGGCCGTGCGGGGCGCGACGCCCGGTTTACGGGCCTTTTCGACGGTTGACTCCGGCTCGACCCGCCTGGAGGATCAAGCAGCAATCCGGACCGGACTCTTCCAGAAGGACCGGACTCTTCCAGAAGAGGAGAGAACAGGCATGACGGAATCCGCAGGCTTAGGCAGCACAGGCTCCAGCGCCTCCCACGGCGCCCCCGACACCGACGGGGGCCGCCGCGCGATCATGCAGTGGGTCTTCGGCGCACGCGCCACCGAGACGGTGGCCCTCGCCGTGAGACTGGGCCTTCCCGACGCCATCGGCGACGGCACGGCACGGGCCGAGGACCTCGGCCGCAGGCACGGCTTCCCCCCACGACAGATGACCCGCCTGCTGCGGGCCCTCGCAAGCCTCGGGCTGTGCACCGAACCCTCCCCCGGCACCTTCGCCCTCGCCCCGGCCGGTGCGCTGCTGCGCAAGGACCACCCCGACTCGCTGTACGACTTCGCGCGCTTCCACACCGCGCCGCAGACGCTGCAGCCGTGGACCCGGCTGGAGTCCAGCCTGCGCAGCGGCCGCACGGCCTTCGAGGAGCACTTCGGCGTACCGCTGTACCAGTACCTCGCCGGCGAGCCGGAGCTGTCGGCCGTCTTCAATGCGGCCATGAGCCAGGAGACCCACCGCACGGCGCAGACGCTGCCCGAGGCGTACGACTTCGGCCGGTTCCGCACGGTCATGGACGTCGGCGGCGGCGACGGAACGCTCCTGGCCGCCATTCTCGGCCATCATGCGGCCCTGCAGGGCGTGCTCTTCGAAACCGTCGAAGGCGCGGCCCAGGCGGCGGACACCTTCAAGGCCGCCGGACTCGACGGGCGCGCCACGGTCGCCACCGGCGACTTCCTGGCGAGCCTGCCGCAGGGCGCCGACCTGTTCCTCATCAAGAGCGTCCTGCACAACTGGGACGACGAACACGCCACCACCATCCTGCGCAACTGCCGCGCCGCGATGCCGGCGCACGGCCGGGTGCTGATCGTGGAGGTGGTCCTGCCGGAGCAGGCGGCCCCGGACGACGCCGCCGAACTCGATCCGTACCTGAAGGACCTGCAGATGCAGGTCCTCGTGGGCGGCCGCGAACGCACCCGCACCGACTTCGACCAGCTGTGCGCGGCGGCGGGCCTGACGATCACGGACGTCGTCCCGCTGCCCCCGCACATCGGCTTCTCCCTGGTGGAGGCGGCACCGAACTGACAGCGGTCAGCCCTTCCCGGCTTCCTCCAGGAAGCCGGGCACCAGGGCGTTGAACGCCCCGACCGGAATGCCGTGCGCCGCCCCCGGCACGACCTCCACCCGCGCACCCGGGATCATCCGGCGGGCCCGCTCCGCGGCCCGCCGGCCGTCGGCCACCGGGCTCGCCCCACCGAGCAGGACGAGGGCGGGTACGGCTATGGAGCGCAGCTCGTCGTCGCTCATGCGCGGCGGCGGCAGGAGCCGCACCCGGAAGGAGTCCAGGGCCTGCAGGGTCAGGGCGTTGAGGTCTGCTGCGAACTCCGGTTCCGCGCCGGTTGCACCGATGACGCCGTCGAACCAACGCTGCCGGAAAGCCTCCGAACGGCCGAGGGTTGCGGCCATGGCCCCCAGGACGAAGCGCGCCTTGAGGGGCGCGAGGGCGGCCGGGGGGTCGTACACGGTGACGGAGGCGACGCGTGCGGGGGCGTGCGCGGCCTGATTGAGCGCCACCCAGCCGCCGTAGGAGTGCCCCACGAGGTGGGCGCGCTCCAGGCCGAGCCCGGCGAGGACCTCGTCCAGCCAGGCGGCCATGGCCTCCTTCGTACGAAGAGGAGCGCTCTGGGTGCTGAGCCCCGGCTCCCCCACCCGGTCGACGGCCAGCACCGGCCGCCCCTCGGCCAGCGCGGCCACGTGCGGTGCCCACTCGGCGGGCGTGGCGAGCTGCCCGTGCAACAGCACGACGGGCGTGCCGGCGCCCCCGCTGCCGTACGCATACACCCGGGTCGCGCCGAACCGCGTGGTCACCTGCCGGTCGTCCCGCGGCGCCGGCCAGTGCCCCATGGCCTGCTCGTAGGCGGCGAGGAAGCGCCTGCGCGCGGCGTCATCGGTGAAAGAGCTGATCGAAGTGCCCACAGGGCACACCCCTCCCCTCCGGGCGGCTCCGACGGCCCCCGGCGCCCTCATGATCGCAGGGGGTCCGGCCGCCCGGCCGGGCGGGTGCCGGTGACCGCCCACGCCGCCTCTTCGCAAACCTTGCCGTCTTCCGCGCATTCCTTCCCCCGCCTCCGGATAGCCGAAGAAGACGTGGAAGACCCATGGCGTGCGCGGCGAAAATCTCATATCTGAGATACGGTCTGCGTATGACAGATGCCTACCTCGGCCGCATCGGCAAGCTCATCCGCGATGCCCGCCAGCACCGTGGCTGGACTCAGTCGCAGCTTGCGGACGCCCTCGGGACCAGCCAGAGCGCGGTGAACCGCATTGAGCGCGGAAATCAGAACATCAGCCTTGATATGATCGCCCGGATCGGTGAGGCGCTCGACAGCGAGATCGTCTCGCTCGGGTACGCCGGGCCGATGCATCTGCGGGTGGTCGGCGGGCGTCGGCTGTCCGGGGCCATCGACGTCAAGACCAGCAAGAACGCCTGCGTGGCCCTGCTGTGCGCGACGCTCCTGAACGCCGGCCGCACGACCCTGCGGCGCGTGGCGCGGATCGAGGAGGTCTACCGGATCCTCGAAGTGCTCGGCAGCATCGGCGTGCGTCACCGCTGGATCAACGACGGCAACGACCTGGAGATCGTGCCGCCGGCCGAGCTGGACCTGGCCGCCATGGATCTGGAGGCGGCGCGGCGCACCCGTAGCGTGATCATGTTCCTGGGGCCGCTGCTGCACCGGATGGACCTGTTCAAGATCCCTTACGCGGGCGGCTGCGACCTGGGCACCCGTACGGTCCAGCCCCACCTGACGGCGCTGCGCCACTTCGGGCTGGAGATCACGGCCACGGACGGCATGTACCACGCGCAGGTGGATCGTTCCGTCGCCCCCGTGCGCGCCATCGTGCTGACCGAGCGCGGCGACACCGTGACCGAGAACGCCCTGCTGGCCGCCGCCCGGCACGACGGCGTGACCGTCATCCGCAACGCCAGCTCCAACTACATGGTCCAGGACCTGTGCTTCTTCCTGGAGGAACTGGGCGTACGGGTGGAGGGCGTGGGCACCACGACGCTCACCGTGCACGGCGTGGCCACCATCGACCGCGACGTGGACTACGCGCCCTCCGAGGACCCGGTCGAGGCCATGAGCCTGCTGGCCGCGGCCGTGGTGACCGAGTCGGAGCTGACGATCCGCCGGGTGCCGATCGAGTTCATGGAGATCGAGCTCGCCGTCCTGGAGGAGATGGGCCTGGACCACGAGCGCAGCCCCGAGTACCGCGCCGACAACGGCCGCACCCGCCTGCTCGACCTCACGGTGCGCCCCTCCAAGCTGCGGGCGCCGATCGACAAGATCCACCCGATGCCGTTCCCGGGCCTGAACATCGACAACGTCCCGTTCTTCGCGGCCATCGCCGCCTCCGCCCAGGGCCAGACCCTCATCCACGACTGGGTCTACGACAACCGCGCCATCTACCTCACCGACCTCAACCGCCTCGGTGCGGACGTCAAGCTCCTCGACCCGCACCGGGTCCTGGTGGAGGGCCCCACCCGCTGGCGCTCCGCCGAGATGATGTGCCCGCCCGCCCTGCGGCCGGCCGTGGTCGTCCTGCTGGCGATGATGGCCGCCGAAGGCACCTCGGTGCTGCGCAACGTCTACGTCATCAACCGCGGCTACGAGGACCTGGCCGAGCGCCTGAACTCCGTGGGCGCCCAGATCGAGACGTTCCGGGACATCTGAGGGACAAGACCGAACGGACGGACCGAACGGCCCCCGCATCCCGGGTTCATCACCCGGGGTTGCGGGGGCCGTTGGCGTGGGGCTGGGTGGCGTGCGTAGACTTCTGACCGATCGGTCAGATAGTTGACCGTACGGTCAGATGCAGCGGGAGGGGCGGGACATGGAACGCACGACGTGCGCCGTCGTGGGCGGCGGGCCGGCCGGGGTGATGCTGGGGTTGTTGCTCGCGCGGGCCGGGGTCGAGGTGACCGTGCTGGAGAAGCACAAGGACTTCCTGCGCGACTTCCGGGGGGACACCGTCCATCCGTCCACCCTGCGGCTGCTGGACGAGCTCGGTCTGGGCGAGCGGTTCGACCGGCTGCCCGCCACCCGGCTGGGCGAGGTGCGGATGCACATCGGCGGCACCGCCCTGACGCTCAGCGACTTCCGGCGCATCCCCGGCCCGCGCAACTACATCGCGATGGTTCCGCAGTGGGACTTCCTCGATCTGCTCGCCGAAGCCGCCGCCGAGGAGCCCTCGTTCACGTTGCGCATGAGCACCGCCGTGACGGGACTGCTCACCGAGGGCGGGCGGGTCGGCGGTGTGCGGTACACCGACGAGCACGGGGAGCCCGGGGAGCTCGCGGCGGCGCTCGTCGTCGCCTGCGACGGGCGGGACTCGCTGGTGCGCGAGGCCGCGGGGCTGCGGCCCGAGTACGTCGACGTACCCATGGACCTGTGGCAGGTGCGCGTGCCCGCGCAGCCCGGCAGCGCCCGGGACGGGCGGATCTTCATGCGGTCGCAAGGCCGCCAGTTCGCGGCGACGATGGACCGCGGGGAGTACTACCAGACCTCCTACCTCATTCCCAAGGGCACGGACGCGCAGTTGCGCGCCCGGGGCGTCCCGTGGTTCCGCGACCGGCTCGGCGAACTCTTCGGCTGGGGGCCTGAGGTGACGGAGGCGGTCACCTCCTGGGACGACGTCAAGCTGCTGGAGGTGACGATGGGACGGCTGCGGCAGTGGTACCGGCCGGGGCTGCTGTGCATCGGGGACGCGGCGCACATCATGTCGCCCACCGGCGGGGTCGGCGTCAACCTCGCCGTACAGGACGCGGTTGCGGCCGCGCGGATCCTTGCGGGGCCGCTGCGCGGCGGGCGGGTGGACGTACGCGACCTGGCCCGGGTGCAAAGACGCCGGCTGCTGCCCGCGGCGGCGGTGCAGAAGGCGCAGGTGAGCGAGCACGAGGCGGTGCTGCGCCCGGCCCTGACGACCGGCCTGGACCCGGACCGGCTGCCGGTGCCGCTGCGGATGATGCAGCGCGTGCCCGGGCTGCCGTCGCTGCTGGGGTACGTCGGCGGGGTGGGGCTGCGACCCGAGCGCGCCCCGGACTTCGCCCGGCGCTGACGCCGCTGGCGGCGGCCGGGGTCAGTCCCGGGCGCCGACCGCGCCGAGGGTGAAGGTCACGAGCTCGTCGGCGGCGGCGTCGAGGTCGTAGTCGGGGTGGACGAGCCAGTGCGAGACGACGTTGTCGATGGCGCCGCCGATGGCCAGGGCCGTGGTGCGGGTGTCGGACACCCGCAGCCGGCCGGCCTGCCGGCCGGCTTCCAGCAGTCCGGCCAGGTGCTGCCAGCGGCCGTGGGTGTCGTGGGAGCCGGGCGTCTTCAGTTCGGTGCCGCCCTTGTCGTCGAGCAGCATCTCGGTGATGACGCGCACGTGGCGGCGGTTGGTCTGCTGGTAGCCGATCATCGCGCGGACGTAGGCGACGAGGGCCGCCCGCGGGTCGCTCTCGCGCTCGACGCGCTCGGTGACGTGGGCACGGAAGCGTTCCAGCACGTGCTGGAACGTCGCCTGGGTGAGGTTGTCCTTCGAGGAGAAGTGGTAGAGGACGGCGGCCTTGGAGATGCCGGCCTCCTTGGCGATCGCCGCCAGGGAGGTGGCGGGGTAGCCGCGCGTGGAGATCAGGTCGATGGTGCACTCGATGATCTGGCGGCGCCGGGCCTGTTCGGTGAAGGTCAACTCGTCCGCGTCGGCGCCGCGCCGGGGAGCCATCGAAGCGCCACCTCTCCTGTGCTGTGCGGTCTACCGGCCGGCCCTCACCGTACACCGCGGCGGCGTCACGGCAGGACCGCGAGGCCGTCCAGCTCCACCAGCGCCTCGGCGTCCCACAGCCGCACCACGCCCACGACGGCCATGGCCGGGTAGTCCCGGCCGGCCAGGCGCCGCCAGACGGCGCCCAGTTCGCGGGAGTGCGCCCGGTAGGCGGCGACGTCGGTGGCGTAGACGGTGACCCGGGCCAGGTGCTGCGGTGCGCCGCCGGCGGCGCGCAGGGCGGTCAGCAGGTTGGCCAGGGCCGTCTCGAACTGCGTCACCAGATCGCCGGGCACGATCCGGCCGCCGGCGTCCAGCGCGGTCTGGCCGGCCAGGAGGACCAGGCGGGAGCCGGTGGCCACGACCGCATGGCTGAAACCGCGCGGCGGGCTCGACCCGGCGGGGTTGATGCGCTCGACGCCGCCGCTCACCGGAAGAGCTCCTTCGCGATGATCGTGCGCTGCACCTCGGTGGCCCCCTCGTACACGCGCGGTGCCCGCACCTCGCGGTAGAGGTGCTCCAGGAGGTGGCCGCGGCGCAGGGCGCGGGCCCCGTGGATCTGCACGGCCGCGTCGACGACGTACTGGGCGGTCTCGGTGGCGAAGAGCTTGGCCATGGCGGAGCGGCGGGCGAGGCCGGGCTCGCCCGCGTCGTACGCGGCGGCGGCCGCGAGGACGAGCAGGGCGGCCGCCTCGGTGCGGGTGGCCATCTCGGCGAGGGTGTGGGAGACGGCCTGCAGGTCCTTCAGCGGTCCGCCGAAGGCTTGGCGCTGCGCTGCATGGGCGAGGGCCGCGTCCAGCGCGGCGCGGGCCATGCCGACGGCGAAGGCGCCGACGCTGGGCCGGAAGAGGTCCAAGGTGGCCATGGCGATGCGGAAGCCGCCGCCCACGTCGCCGACGACGTCGTCGGGGCCGACGGGTACGCCGTCGAAGGTGAGCGTGCCCAGGGGGTGCGGGGCGAGCATGTCGAGGTGCTCGCCGCCCAGTCCGGGCCGGTCGCCGGGGACGAGGAAGGCGGTGACGCCGCCGGCACCGGCTCCGGGTCCGGTGCGGGCGAAGACGGTGTGGACGTCGGCCTCGGGGGCGTTGGAGATCCAGCGCTTCTCGCCGGTCAGGCGCCAGCCGTCGCCGTCGGGTGCGGCGTGCAGGGCGAGGGCGGCGGCGTCGGAGCCCGCGCCGGGCTCGCTGAGCGCGAAGGCCGCGACGGCGCGGCCGGCGACGACCTCGGGCAGCCAGCGGGAGCGCTGGGCGTCGGTGCCGGCGCGCAGGACGGGGTGGATGCCCAGCGCCTGCAGGGCCAGGGCGGTCTCGGCCTCGGTGCACTCGCGGGCCAGGGACGCGCGCAGCAGGCACAGGTCCATGGCGCGTACGGGACCGTGGGCGGGCAACGCCCGGGCGATGAGGCCGTGTTCGGCGAGGGCGGCGAGCAGGGGCCGGTTGACGCGGCCGGGTGCACCGGCGCGGGCGAGGGGGCGCAAGGAGTCGGCGGCGACCCGGCGCACCTCGGCACACCACTTGCGCTGTTCGTCGTCGAGTGTGAACGGTGTGCCCATCCGACCCACCCTTCTCCTGCGCGGTCTATCGCGCTCCGTTGACTGCCGTCACCGACTCGTTACGCTGGCAGTGGATGCGTGGCGCTGGCAAGACCCCCGTTCACCTCCCATTCCTCCGGCGCGAGGGGGCACTTCCGCGATGGAGCTCAAGCCGTCGGCCCACATCGACACCTTTGCGCGCGAGCACCTTCCCCCGGCCGACCAGTGGCCGCTGCTGCGCAGCGCCGGCACCGACGGCGGGGCCGCAGACGCCCCGCCGCCCTACCCCGACCGCCTCAACTGCGCGGCCGAGCTGCTCGACGGCACGATCGGCCGGTTCGGCGCCCACCGCGGCGCCACCGTCAGCGGCGCCGGCACGGTGTGGTCGTACGGGCTGCTGCGCGCGCACGCCGGCCGCATCGCCCACGTGCTCGCCGACGACCTCGGCGTCGTCCCCGGCAACCGGGTGCTGCTGCGCGGCCCCACCACGCCGTGGCTGGCCGCCTGCTGGCTGGCGGTGCTCAGGGCCGGCGCGGTGGCGGTGACCGTCCTGGCCGCCCAGCGCCCGCACGAACTGGCCACCATCTGCCGGCTCGCCCGCGTACGGCACGCGCTGTGCGACGCCCGCTGCGCCGAGGACCTGCTGGCCGCCGGCATACCGGAGTTGAGGACGACGCTGTACGGCTCGGGCGCCGACGACGACCTGCTGCGGCTGGCCGCACGCAAGCCCGCCGCCCACACGGCCGTCGCCACCTCCGCCGACGACGTGGCGCTCATCGCCTTCACCTCCGGCACCACCGGCCGGCCCAAGGGCTGTGCGCACTTCCACCGCGACGTCCTGGCGATCGCCGACACCTTCTCGGCCCACGTCCTGCGCCCGCGCGCCGACGACGTCTTCGCCGGCAGCCCGCCGCTGGGCTTCACCTACGGACTCGGCGGCCTGGTCGTCTTCCCCCTGCGCGCCGGCGCCCGCACCCTGCTGACCGACTGGGGCGGGCCCCGGCAACTGCTGGCCGACATCGGGCGCCACCGCGTCTCCGTCCTGTTCACCGCGCCCACGGCCTACCGCGCCATGCTCGGCGCGCTCGACGGCCACGACGTCTCCTCGCTGCGCAGATGCGTCTCGGCCGGCGAGCACCTGCCCGCCGCCCTGTGGCACGACTGGCGGCGCGCGACCGGGCTGGGCCTGATCAACGGCATCGGCGCCACGGAGATGCTGCACATCTTCATCTCCGCCGCCGACGACCGCATCCGCCCCGGCGCCACCGGCCTGCCCGTACCGGGCTACGAGGCCCGCGTCGTCGGCCCCGACGGCGCCGAGGTGCCCGACGGCCGGCCCGGGCTGCTGGCCGTGCGCGGCCCCACCGGCTGCCGCTACCTGGCCGACGACCGCCAGCGCGCGTACGTGCGCGACGGCTGGAACCTCACCGGCGACACCTACGTCCGCGACGCCGACGGCTACTTCCACTACCTGGCCCGCGCCGACGACATGATCGTCTCGGCCGGGTACAACATCGCCGGACCCGAGGTCGAGGAGGCACTGCTGCGCCACCCGGACGTCCTGGAGGCCGCCGTCGTGGGACGGCCCGACGCCGAGCGCGGACAGGTCGTGGTCGCGCACGTCGTGCTGCGCGAGGGGGTGCCGCGCGGACCGCAGACCGTCACCGCGCTGCGCGAGTTCACCAAAAAGGAGATCGTTCCCTACAAGTGCCCTCGCGAGATCGTGTTCCTCGACGCGCTGCCGCGCACCCCCACCGGCAAGTTGCAGCGTTTCCGGCTGCGTTCGGGCCCCGCCGGGCCCTTTACAGTTTCCCCGTGACTGACCAGCACACCCCTCGGTCCCTCATCGTCACCTTCTACGGCGCGTACGGACGCGGCACCGGCGGCACCCCCGCCGGGCCCGTGCCCATCGCCGCCCTCATCCGGCTGCTCGCCGCCGTCGGCGTCGACGCGCCGTCCGTCCGCTCGGCCGTCTCCCGGCTCAAGCGGCGCGGACTGCTCGTCGCCGACCGCACGGCCGGCGGAGCCGCCGGCTACGGCCTGTCCGACGCCGGACGGCAGCTGCTGGAGGACGGCGACCGGCGCATCTACGGGCACCCCACGGCCCGCACCGGACAGGGGTGGCTGCTGGCCGTCTTCTCCGTCCCCGAGGAGGAACGCCACAGACGACACCTCCTGCGCTCCCGCCTCGCCCGGCTCGGCTTCGGCACCGCCGCCCCCGGCGTGTGGATTGCCCCCGCCCACGTCCACGACGAAACCCGGCACACACTGCAGCGGCTCGGACTCGACTCCTACGTCGACCTCTTCCGCGGCAACCACCTCGGCTTCGAACCGACCGCACAGGCCGTGGCCCGGTGGTGGGACCTCGAAGCGCTCGCCGCGCAGCACCGGGCCTTCCTGGACGCGCACGAACCGGTGCTGCGGCGGTGGGGGCGGCGCAAGGCCGTGCCGCGCCCGGAGGAGGCCTACCGCGACTACCTGCTGGCACTGGACTCGTGGCGGCGGCTGCCGTACGCGGATCCGGGACTGCCGGTGGGGTTGCTGCCGGCGGAGTGGCCCGGGGCGCGGGCGGCGCGGTGCTTCGCGGGGCTGCATGCGCGCTTGCGCGATGCGGGGGCGCGCTACGTCGCGCCGGTGATGGCGGGCTGAGCGACGCGGGCGCGTCGTTCACGCCCGCCGGCCCGTGGGTGGGCGGCGGCTTCCGGCCCGGTACGGGGTGGGCCAGGGGGCGCCCGGGCCCGTGTAGGACTGGTCCGCCGCCGCGTGCAGGGTCCAGTGGGGGTCGTACAGGTGGGGGCGGCCCAGGGCGCACAGGTCGGCGCGGCCCGCCAGGATCAGGGAGTTGACGTCGTCCCACGACGAGATGGCGCCGACCGCGATCACCGCGACGCCCGCCTCCTTGCGGATGCGGTCCGCGAACGGCGTCTGGTACGAGCGGCCGAAGTCCGGGCGTTCGTCGGGGACGACCTGTCCCGTCGAGACGTCGATGGCGTCCGCCCCGTGGGCGGCGAAGGCGCGGGCGACGGCGACCGCGTCGTCGGCGGTGGTGCCGCCCTCGGCCCAGTCCGTGGCGGAGATGCGCACGGTCATGGGCCGCTCGGCGGGCCAGGCGGCGCGGACGGCGTCGAAGACCTCCAGGGGGTAGCGCAGCCGGCCCGCCAGGTCGCCTCCGTAGGCGTCGTCGCGGTGGTTGGTGAGGGGGGAGAGGAAGCCGGAGAGCAGGTAGCCGTGGGCGCAGTGCAGTTCGAGGAGGTCGAAGCCGGCGCGGGCGGCGGCCTCGGCGGAGCGCACGAACTGCTGCCGTATCTCCGCGAGGCCGTCGGGGGTCAGGGCGTGCGGGGTCTGGTTGACGCCGGGCCGGTAGGGCAGGGGCGAGGCGGCGACGAGGGGCCAGTTGCCGTGGGGCAGGGGCCGGTCGATGCCCTCCCACATCAGGCGGGTGGAGCCCTTGCGGCCGGAGTGGCCGAGCTGGATGCCGAGGGCGGTGCCGGGGGCCCGGTCGTGGACGAATTGGGTGATGCGGGCCCAGGCGCGCTCGTGTTCCGGCGCGTACATGCCGGTGCAGCCGGGGGTGATGCGGCCGGTGGGGCTGACGCAGACCATTTCGGTCATCACCAGGCCCGCTCCCCCGAGCGCCCGGGCGCCGAGGTGGACGAGGTGGAAGTCGCCGGGGGTGCCGTCGGTGGCGGAGTACATGTCCATCGGGGAGACGACGACGCGGTTGCGCAGGTGCAGACCGCGCAGCCGGAAGGGGGTGAACATGGGCGGTGTGCCGGGCGGGACGCCGGCCTCCTCCTCGACGGCGGCGACGAAGGCGGCATCGCGCAGGCGGAGGTTGTCGTGGGTGACGCGGCGGCTGCGGGTGAGGAGGTCGAAGGCGAACCGGTGCGGGGGGCCGCCGGTGTGGACGGCGAGGTTCTCGAACCACTCCATGCTGGCGCGGGCGGCGCGCTGGGTGGAGGCGACGACCGGGCGCCGTTCGGCCTCGTAGGCGGCCAGCGCCGTGGGCACGTCGGGGGCCCCGTGGAGGTGGGCGGCGAGGGCGACGGCGTCCTCGACGGCGAGCTTGGTGCCGGAGCCGATGGAGAAGTGGGCGGTGTGGGCCGCGTCGCCGAGCAGGACGACGTTGCCGTGGGACCAGTGGGCGTTCACGACGGTGCGAAAGGCGGTCCAGGTGGAGTGGTTCGTGCGCAGGGGGCTGCCGCGGAGGGTGGCGGCGAAGTGGTCGGCGCACTGGTCGAGGGCGCTCTTCTCGTCGCGGCGGTCGAGTCCGGCGTGGCGCCAGACCTCTTCGCGCATCTCGACGATGACGGTGCAGGCGGTGCGGGTGTAGGGGTAGGCGTGCAGTTGCATGACCCCGTGGGGGGTCTCGGCGATCTCGAAGCGGAAGGCGTCGAGCGCTAGATCGGCGGCGAGCCAGATGTAACGGCAGCGGTGTGTGGTGATGACGGGGCCGAAGTGTTCCCGGTGGGTGTCGCGGGTGCGGCTGTTGAGGCCGTCGGCGGCGATGACGAGGTCGTGGGTGCGGGCGAGTTCGGCGGTCGGTGGGGCCGGGGTGCGAAAGCGCAGCGTCACGCCCAGGGCGCGGCAGCGCTCGTGCAGCAGGTGCAGCAGCCGGTGCCGGCCGAGGGCGGCGAAGCCGTGGCCGCCGCAGGTCAGGGTGCGGCCGCGGTGGTGGATGTCGATGGCGTCCCAGCGCACCATGTCCCGGGCGAGGGCCGCGTGCACGTCCGGGTCGGCGCTGCCGATGCCGCCGAGGGTCTCGTCGGAGAGGACGACGCCGAAGCCGAAGGTGTCGTCGGGGGCGTTGCGCTCCCAGACGGTGACCTCGCGGTCGGGGGCGAGGCGTTTGAGGAGGACGGCGGCGTACAGGCCGCCGGGTCCGCCGCCGACGACCGCCACGCGCCGGGCGGTGACCGCGGGCACGGCGGTCACCGCCCCTGCCACCGGGGCGGGCGCTTCGCGCGGAAGGCCGCGTGGAACTCGGCGTAGTCGGCGCCGGTCATCAGCAGCGCCTGGGTGGCGGCGTCCAGTTCGAGGGAGGCGGCCAGGGGCATGTCGAGCTCGGCGGTCAGCAGGGCCTTGGTCTGCGCGTGGGCGAGGGCGGGCCCGGTGGCCAGGCGGTGGGCGAGGCCGTGGGCGGCGGCGTCGGCGCCGCCCTCCTCGACCAGCTCACCGACCAGGCCGATGCGTTCGGCCTCGGCGGCGGCGACGGGCTCGCCGAGCATGAGCAGGCGGGTGGCGTGGCCGAGGCCGACGACGCGGGGCAGCAGGTAGGCGGCGCCCATGTCGCCGCCGGACAGGCCGACCTTGGTGAAGAGGAAGACGAAGCGGGCGGTGGGGTCGGCGATGCGGAAGTCGGCGGCGAGGGCGAGGACGGCGCCGGCCCCGGCGGCCACCCCGTGCACGGCGGCGACCACGGGGAAGGGGCACTCGCGCAGCGCCCGCACCACCTGGCCGGTCATGCGGTTGAACTCCAGCAGGCGGCCGGTGTCCATGCCCAGCGTGGCGCCGATGATGGCGTCGACGTCACCGCCGGAGCAGAAGCCGCGCCCCTCGCCGCCGAGCACCAGGGCCCGTACGGAGCCGTCGCGGGCGAGCTCGGGCAGGAGGTCGCGCAGGTCGGCGTAGGCGCCGAAGGTCAGGGCGTTGAGCCGGTCGGGCCGGTCGAGGGTGACGGTGGCGACGCCGGCGTCGACGGACAGGCGCAGGTGCCGCCATTCCTGGGTGCGGGACGCGGAGCCGGTGAACGGACTCATGTGCACGGCCTCCTTCAGCCGGGCGGGGCTGGTGCCTGCCCGGTGAAGCTATCACCGCTTTGTGACCGTCGTCACGACTCCGCGACAGCACTCAGCAGCAGTCCCTCAGCGGCCCAGGGTGGCCACGAGCACCGCCTTGATGGTGTGCATGCGGTTCTCGGCCTGCTCGAAGACCAGCGAGTGGACCGACTCGAAGACCTCGTCGGTCACTTCGAGGGACGTCAGGCCGTGCCGCTCGTGGATCTCGCGGGCGACCGAGGTGCCCAGGTCGTGGAAGGCGGGCAGGCAGTGCAGGAACTTCACCGCCTTGTTGCCGGTGGCCCGCAGCACGTCCATGGTCACCGCGTACGGGGTGAGCAGGGCGATGCGCGCGTCCCAGACCTCCTTGGGCTCGCCCATCGAGACCCACACGTCGGTGGCGACGAAGTCCGCGCCGCGCACGCCCTCGGCGACGTCGGCGGTCAGGGTGATGCGGGCGCCGCTGGCCTCGGCGAGCCGGCCGGCCTGGGCCACCACCTCGGGGGCGGGCCACAGGTCCTCCGGCGCCACGATGCGTACGTCCATGCCGAGCAGGGCCCCGGTGACGAGGTAGGAGTTGCCCATGTTGTAGCGGGCGTCGCCGAGGTAGGCGTAGGCGACGTGCTCCAGCGGCTTGGCGGTGTGCTCGCTCATGGTCAGCACGTCGGCCAGCATCTGGGTGGGGTGCCACTCGTCCGTGAGCCCGTTGTAGACGGGGACGCCGGCGTAGGCGGCCAGCTCCTCGACGGCGTCCTGGCCGTGCCCCCGGTACTGGATGGCGTCGTACAGCCGGCCCAGCACCCGGGCGGTGTCCCGGACCGACTCCTTGTGCCCGACCTGGGAGCCCGCCGGATCGAGGTACGTGGTGTGGGCGCCCTGGTCGGCGGCGGCGACCTCGAAGGCGCAGCGGGTCCGGGTGGAGGTCTTCTCGAAGATCAGCGCGATGTTGCGGCCCACGAGCCTGCGCTCCTCGGTGCCCGCCCGCCGGGCGGCCTTCAGCTCGGCAGCCAGTTCGATCAGGCTGTGGAACTCTTCGGCGGTGAGGTCCGTCTCCTTGAGGAGATGGCGGCCCTTGAGGTCAGTCGCCATGGTGGGGCTCCCGGTTCGTCGGCGCACAAGGCACAGTGGAAAAGATATTCAACGTTCCACATTATTATGCAGACCCTCCCCTGGTGACAGCCCCCCGGCCCCGCCGGTGCCCGCAGCCGGTGCCTAGAGCCCCGGCACCGGATCCCGCTCCACGGGACAACTCATACAGCGCGGCCCCCCGCGACCACGGCCCAGCTCGCTCCCCGGAATCGTGATCACCTCGATGCCGTGCTTGCGCAGATGCGTATTGGTGGTCACGTTGCGCTCATAGGCCACCACCACCCCCGGCTCTATCGCCAGCACGTTGCAGCCGTCGTCCCACTGCTCCCGCTCGGCCGCGTGCACGTCCTGCCGGGCGGTGAGCACCCGGATGCCGTCCAGACCCAGCGCCGCCGCGATCGCCCGGTGCATGTGCTCCGGCGGATGATCGGTGACCTTGAGCTCACCGGCCGCCGCACCCGGCTCGATCGTGTACGAACGCAGCGTCCCCAGCCCCGCGTACTGGGTGAACGTGTCCCCGTCCACCATCGTCATCACCGTGTCCAGGTGCATGAACGCCCGCGCCTTCGGCATGTCCAGGGCCACGATCGTGCGGGCCGAACCCGCCGAGAACAACCGGTGCGCGAGCATCTCCACCGCCTGCGGCGTCGTGCGCTCGCTCATCCCTATCAGCACCGCCCCATTGCCGATCACCAGCACGTCCCCGCCCTCGATCGTCGAGGGGTAGGCCGGCTGGCCCTCGCTCCACACGTGGAAGCCGCCCGGGGCGAAGAGCGGATGATGCCGGTACACCGCCTCGTAGTGCACCGTCTCGTGCCAACGTGCCGGCCAGCGCATCGCGTTGATGCACACCCCGTCGTACACCCAGGCCGAGGTGTCCCGGGTGAACAAATGGTTCGGCAACGGATTGAGCAGGAAATCGTCCAGGTCCATCACATGGAAGCGCACCGAGACCGGCTCCGGATGCCGCTCCAGGAACTCCCGCTTCGTCATGCCACCGATCAGCCACGACGCCAGCTCCCCCGCCGGCATCCCCTCGAACGCCGCCCGCAGATGATCCGTGGCCAGCGGACCGTACTCCCTCTCGTGGAACACCCGCTGCAGCACCAGGGCCCGGGCCG
Organism: Streptomyces sp. PKA51; assembly: GCF_057552455.1. Classification (NCBI taxonomy): domain Bacteria; kingdom Bacillati; phylum Actinomycetota; class Actinomycetes; order Kitasatosporales; family Streptomycetaceae; genus Streptomyces; species Streptomyces sp. PKA51. The sequence continues at coordinate 106,724 of NZ_BAAJPZ010000010.1, forward strand.
CCGGCAGACGCAGACTCTCCTCCAGCAGGTCCTGGAACAGATGCACCTCCACCCCGCGCTCGCGCAGCACGTCGGCGAAACCGTCGTGCTCGGCGCGGGCGCGGCGCACCCACAGGAGGTCGTCGAAGAGAAGGGCGTCCTTGTTGGACGGGGTCAGGCGCTTCAGCTCCAGGTCGGGGCGGTGCAGGATGACGCGGTGCAGGCGGCCGGCCTCGGAATCGACGTGGAATCCCATCCTTCCATCCTGGCCCGTGGGGGGCCGGTTCACGCGGATGCGGCGCGCCTGCGGCGGGCTGGGGCCGGCCCGCCGCAGGCGTGCCCACCGGCTACAGGCGCGGGTCCACCGGCTCCGATTCCAGGGCCAGGATCGCGAAGACCGCCTCGTGGACGCGCCACAGCGGTTCGCCCGTGGCGAGGCGGTCCAGGGCCTCCAGGCCCAGCGCGTACTCGCGCAGGGCCAGCGAGCGCTTGTGGCCCAGGTGGCGTATCCGCAGGCGGGAGAGGTTCTGCGGGCGGGTGTACTCCGGGCCGTAGATGATCCGCAGGTACTCCCGGCCGCGGCACTTGATGCCCGGCTGGACGAGCTTGCCGTCCGGGGTGTGCACGTGGGCGCCCAGCGGCTTGACGACCATGCCTTCGCCGCCCTCCGCGGTCAGCTCCAGCCACCAGCGCGTGCCGGCGGCGACGGACTCCTCGTCGTGCGTGTCGACCACGATGCGCCGCGTCGGGTGGAGCAGCGGGTCCTGCGCGACGAGCCGGTCGATCAGGGCCAGCTGCTCGTCGTGCGGGAGGGTGGCCAGATTGCGGCCCTGGGCCGCCAGGATCTGGAACGGGGCCAGCCGGATGTCGCCGGGGCCGGCGACCGTCCAGCAGTAGCGGCGGTACGCCTCGGTGAAGGCGGCCGCGTCGGCGGCGCGCTCGCGCTGGCGGCCGAGGAGGCCGGTGACGTCGACGCCGCGGGCGGCGGTGGCCTCCAGGGCGGTGAGCACCTCGGGCAGGACCGCGCCGGAGGCGGCGCCCACGGCCGCGTACTGGCTGCGCAGCAGCCCCTGGGCCTTGAGGGACCAGGGCATGAGCTCGGCGTCCAGCAGCAGCCAGTCCGTCTGCAGCTCCTCCCACAGCCCGGCGCCCTCGGCGCACCGGTCGAGCCGTTCGAGGAGCTGGGCGGTCACGGCCGGGTCGTCGAAGAAGGGCCGGCCCGTGCGGGTGTACACGGCGCCGGGCACGCCGGGGTCGGTGCCGAAGCGCTCGTGGGCGGTGTCGGCGTCGCGGCACAGCAGCACCACGGCGCGCGAGCCCATGTGCTTCTCCTCGCAGACCACCTGCCGTACGCCGTCGGCGCGGTAGGCGGCGAACGCCTCCGCGGGGTGCTCCAGGTAGCCCTCCTCCTTCGAGGTGGCGCAGGGTGCCATGGTGGGCGGCAGGTACATCAGCGCCCGCGGGTCGACCGCGAAACGGCTCATGACCTCCAGGGCAGCGGCGGCGTTCTCCTCCTTGACGGCGATGCGGCCCAGGTGCCGGGTCTCCACGATGCGGCGGCCGGCGACGTCGGCGAGGTCGAGCGGGCGGCCGTCGGCGCCGCCGGGGGCCTCGGACACCAGGGGGCGCACCGGCTCGTACCAGACCTGCTCGGCGGGGACGTCCACGAGCTCGCGCTCCGGCCAGCGCAGCGCGGTCAGCCTGCCGCCGAAGACGGCGCCGGTGTCCAGGCAGATGGTGTTGTTGAGCCAGGTGGCCGTGGGGGTGGGGGTGTGGCCGTAGACGACGGCGGCGCGGCCGCGGTAGTCCTCCGCCCAGGGGTAGCGCACGGGCAGGCCGAACTCGTCGGTCTCGCCGGTGGTGTCGCCGTACAGGGCGTGGGAGCGCACGCGGCCGGAGGTGCGGCCGTGGTACTTCTCGGGCAGGCCCGCGTGGCAGACGACGAGCGAGCCGCCGTCGAGGACGTAGTGGCTGACCAGGGAGTCGATGAAGGCGCGCACCCGCTCGCGGAAGGCCGGGTCCTGCCCGTCCTCGCGCTCCAGCTGCTCGATGGTCTCGGCCAGGCCGTGCGCGACCTTGACCTGGCGGCCGCCGAGGTAACGGCCGAGCTTGTTCTCGTGGTTGCCCGGGACGCACAGGGCGTGGCCGGCCTCGACCATGCCCATGGCCAGGCGCAGCACGCCGGGACTGTCGGGGCCGCGGTCGACGAGGTCGCCGACGAAGACGACGGTGCGGCCCTCGGGGTGCACGGCGTCCACGGGGCGGCCGGCCTCGTCGCGGACGAGGCCGTAGCCGAGCGCGGTGAGCAGGGCCTCCAGCTCGGAACGGCAGCCGTGGATGTCACCGATGATGTCGAAGGGGCCGGTGAGGTGGCGCAGGTCGTTGAAGCGGCGCTCGCGGACCACCTCGGCGGCCTCGGCCGCGGCGGTGCCGCGCAGCACGTGCACCTTGCGGAAGCCCTCGCGCTCCAGGTGGCGCAGCGAGCGGCGCAGCTCGCGCTGGTGGCGCTGGATGACGCGGCGGGGCAGGCCGGCCCGGTCGGGGCGGGCGGCGTTGCGCTCGGCGCAGACGTCCTCGGGCATGTCGAGGACGATGGCGACGGGCAGCACGTCGTGCTCGCGGGCCAGCGCCACCAGCTCCTTGCGGGCGTCGGACTGGACGTTGGTGGCGTCGACGACGGTCAGCCGGCCTGCGGCCAGGCGCTTGCCGACGATGTAGTGCAGGACGTCGAAGGCGTCCTTGCTGGCGCTCTGGTCGTTCTCGTCGTCGCTGACCAGGCCACGGCAGAAGTCGCTGGAAATCGTCTCGGTGGGCTTGAAGTGACGGGCGGCGAAGGTCGACTTGCCGGAGCCGGTGGCGCCGACGAGGACCACGAGCGACAGGTCGGGCACGGCCAGGGGCGTGCGCGGCGCGGCGCCGGCCGGCGGGGTGGTGCTGGTGTCGGTCATGCGGTCTTCGCCTGCTTCGCGGTGTCGGTCCGGTCGGTGGGATCGGTCCGGCCGGTGGTGTCGGTGGGGTCGGTGGGGCGTTTACGGAAGACGGCCATCTGGGTCGGCGGTCCGACCTCCGGGTCGTCGGGGCCTATGGGCTCGAAGGCGACGTCGTAGCCGTGGCGCCCTGCCACCCGGGCCGCCCAGGCGTGGAACTCGCCGCGGTTCCACTCGAAGCGGTGGTCGTGGTGGCGCACGTGCCCGGCCGGCAGCGTCTCCCAGCGCACGTTGTACTCCGCGTTGGGCGTGGTGACCACGACGGTGGCGGGGCGGGCGGCACCGAAGACGGCGTGCTCCAGGGCCGGCAGCCGCGGCGGGTCGACGTGCTCGATCACCTCGCTGAGCACGGCCGCGTCGTAGCCGGTCAGACGGCGGTCGGTGTACGCCAGGGAGCCCTGCAGCAGGGTCACGCGGGCGGCCTGGCGCTCGGTCATGCGTTCCGGGCGCAGCCGGCGGGAGGCCGCCTGCAGGGCGCGCATCGAGACGTCGAGGCCGACGATCTCGGTGAAGCGCGGGTCCTTCAGCAGCTCGCCGACGAGCTGGCCCTGGCCGCAGCCGAGGTCGAGCACCCGGGCCGCGCCGGCGCGGCGCAGCGCGTCGGTGATGGCCGCGCGCCGCCGGACGGCCAGCGGCACGGGCCGCTCGTCGGTGTCGGCGCTCTCGTCCACGGCGTTGTCGAGCTCCTCGGCCCGGGTGTCGTCGGCCTCGGCGAGCCGGGCGAGGGCCAGGCGGTCGAGGGCGTCGCGGGTCAGGGACCGGCGGCGGGCGAGGTAGCGGCTGGTGATCAGCCCCTGCTCGGGGTGGCCGGCCAGCCAGCCGTCGCCGAGGCGCAGCAGCTTGTCCACCTCGTCGGGGGCGACCCAGTAGTGCTTGGCGTCGTCGAGCACGGGCAGCAGGACGTAGAGGTGGCGCAGGGCGTCGGACAGGCGCTGCTCGCCCTGGAGGACGAGGGAGACGTAGCGCGAGTCGCCCCACTCGGGGAAGCGCTCGTCCAGGATCACGGGGGTGGCGGTGACGGTCCAGCCCAGGGGGGCGAACAGCCGCCGCACGAGCTCCGCGCCGCCGCGGGCGGGCAGGGCGGGCACCGCTATGCGCAGCGGCAGGGTGCGGCCGCGCAGTTCGGGGCGGGCGGCGCACTGTCCCTTGACGGCGCTGGAGAAGACGCTGCCGAGGGCGACGGCGAGGAGGGAGGAGGCGGCGTAGGGCCGGTCGTTGACGTACTGCGCCAGTGCCGCGTCGGGGGCGCCGCCACGGCCGTGCCGGGACGCGGCCTTGCCGCGCCGGACCAGTGCCACGGGATCGACCTCCAGCAGCAGGGCCGCCGTGCAGCGCTCGTCGCTCGCCTCGGGGTACAGGACGTGGGCGGTGCCGTGGGAGGTGGAGAACTGCTGCGCCTTGCCGGGGTGCTTGTGCAGCAGGTGGCCGAGGTCGGTCGCGGGCTGGTCGGGTGTACCGGTGGTACTGATCGTCAGGAACACGCGCTCGATTATTCCTTCCCTTTTGACCCGTTCCCCACAGGTTTTTCAGCAAGCAGGGGTTTTCAGGAGGGCGGCCAGTGCGGCGATGTCGTCCGGGCCCACGCGGCAGCAGCCGCCGATCAGCCGGGCGCCGGCCTCCTGCCACGAGGCGACGACGGCGGGGTCGAAGGTGCCGCTCCCCCGCCAGCGCCTGGTGCGGTCGTCCCAGCCTTCCCCGCTGTTGGGGTAGACCACCACCGGTTTTCCGGTGACGCGGGCGGCGAGCTCGACGGCGGGCGCGGCATCCCGGGGGGCGCAGCAGTTGACGCCGACGGCCACGACCTGGTCGTCCTCCGCGGCGAGCGCGAAAGCCTCCCGCAGCGGCTGCCCGGCCCGGGTCTGCCCGCCGCGCACGCTGTACGACAGCCACACGGGCAGCCCCGAACCGCGCACCGCCCGCAACAGGGCGCGGGCCTCGTCGGTGTCGGGCACGGTCTCCAGGGCCAGGACGTCCGGCCCGGCGCCGGCCAGGGCCTCGATGCGCGGCCGGTGGAAGCGCTCCAACTCGGCCACGGTCAGCCCGTAGCGTCCGCGGTACTCGCTGCCGTCGGCGAGCATGGCCCCGTAGGGGCCGACGGAGGCGGCCACCCACACCGCACGCTCGGTGTGCGCCGCGGCCCTGCGCGCCAGTTCGACGCTGCGCCGCATCAAGGCCGCCGACTCCTGCGGTGCGAGCCCCCGCCGGGCGAAGCCCTCGAAGGTCGCCTGATAACTGGCGGTGATCAGCACCTGGGCGCCGGCCCGGAGGTAGGCGGTGTGGGCCGCCTCGATCTGCGCAGGGCCGTCGGCCAGCAGCCGGGCGGACCACAGGGCGTCGGACAGGTCGCAGCCCTGGGCCGCCAGTTGGTTGGACAGCCCGCCGTCGAGCACGAGCGGTCCGCGCGCGAGGGCGGTGGCGAGGGGAACCGCGGGCAGGACCATCGGGGAGCTTCCTTTCGAACAGGCGTCAATGGGCGGCCCCTCGCGTGCCCCGGCTCACTCCGGCCGGGTGAACTTGGCCCGGCCCGGTGGGCCCGGTCAGTGTCCGGCGCCGCCGGTGGTCGTTGGCTCGGGCGGAGCCGGACCGCCCGGCCCGCGCACCGGTGGCCGCCGCCGGGGGCGACGATCGCGATGCCGCCCGCCCGCACCGGGAGGGCGAGGGCCGAGGAGGCCATCATGACCCAGGAAGCCGTGCCCGACGAGGCCGTGCCCGCCCAGGCCGCTTCCCCGCGGCAGGCCGCGCCGAAGGGCCTGCTGCAGCAGATGGAGGAGCTGATGGCAGCGCTCAACGCGGATCTGACACAGCTGGATGCGGATCTGCAGTCGGCGGATCGGTCGCGCACGGCCGGCCCGGGCGCCGGCGCCGCGCCGGACGTCTCCGGCGCCGCCGACGCCGACGGTGCCGGCTGAGCCCCTCGGCCGTATCCGGCGGATCGTGCTGCGCACCGTCAAGGCGCGGGGCCTTGCCGATCTGCGGGTGCCACCGCCCCGGGGGCCCGGGTGCAGCACGGCATTCTGTCTGCGGGTGCGTCGTGGCTTGTCGCGCCCACGCGGCGGCAGCCGCAGATTGATACTGCCCCGCGCCCCTGACGGGGCGGAGCACGGCATACCTCCCCTGCGGGTACGTCGTGGCTTGTCGCGCCCACGCGGCGGCAGCCGCAGATTGACACTGCCCCGCGCCCCTGACGGGGCGGCTCGGGGGTCATGCTGCGCCGCCCTGGGCGCGTAGGGACAGGCGTCTGAGCAGGCCGCCGATGCGGTCGCCGGTCTCGTCGGCGGCGTCGATGGCCTCTATGCACTGCCAGTAGACGGCGTCCTCCTCGCAGGCGCCGGCGACGCCGACGAGGGCCGTGCCCACGTCGCCGAAGAGCCCGGCGAGCTCCGTCAACGCCGCCCAGGGATCGCGTACTTCGGTGAGCTGTGCGGCCCGTAATCCGCCGGTGCGCAGCGCGGCCCCGGCGCGGCCGCCCGCCTCGCTCAGGCCCAGGGCCGCCGCCCGGGCCTCGACGGGCCCGTGGAGCGCGATGTGACTGCCGATGGCCTCGGCCAGGGCCTGGGCCTGCCAGGTCTCGGCGACGATGTCCTCCACGCGGTGCAGCGCCACCGTCCGCGCCAGCGCGCCTTTGGTGGCGGCGATGAGCCGCACAGCCTCCATGCCCGTCCCCCATGCTTTTCCGTCCACCCTCTTTCACTACCCAGAGTGATGAACAACGGACCGAAAGGCCAGAGGAATTCAGAAATCTGTGGACACAAGTTACGGCGTGGATAACCTGATCACTCCGGAGAGTGACGATCACGGCCCTCCGCCGCCCCGTCGCCCCCGGCCCCCGGCACCGGAAATCGCCGCTCGTTGCGGTCGATCTTCGCCGCCAGCGCGGCCAGCACGTCGATCCCCAGGGCCCGGCACAGCTGCAGCAGGTACGCGAGCACGTCCGCGACCTCGTCCTCGACCCGCGCCGCGGTCCGCGCGTCGGCCATCACCTGCGCCGACTGCTCCGGGGTCAGCCACTGGAAGATCTCCAGCAGTTCCGACGCCTCGACGCTGAGCGCCGCGGCGAGGTTCTTGGGCGTGTGGAAGGGCTGCCAGTCGCGGGCCGCCGCGAAGGCGGCCAGGCGCTCCTGCAGGGCGTGCAGGTCGGGGGTTGCGGTCATGCCCCCAGGTCTACCACCGACGCCTCCTCGACCTCCTGCGCCACCTGTGCCGCCTCGCCCCGCACCGTCGCCACGAGCCGGATGTGGCCCCGCTCGCACATCCGCCCCGCGAGGTCCAGCAGTTCCTTCGCCTGCCGGGCGTCCAGGCACCGGTCGAGGCCGTCCGCGAGAACGGTCAGCACCTGCCGGGCGGGAAGCACCTCGGCGACCGGGTCCATCGCCAGGACCCCGGGGCCGGTCAGCAGTACCAGGCACAGGGCGAGGTAGCGCAACTCGCCGTCGCCGAGCCGCTCCAGAGGCGTGGCCGGCCCGCCGTCGCGCTCCAGCACGGCCCGTACGAACCCGCCGGTCAGGTGCTCGGCGGCCAGCCCGGCCACCGGGCCGCGGCAGCCGGCGCCCGCTGCGGCGACCAGGGCCGCGTGCCGGGTGACGCACTCGTTGCCGGTGCGCCCGAGCACCGCGGCAACGTTGTCGCAGCCGCCGCGCAGCCGCCCGTCGCGGGCGCCGACCGGCGCCCGCATCAGCTCCGGCCGCGGGTCGCAGGCGAAGACGGACCGCAGCGCGAGGACCACCTGCTCGGCCGCCTCCAGCACCATCCGCTGCCCGGCCGTCTTGCCCGCGACGCGCAGCGGCAGCAGCGCCGTGCCCAGCCGGTCGTCCGGCAGCGGCGCCCGGGTCACGGGCACCGAGCCGGCCGTGTGCCAGGCCGCCTCCACCCGGGGCAGGCCCGGGTCGCGCAGCGCGGTGGACAGCAGGGTGCGCCCGGCGCCGGTCAGCCGCTCGCCGACGACGCGCAGTTCGGGCTCGGCCTGCACCGCGACGTCCAGCCGGACCGGGCCGGCCGGGCCCTCGACGGTGCAGCCGATGCGGAAGCCGCGCCGGCCCTGCGCGTCGGGCCGGGCCTGCTGCGGCACGCACGCCCGCGGGCCGCCGGGCACCGGCGCGAACGCCTCGGCCAGGGTGTCGCCGCCGGCCAGCCGGGCCAGCGCCTCGTACGCCTGCAGGGCGCTGGACTTCCCCGTGCCGCTGCCGCCCCGGAAGAGGGTGAGCGGCCCGAGCGGGAAGACGGCGCCCCGGTGGGACTTGAAGGCGGAGAGGCGCAGTTCGGTCACGGCGGGGCGCTGGGGCGGGGTGGGGGCGTCCATGCCGGGGACCGTAGGCGGGCCCCGGTCAGCCAAACCGTTTCAGCCCCCCGCCCTTCCTACGATCGGGGTACCCGGGGGCCACCTCGGTCCCTTCGGGCGTGAGCAGGAAGACGTTGCTGTCGACGCGGTGCATCGCGCTGCCCAGTCCGAAGACGACGCCGCTGGCGAAGTCCAGGACGCGTTTGGCGATCTCCGGTTCGGCGCCAGTCAGGTCGAGCAGCACCGGCACCCGCTCGATCAGGTACTCGGCGACCTCACGCGCGTCCGCGAAGAACTGCACGCGCAGCACGACCATGCGGCGTCGGCTCTCCTGGGGTTCCTCCTCGGGCAGTGCCCTGTGATCGGGCCAGGACGGCCATGGCTGGTGCCCCCTCAGCGGCACGACCTCGGCCAGCCCCTCCCATTGCTCGTCTGCGGCCTCGGACCGGTTCACCGGATCACCCCTCCGGGGAACGTGCTGGCTGTGTACATCAGGCAATTCTAGTGACAAAAACGCCCGTTAGGCCCAATGACACGCACTGTGCGACAAGGGCCTCGCGAGGGAGCCGCATCAACGGAACGATACGTCTCGACTCGACTGTGGTTAGACTTCCCGCCATGGCCGACAAGCATGCCCCCGACGCCACGCGCCGCTCCCAGCGCTCGCGTCTGGCGATCTGCGAAGCCGCCCTGTCGCTGGTGGCCGAATCCGGCTACGACAGGCTCACCGTCGAGGGCATCGCGGCCCGCGCGGGCGTGGGCAAGCAGACGATCTACCGCTGGTGGCCGTCCAAGGGGGCGGTGCTGCTGGACGCGTTCACCGAGACCATGGTGGCCGGCGAGTGGGCGCTGCCCGACACCGGCGACCTCGCGGCCGATCTGAAGACGGTGCTGCGCGCGACGGTCGACGAGTTCGCCGATCCCGGCTTCCACGCGCCCTACCGCGCCCTGTACGTGGCCATGGCCGACGACGCCGAACTCGCCGCCGGCTTCACGGCCAAGGTGCTCGAACCCGGCGCCCGGGCCTACGCCGAGCGCATCCGCGCCGCCCAGCGCTGCGGCCAGGCCGACCCCGGGTGCGACGCCCAGTTGGCCGCGGAGACGCTCCTGGCGCCCTTCGCCCAGCGCTGGCTGATGCGCAACCAGCCGCTGACGCACGCCTTCACCGACTCCCTCGTCGACCTCGTGCTCGCCGGCCTGCGCCCGCGGGGCTGATGCGCCCGGCGGGCGCGGCGCACGCCGAGGCACCCCCAGCACCGAAGCGAACGAACGGTCTCCATGCTGAACACAATCGCGCAGTACTTGCGTTGCCCCCACTGCCGCGGTGAGCTGTCGCTGCGCGAGCGCAGCCTGGTCTGCCCGCAGGGCCACAGCTTCGACGTGGCCAAGCAGGGCTACGTCAACCTCCTGCCCCACGCCTCCGCGCACAGCGCCGACAGCCAGGAGATGGTCGCGGCCCGCGCCGCCTTCCTGGACGCCGGCCACTACGCCCCGCTCTCCGCGGCGCTGGCCGCGCTGGCCCGCCGCACGGCCCCCGAGCCGCTGCCGGGCTGCGTGGTGGACGTCGGCGGCGGCACCGGGCACCACCAGGCAAGGGTGATGGAGGAGTTCCCCGGCGCCGACGGCGTCCTGCTGGACGTGTCGAAGTTCGCCGCCCGCCGCGCGACCCGCGCGCACCCGCGCATCGGCGCGGTGGTGGCCGACGCCTGGCGCGAACTGCCGCTGCGCGACGGCGCGGCCGGGGTGGTGCTCAACACCTTCGCGCCGCGCAACGGCCCGGAGCTGCGGCGGATCCTCGACCCCCGCGGCGTCCTGCTGGTCGTCACCCCCGAGCCCGGGCATCTGCGGGAGCTGACCGGTGCGCTGGGGCTGATGCGGGTCGACGAGCGCAAGGAGGAGCGGCTGGCCGACCGGCTCTCGCCGTACTTCTCGGTGGCGGCCGGCGAGCGGCTGACCGCGCCGATGACGCTCGACCACGCCGCCCTGGCCCTGCTCGTGGGCATGGGGCCCAACGCCCGGCACCTGGCGGGCGAGGAGCTGGCGCGGCGCATCGCCGCGCTGCCGCCGACCTGCGAGGTCACGCTGTCCGTCACGCTGACCGCCTACCGTCCGCTGGCCTGAAACCGCCCCTGCCAAGGGCTTCAGCAGGCGGCCCGCGCCTTTCCGAAGGACCGGGCCGCCACCTCCAGCTCCCCCAGCATCGCGCCCACCGCCGGGACGGAGCCGTACTCCGGCAGCGTCAGCGCCACGATCTCCCGGTGCACGGCCGGCTCCAGGTCCAGCCGGCGGACCGTCTCCGTCGAGGTGTCGAAGGCCATCTCGGGCAGCGTCGCGATGCCCAGCCCCGCCCCGACCAGCGCGATGACCGCCAGGTAGTCGTCGGTGACGAGGTCGATGCGCGGCGAGAAGCCCTCGGCCTCGCACAGTTCCACCAGGTGCCGGCTGCAGCTGGGGCAGCCCGCCACCCAGGACTCGGCCGCGAGGGCGGCCAGCTCCGTCTCCCGCTGCGCGGCGAGCTCGTGCTGTGCAGGGGCGAGGATCACCAGCCGGTCGCTGAGCAGCGGGCGGACGACCAGGCCCTCCCACGGGTCCTCGCCGTCGCCGCCCTGGGATATGCCGGGGTAGTGGAAGGCGAGGGCGATCTCGCAGTCGCCGCCGCGCAGCATCTCCACCGCGCGCGGCGGTGCGGCCTCGGTGAAGGAAACATCGATATTCGGCCACTTGGCGCGCAATGCCGCGAGCGCCGAGGGCAGCAGTTCCGAGGTGCCGCTGAGGAACGAGGCGAGCCGGACGCGCCCGGTGCGCAGACCCACGATATTCGCCACCTCCTCCTCCGCCGCGGCGAGTCCGGCAAGGATTCCCGTGGCATGCCGGACCAGAATTTCTCCGGCCTCGGTAAGACGCACGGAACGGCCCGTACGGGCGAGCAGCGGCGTCTGCACGGAATTCTCCAGCGCCTTTATCTGCTGACTGACCGCGGGTTGGCTGCAGCCCAGCGCACGGGCGGCCGCGGTGAGGGAGCCGGACTGTGCGACGGCTCGCAGAACACGGAGATGGCGGGCCTCGATCATGCGCCAAACGTACGGAGTTGACGCTCCGTCGACAACCGCTGATACCGGCCGTCCGCGCACCGTGCCCGGCGGACCCTCGCCGAGCGGCCCCCACGAACCGTCACAAATCGCACGATCATGCCCCACGCGGCGCCGCCGACAACGGACATTTCCCTCCCCCCAATTCGCCATTATGCAAGGCGAAAGGAATTCTTGGGGTTGTCACCACTGATCAACGCCGGGTACAACTTCTCCATGTCCGCCCCGATCGCTCGCACGATCCACGGCGCCTTCGGAGAAATACTCCAGGGTTACACCCTCGGGCCGAGTGGATTTGAACACTTTCTCTTCACCGCACCGGTCGAGGAACTCCGTTGCCGGGCCCGGTTGCACCGCACCGGAATCGCCCCGGCCACTGCCCTGACCGTCAGCCCCGCCGATCGCGTCAAAGCGCTGCGCGCCTATGAATTGCTCGGCACCGACCTGCGGCAGCCGGCCCACGGCGGCACCATCGAGATCGACTCCAATATTCCGGTGGCCAAGGGCCATGCGAGCTCGACCGCCGACATCCTGGCCACCGCCCTGCTGTGCGTCGCCGAGGCCTACCCCGACACCCCCGAGCCGGTGGCGCACGCCCTGGCCCTGTCGGTGGCCCGCCGCCTGGAGTACGGCGACTACCTGCTGCACCCCGGCGTCGCGGCCTGCGCCCAGCGCTCCCAGACCCTGCTGGCGACGTACGAGACCGACCTGCGGTGGACCATCGTCGGCGTCGACGAGGGCGGCTTCGTCCGCACCGAGGAGTTCCACCGGGAGGTGCCCGAGGACGCCGGCAAGGCCCGCGTCTACGAGCAGCTGTTCGCCGAGCTGGACGCGGCGCTGCGCGCCGACGACGGCGCGGCGGCCGCCCGGATCGCCACGCACAGCGCCGAGTTGCACAACGACCGCCTGCCGAAGAAGTCCCTGGAGGACCTGCAGGGCCTCAAGGAGGAGTTCGGCGCGCTGGGCATCTGCGTGGCCCACAGCGGCACGCTGGCCGGCCTGATCTTCTCCCGGCACGACGGCGAGCACGACGAGCGCGTCGCGCAGTGCCGCCGTGCCCTGGACGACCTCGGCTACACCGGCAGCACGTACACCCTGAAGGAAGCGAAGCGTCCATGAGCCGCGTCACCGCGTCACCGAACCCCGGCCACGCCCCGGAGGACACCGGCGGCGTCCCGCAGACCGCGCAGACCCCCAAGGCGTCCCCCTTCAAGGGCGCCCGCCACCAGCTCATGGTCCTGGCGGCCGTGTGCTGCCTGGCGCTGGGCGGGGTCTTCGTACGGGTCAGCGAGGTCGGACCGGTGGCCACCGGCGCGTACCGCTCGCTGTTCGCCGTGCCCCTGCTGCTGGGCATGTCGATGGGGATGGCGCGGCGCGGCAAGGGCGAGGCGGGCGCGGCCCCGCAGCGGACCCGGATCGGCATGCGCGACCAGCTGATCACGGCGCTGGGCGGGCTGTTCCTCGCGGCCGACCTGTGCCTGTGGAACATCTCCTTCCTCTACACCTCGCTCGCCGAGGCCAACCTCCTGGCCAACCTGGTGCCGTTCATCATCGCGCCGCTGGCCTTCTTCCTCTTCGGCGACCGGCTGCCGTGGAAGCTGGCCTTCCCCGCGCTGCTGGCGCTGGCCGGCCTGTACGTCCTCGTCATCCTCGGCACCGGCCTGGACCCCGAGCACCTGCGCGGCGACCTGCTGGCCCTGGGCACGGCGGTGTTCTACGCGCTGTTCCTCGTCGTGGCCAAGGGCCTGCGCGAGCGCCACGAGGCGACGCGCATCATGGCGGGCCTGAGCCTGGTGTGCGCGCTCGCCTGCTTCGCGGTGGCGGCCGTGCTCGACGAGAAGATGTGGCCCACCAGCGCCAAGGGCTGGCTGGTGCTCGTCGCCCTGGCGGTGACCTCGCAGGTCTTCGGCCAGACGCTCATGGCGCACGCGGTGAAGTTCCTGCCGCTGCAGCTCGCCGCCCTCTTCGTCCTGCTGCAGCCGGTGGCTGCGGCCGTCTACGGATTCGCCCTGTTCGACCAGCACCTGAGCCTGGTCCAGATGTCGGGAATCGCGATCCTGCTCGTTTCCATCTTCTGGGCCAAGAACCTCCTGGAAGGCCGCAAGTGAATCACCCCCCGTACCGCGACCCGTACGAGGTCGTCGAGGAGCTCGGCCGGCTGACCACCCTGGACGCCGGCCCCCTGGCCCAGGGCCTGCGGCTGCGTGCCGTGCACGGCAGCCCGGCCACCGAGACCAGCTTCAAGTCCATCCTGGGCCTGGGCCTGCTGCTCCTGGCCCGCGAGCGCGGGCTGCTCGCCGAGGGCCAGCCGGTGATCGAGTCCACCTCCGGCTCGCTGGGCCTGGGCCTGGCGGTCGCGGGCCGGATGCTGGGGCATCCGGTCCACCTGGTGTCGGACCCGGGGATACCCGAGGTCACCCGGCTGAAGATAGAACTGGCCGGCGGCATCCTGCACCTGATCGAGCGTCCGCACCCGGTCCTGGGCACCCAGCAGGCCCGTGACGACCTGCTGCAGTCGATGCTGGAGCAGCACCCCGAGTTCTACTGGACGAACCAGAACGACAGTCCGCTCAATCCCGAGGTCTACACCCGCTGGGTGGTGCCGCACCTGATGCGCACCCTGGACTTCTCCCGCATCGTCGCCGGCATCTTCTGCGTGGGCAGCGGCGGTCACTTCTCGGCCCTGTCGGCGATGCTCGACGGCAAGGGCATTCCCTCGTACGTGGCCGACCGGCACGGCTCGATCACCTTCGGCGGCGAGCCCGCACCGAGTATCCTGCGCGGCACGGGCAACCAGAACCGCATCCCCGCCGTGATCGAGGCGGCCCGCTCCCGGGTGGCCGGCGTCTACCGCGTGTCGGACGACGAGGCCTGCGCGGGTGTGCGGCAGCTGTGCACCCGCGGCATCAGCGTCGGCGGCTCGTCCGGCGTGTGCTACGTGGGCGCCCAGCGCCTGGCCGCGGACCTGGTGCGGCTCACCGGGGCCGGCGGCACCGGGCAGCCGGGCACGGACGGGGAGATCCTGACCTTCTTCGCCGACCGCGGCGAACTGTACGGCACCACGCTCTTGAACTGCGGAGAGAAGTCAACGCCATGATGGAAGCAGCCCTGTGGAGCTCCTGTCCTCCCACGCACCAGCTGTACCACGACGACCCGTACGCCACCACCGCGACCGCGACCGTGCTGTCGGTCAGCGGCCACTTCGCGGTCTTCGACCGGTCGCTGTTCTACGCCGAGTCCGGCGGCCAGGTGGCCGACCAGGGGACGATCGACGGCGCCCGCGTGGTGGACGTGCAGAAGGCCGGGGGCCGGCCCTTCCAGCTGCCCAACGGTGAAGTCGCCACGGTGGAGTCGGTCTTCTGCCACGAGTTCGCCGAGCCGTGCACCCTGACGGTCGGCGACACCGTGACGATGGAGATCGACTGGGCGCGGCGCTTCCGCAACATGCAGATGCACACGCTCGCGCACTTCCTCTTCCACGCCACCGGCGAGTACCTGGAGGCCAACGGGCAGACGCGCTCCACCCGCGGCTGCCACATCAGCGACAGCTCGGCCCGCTTCGACTTCGGCTGCTCCATCCCCGGCGAGGCCGTGCCGGTCATCCAGGAGCGGGTGGTGGCGCTGCTGGCCTCCTCCCCCGAGGCGGTCGTGACCGCCCTGCCGGACACGCACGACGTGTTCGTCTGGCGCTCCGGCGACATCGTCATTCCCTGCGGCGGCACGCACGTGAACCACCCGAAGGAGATCCAAGGCACGGTCACCGTGCGCCGCCGCACCAAGGGCCGCAACGGCACCCGCCTCTACATCGAGCTCGACCGTGATGCGACCGGCTGACACGGCTGGCACGGGCGAACCGGCCTTCATAGCGGACCTCGACGTCCTGCGCCGGCGCCGCACCTTCAAGTGGCGCGCCGCGGGCGACGATCCGCGGCGCATCTGCCTGGGCGTCGCCGAGATGGACCTGTACACCCCCGCCTTCCTGCGCGACGTCCTGCAGGAGGCCGTCGATCTCGGCGAGAGCGGGTACGGGTTGTGCGAGGAGCAGGAGGCGTCCTGCGAGGCGTACCTGGCCCGCCACCACGGCGCCTCGGTGGCGGCCCTGCGCGGCACGACCGACGTGCTCACGGGCCTGCGCACGGTGCTGGAGCAGGAGTTGCTGCCGGGCAGCCGGGTGATCGTGGAGACGCCGGTGTACGGCGACCTGTTCACCGTCGTGCGGGAGGCGGGGCTGCAGCCGGTGGCGGTGCCGCTGCTGCGCGGCGAGCACGGCTACGAGCACGACTGGCGGGCACTGGCGGCCGCGGCGGCGTCCGGGGCCCGGGGCTGGATCCTGTGCCAGCCGCACAACCCGGTGGGCCGGGCGTGGACCGCCCAGGAGCAGGCGCGGGCGGTGTCCCTGGCGCTGGAGCACGACCTGCTGCTCCTGGCGAACGAGGTGCACATCCCGCTCGGCCTGACCGGTGAGCGGCTGCCGTCGGCCTTCGCCGACGCGGGCGTCCACCGGGTGCGCGCGTACGGGTTCACCTCCGCCTCCAAGGCGTTCAACATCGCCGGGCTCAAGAGCGCCACGCTGTACGCCTCCGAGCGCGCGGCGGACCGGCTCACCGGGGTGCCGCAGAGCCTGCTGGGCCGGCCCGGCAGCTTCGGTGCGATCGCCACCGTGGCCTGCTACGAACGCGGTGACGCCTGGCTGGCGGCCCTGTGCGCCCGGCTGGCCGAGAACGTGCGGCTGGTGGCCGACGAGTTGGCGTCCCTTCCGCTGACGGTCCATCAACCGCGGTGCGAGGCGACCTACCTGGTGTGGGCCGAACTGCCCGAGGGCGAGGACGCACTGCGGCTGGCCGGGGCCCTGGCCGCGGCCGGGGTGCACGTGCTGCCGGGGGCGAGCTTCGGCGGGACGGAATTCGGCCACTGCTTCCGCTTCAACGCGGGCGCCCATCCCGCCGTGCTGGGCGAGGCGTTCGAGCGGATCCGGGCAACCTTGTGAGGCCGGCCGGCGTCTCGTGATGCGGGACGCCGGCCGGGAACCATTGCCCCGGCTCCCACCCACTGTTTGGATCTTGAAGGGGCACCGGTCGCCCATTTCGGGGCACCGGTCGCGATTGCACCACTTTGCACCGCGTATGAGGGGGACCCTTGAGCCAGAACCACATCGGACCCGATCACGTCCGTCACCTGCACACGCTCGGCCCGCAGGGCACCAACCTGGAGGCCGCCTCCCACGAGTGGCTGCGCAGGCGCGGCATCACCGACGGCACGGTCGAGCTCCACTCGTCCATAGAATCCGCGCTCGAGGCCGTCCCCGCGGACGGGCGCCACGCCCTGACCGCCTGCGCCGTCTACCCGGCCCTGCACACGCTCGTCTTCGGCAATCTGCACCGGCTGCGCATGGTCGACAGCTTCGTGATGCCGACGCACAACATGGTGCTCGCCTCCACCGGTACGCAGCGGCCCGCATCGGTGGCCTCGCACCCGGCACCCACCGGGCTCGTCCCCGACGGCGCGACCGTCCACGAGGTGCTCAGCAACTCCCAGGCCGCCATCGACTGCGCCGAGGGCCGGGTGGAGGGCTGCATCACCACCATCGTCGCGGCGCAGGCCCACGGCCTGCAGGTCCTGCGGGACTTCGGACCGGTGCCCATGGTCTTCACCGTCCACCAGGTCCTGGCCGCAGGCGAGCCGGCGCAGCAGGAGCGGGCCCTGGAGCCGGCGCTGTGAGCGCCCCGGTGAGCGCGGCCCCCACCGCCGCTGTCGCGCCCGTTGCACCGGATCTCCTGGCCGAGGCCGAGGAGCTGCAGCGCACCCTGATCCCCCTGGTCGACCGCTTCCGCACCCGTCAGAACGACGACGGCACCGTCGCGCACCCCACGCCCGAGGACCGCGAGCTGCTGCTGGCGGTGCGTGAGCAGGCGTGCGCCTGGTACGCCCGGCACGGCCTGGCCCACCGGGGCGACGCCCTCGCCGCGGACGTCGACGGCTGGCTGGCGGCCGGTCTCGACACCCCGCCGCACTTCGCCCGCTCCCGGGACGCGCTGGAGGCGCCGGCCGACGGCGAGGCGGTGTTCTTCCTCGCCCCGCTGCAGTCGACCAACAGCGCCCCGCCCGTGGGCAAGCGGCTGGAGCTGTTCTTCGCGCTGCGCAAGGAGCCCGAGGCGCTGCCCACCCTGGCGCTGACCCACCCGCACCCGAAGAACAACTGCCAGTCGCTGGTGCTGATCACCGGCAGCGCGGGCTTCGCCGAGGGCAACTGCATCGTCTTCTTCCCCGAGAACGTGGCCGCGCACGACAAGGTGCGCGAGCAGCCCTACGCCATGTTCTTCTACAACAAGTTCCGCAGGATCCACGAGACGTACGCGCTGCCGGGCGCCGCGGCCGTGCTGACGCCGGAGTCCCTGCCGCGCGCCTCCACGGGCCTGGCACCGGACGTGTGCTTCGAGGCCCGCGCGATCTGGGGCTATCTGCACGACTCGCTGCACTACCAGGGCTCCTGGCCGTTCGACCAGCACATCTCCTTGAAGATGAACTGGTTCGTCGGCCTGCTGGAGGAGATCAAGGTCGATGCCAAGACCGTGCTGACCTGCATCGACGACGAGATTCCGTACGCGCGGGAACTGCTGGCCATGGTGCTGCTGGAGCGCATCTTCCGCTATCCGCAGGCGGACGACGCCACCCGCAACTTCGACTCCGGCACCGGCGTCCTCCTCTACTCCTGGCTGCGCGAGCACGGCGCGCTGACCGGCTCCCCGGCCGGCGGCGGGCTGCTGCACCTGGACGAGACGAAGGCCCTCGATGCCCTGCGGGCTTTCGTCGCGGCGGTCGAGCGCCTGGAGGACGAGGTCACCACCGACGAGGAGTACAAGGCGGCGGCCAAGGCCCTGGTGCGCACGTACCTGCCCGCGGGTGAGGAGAAGCAGCGCTACGCCTTCACCGAGGACCAGCGCACCCTGCTGCGCGCCAAGGGCGGGCTCGACCGGCTGCCGGCCCTGCGGTTCGGAACGGCCGAGTGGTGAGTGACGGTCCCCGGCAGGGCGGGGCGCTCGTCGTCCCCGCCCTGTCCGCGCTCATGGTGCTCCTGCTGGCCGCCGGCTGGCTGATGTCCGGCCGCCTGGTCAGCGACGCGCCCCCGCTGGCGGTGGCCGCGGGCCGCACCGCGGCCAGCTTCGCCACCCTCGTCGTCGTCGCGGCGCTGCGCCCGCGCACCTGGGCCGACGTGCGCACCGGCAGCCGCCGGGTGGGGGCGGTGGCGGTGCTGGCGTTCCTGGGCTTCTTCGCCTACTACACCGGCACGCTGCTGGGCATCGGCCGCATCGGGGCCTCCCGCGTCGGCCTGATCGTCTCGCTCCTGCCCTGCCTGACCTTCCTCATCGGCGTCACCGCCTTCCGCGAGCGCTCCAGCCTGCGCAAGGCCCTGGGCACGGTGGTGGCGGTGGCCGCGGCCCTGGGCTACGCGGCGGCCGACGGTCATGCGTCGAAGACGGTCAACGCGACGGGCGGCTCCCTGCTGACCGGTGCGCTCTTCGCCCTGGTCGGCACGTTCGCGTACGCGGTGTACGGCTACGTCTACCGCCACCGCATGGCCGACGTCTCGCCGCTCGCGGCGCTGCCGGCCGTCACGGGCGCGGGCACGCTCATGCTCGGGACGGCGGCCGCCCTCTTCGTCCCCCTGGGCGCGGTGTCCTGGGCGGACTGGGGCGGGATCGCCCTGCTGGGGGCGGTGCTGACCGCGCCGGTCTTCCTCATCTCCCACCAGCTCATCCTGCTCAAGGGCCCGCTGTTCACCTCGGCCCTGGCCCTGGTCGTGCCCTTCCTGGTGCGCCTGGGCGAGTGGGCCCTGGGCTGGGCCGGCGCCCCGGGCCCGCTGCCCGTCGCCCTGATCTGCCTGTGCTCGGCCGGCGTGTGGCTCACCGTCGGCGGGAAGGCTCCCGCTCCCTCCCCTGCCCGGGCGCCCGCCGGCGTCGGGACGGACGCCGCCCTCCACGAACAAGGAACACCGTGAACGCCGTGAACGCCGTGAACTCCCGCCCCACCGTCGTCCTCGTTTACCAGCGTACCTCCCTGCCCTGGGTGTTCGACAGCGCGCAGCGGGCCGGCATCCGCCTGGTGCTGGTGCCGCGGCCCGACGAGACCGTCGAGCCCGGCCGGCTGCCGGCCGCGGTCGCCGACGTGCTGCCGCTGGACGTGGAGGGCGACCCGGCCGGCGCCCTGGCCGCCCTGCAGCAGTACCACCGCGCGCACCCCTTCGACGGGATCACCACGCTGTACGACCCGGCCGTGCCCTTCGTCGCCGAGGCGGCCCGGGCGCTGGGGCTCCCCGGCATCCCCCCGTCGACGGCGGCGGGCGTGCAGGACAAACGCCTGATGCGCGAGCGGCTGGCGGCGGCCGGACTCAACGTGCCCCGCTTCCTGCGGCTCGACGACGGCGCGCCCGCCGACGCCGCGGACCTGGACTTCCCCGTCGTGGTCAAGCCGGCCCACGGCTACTCCAGCCTAGGGGTGACCCGGGCGGAGGACCCCGGGCGGCTCGCGGCCGTGGTGGCCGAGGTGCGCGAGGTCTGCGGCGGCGTGCTGGGCGCCGAACCGGCGCTGGTGATCGAGGAGTACCTCGACGGACCGGAGTACGCGGTGGAGTCGCTCGCCCACCGCGGCGAGGTGACGGTGCTGTCCATCGGCTACAAGGGCGAGCCCAAGGGCCCCTACTTCGAGGAGACCGTCTACCGCGCCCCCGCGGCCCTGCCGCCCGCGGTGCAGGAGGCGGTGGTGCGCGAGGTGACCGCCGCGCACCGGGCCCTCGGCGTCACCGACGGCCCCACCCACACCGAGCTGCGCCTGCGCGGCGGCACCGAGCCGTACCTGCTGGAGATGGGCGCCCGCGTCGGCGGCTCCGGCGTCTCCCACTACATCGCCTCGCACGTCACCGGCGTGGACCTGGCGGCCGACGCGCTGCGCGTCGCCGCCGGCCTGCCGCCCGCCTGCGCGGGCGCGCCGGTCACCGCCGTCGGCGCGGCGGCCAACTACATCGTGCCCTGCGGCGGCCACGGCCGCATCACCGCGATCCACGGCCTGGACGCGGTGCGGGACGACCCGCGCGTCGACCACGTGGTGCAGATGCTGCACCCCGGCGACGTCGTACGGCCCTACCCCGACTTCACCGGCTACCCCGCCTTCGTCCTCTCCCGGCACGCCAGCACCGCGGAGGCGGAGGAGTTCCACCGGCACCTGGAGAGCGCGATCCGCATCGACTACGCGCCCGAGGAGGGCACCCGATGAGCACCCCCCTGCCCTTCGACGACCGCGACGGCCTGATCTGGTACGACGGGGCGTTCGTCCCCTGGCGCGAGGCGCGCCTCCACGTGCTCACGCACGGCCTGCACTACGGCGGCGGCGTCTTCGAAGGCATGCGCGTGTACGACGGGCGCATCTTCCGCCTGGCCGAGCACTCGCGGCGACTGGCCGCCTCCGCGGCCGAACTGGGCTTCACCCTGCCCTTCGAACCGGCCGAGCTGGACCGGGCCGCCGAGGAACTCGTACGGCGCGCGGGCATCGCCGACGGCTACGTCCGGCCCGTCGCCTGGCGGGGCAGCGAGCAGCTGAGCGTCTCCGGGGCGGGCACCTCGGTGCACGTGGCCGTCGCCGCCTGGGAATGGCCGAACGTCTTCTCCTCCGCCGCACAGGAGCACGGCATCGCCCTGGGCACGTCCAAGTGGCGCCGCCCGGCGCCCGACACCGCGCCCGTACGCGCCAAGGCCGCGTCGCTGTACAACATCTGCACGCTGGCGCGGGATGCGGCCGAGGCGGACGGCTACGACGACGCCCTGCTGCTGGACTACCGCGGCTACCTGGCGGAGGCCACCGGCGCCAACCTGTTCCTCGTCGTCGACGGCGCCCTGCACACGCCGCTGGCCGACGTCTTCCTCGACGGCATCACCCGGCAGACCGTCATCGCGCTGGCGCACGAGGCCGGCATCGCGGTGCACGAGGGCCATCTGGGGCCCGAGGCGCTGGAACGGGCCCAGGAGGTGTTCCTGACCGGCACCGCGTACGAGGTGCAGCCGGTACGGGCCGTCGACGGCAGGCCGTACGAGATCGGACCGGTCACCCGGCACTTGGCGGACGCGTACGCCCGCCTCGTGCGGCAGGGCTAGCGCCCCTGCGGCTGCCGCCGCGCGGGCGCGTTCGGCCACCACGGCGCCCCGTAGGGGCGCGGGGAACTGCGCGATCGGCCCGCGACGGCCCGCAGCCGACCTGCGACCCCCGGGGCCCGGGCGCAGCACGGTACTCACGTGCGGGCACGCCGTGGCTTGTCGCGCAGTTCCCCGCGCCCCTACGGGGCGCTGTGGTGGCGCGCGCGACGAAGATCCGCCGGACAGGCCCTACGCGGCGGCAGCCGCAGATCGGCACTGCCCCGCGCCCCTGACGGGGCGGCGGACAGGCCGCTAGCCGGAAACCAGTTGGTCGGCCAGGGCGCCGACGAGGGCCGTGCGTTGGTCGACCAGGTAGAAGTGGCCGCCGGGCAGTACGTCCAGGGTGAAGCCGTGGGGGGCCACGTCGGCCCAGGCCGCCATGTCGGCGGGGGTGACGGCGGGGTCCTCGTCGCCCACGTAGGCGTGCACGGGGCAGCCGACCGGCACGGCGCTGCGCGGGCCGTAGGTGCCGACCAGGGTGAAGTCGGCCCGGATGGCGGGCAGGAGCAGCTCCACCAGGTCCGGGTCGTCCAGCAGCGCGTCGTCGGTGCCGCCGAGCCGGCGGACCTCGGCGATCAGGGCGGCGTCGCCCTCGGTGTGCAGGGGCCGGGGGGTCAGCCGGTGCGGGGCCTTGCGGCTGGAGACGTGCAGGGCGGCGGGGCGCACCCCGTGCCGGCTCTCCAGCCGCAGCGCCAGCTCGTACGCCAGCGAGGCGCCCATGCTGTGGCCGAAGAGGGTCAGCGGTACGTCCAGGAAGGGCAGCAGCGCCGCGGTGATGCGGTCGGTCAGTTCGGTCATGTCGTCGATGCAGGGGTCGGTCATGCGGTCGTGCCGGCCGGGGTAGCGGGCGACGAGGACCTCGGTGTCGTCGTCGAAGGCCGCTCCCCAGGGGTGGAAGAAGCTGGCCGAGCCGCCGGCGTGCGGCAGGACCAGCAGGCGCCGGCGCGGCGCGGCCGTCACCGCGTAGCGGCGGAACCACCGGATGCTGTCGGTGCTGTGCATGCTGCCGGCCTCCGTCCGTGCGGCGCTCATCGGGCGTACTCCATCGGCTGTGTGCCGGCCGTGGCGACCAGGGCGGCGAAGTTGACGGCCTCGGGCACGGGCAGTCCGGTCAGGGCCCGGCGTACGGCGGTGGCCACGCCCACTCCGGCCCGTTCCTGCGCCTCGGCGGTGCTCGCGCCGAGGTGGGGGGTGACGACGACGGAGTCCAGGGCGAACAGCGGGGACTCGGTGCACGGTTCGGTGGCGAAGACGTCGAGGGCGGCGCCGGCGACGCGGCCCTCGACGAGCGCCCGGTACAGCGCGTTCTCGTCGACGATGCCGCCGCGGGCGGCGTTGACGATGCGCACCCCGGGCTTGACGCGGCGCAGTGCGGCGGGCCCGAACAGGCCCGTGGTCTGCGGGGTGCGGGGCAGGTGGACGGTGAGGAAGTCGGATTCCGCCAGCAGTTCGTCGAAGGAGACCGGTAGGGCGCCGGCGTGGGCGGCGCTGGCGGGGGTGACGTAGGGGTCGTAGGCGAGGATGCGCATGTCGAAGGCGGCCATGCGGTGGGCCACCAGCGTCCCGATGCGGCCGAGGCCGGCGATGCCGAGGGTCTTGCCGGCCAGTTCGGTGCCGCCGAAGCGGCTGCGGGCCCAGTGGCCGGCGGTGAGGGCCGCGTGGGCCTGCGGGATGTGGCGGGCGAGGGCGAGCAGCAGGCCGACGGCGTGCTCGGCGGCGCTGACGACGTTGGCGTCGGGGGCGTTGACCACCAGGATGCCGGCCCGGGTGGCCGCGTCGACGTCGACGTTGTCCAGGCCCACGCCGGCCCGGGCGACGACCTTCAGGCGGGTGCCGGCGGCCAGGGCCCGGGCGTCGAGCCGGGTGGCGCTGCGCACGAGCACGGCGTCCGCTCCGGGCAGTGCGGCCCGCAGCGCCCGCGGGTCGGCGCCGGTGCAGTACCTGATCTCGAAGCCGGTGCCCAGGGCGGCGAGCGTGGCCGGGGAGAGCTCCTCGGCGATCAGCACCACTGGCTTGTCCATGACGAGTTGGCCTTTCGTGTGGGGTGATGCCTCGGCCGTCAGCTGGTGACCAGCTCGGCGGGGGTGGCCGGGATCCCGGCGTCCCAGGTGCGCGGGTCGCCGAAGTGCCGCTCCACCCATTCGGGGTCGTAGAGCGAGTCGAGGTAGCGGTCGCCCTGGTCCGGGGAGAGGGCCACGGCGGTGAGGTGCTCGCCGCGCGGGCGGCCGGCGAGCCAGCGCAGGGCGCCGCTGACGACGGTGCCGGTGGAGCCGCCGAAGAGGAAGCCCTGGCGGGCCATGGTGTGGCAGCACTCGAGGGTGTCGCGTTCGGGCACCATCACCACCTCGTCGACGAGGGAGGAGTCCAGCAGCTGCGGGCGCACGCCCGCGCCGAGCCCGGGGATGTAGCGGGGCACGGCGGGCCCGCCGAAGGTCACCGAGCCGATGCTGTCGACGGCGACGATGCGCACGTTTCGTTCCTGCTCGCGGAAGTAGCGGGCGAGGCCCATGAGCGTGCCGGTGGTGCCGGCGCCGACGAAGAGCACGTCGAGGTCGGGGAACTGCCGGGCGATGGCGGGTCCGGTGCTGCGGTAGTGCGCGAGCCAGTTGTGCGGGTTGACGTACTGGTTGAGCCAGACGTAGCGCGGGTCGAAGTCGCACAGCCGCTGGACGTAGTCCAGCCGGGCGCCGAGCAGGCCGCGCTCCTTGTCGGGGCGCGAGATGACCAGCACCCGGGCGCCGAAGGACTCCATCAGCCGCCGGCTCGCGGGGTTGCAGCGCGAGTCGGTGACGCACAGGAAGCCGTAGCCCCGGTGCGCCGCGATCATGCTGAGGGCGACGCCGAGGTTGCCGGAGGAGGACTCCACGAGCACGTCGCCGGGCGAGAGCAGGCCCTCGCGCTCGGCGGCGAGCACCATCCCCAGGGCCGCCTTCAGTTTGACGGAGCCGGCGAGGTTGATGCCCTCGTACTTGAGGTAGAGCGGCACGTCGAAGACCGGGCGCAGGTCGACGAAGACGTCGTCCGCGTTGATCTCGTAGGGGGCGGTAATGATCGTCACGGGATCACCAGTTCCCTGGGGTCGGTAGGGGTCGGGCCGCCGCTAGCCGGTGGTGCGGCCGTAGCGGTCGGTCTCGTGGAAGAAGCCCTCGACGTGGGCGAGCCGGCCTTCCTCGCGCAGCCGGTCGTGCACGTAGCGGCCGAGGGCGATGTCGAGGACGCCCAGGCCGAAGGGCGAGAAGACCACGGGCCGGTCCGCGGGCAGCTCGACGCGGCCTTCGAGGACGTCGAAGAGGGTGCCGTCGATGAAGTCGCGGTTGCCGGTGAGCTGTTCGGCCAGGTGCGGGGAGGTGTCGGCCTTCAGGCAGTGCTCGACGTCGTCGAGGATGTTGGTGGAGGCCAGCAGGATCTCGGGGGCGAGGTCGCGCAGCGAGACGTTGAGCACGAGCGGGTTGTGGGAGAACCAGGCCGGGTCGTGCACGTGCGGGGTGCCCGCCACGGTGGCGAAGACCACCAGGTCGCTTGCGGTGATGAGCTCCTCGGCGCTGTCGTGCACCACCACCGGGGCGTCGCCGGGGGCGGAGGTGAGGTAGTCGGCGAACGCCTCGGCGTGGGTCGCGGACAGGTCGTGCACGCCCAGCTCGTCGAAGTCCCAGCCGCTGGCCTGCAGGTAGTGGTGGACGTAGCGGGCGATGAGCCCGGTGCCGACGAAGCCGATGCGGCGCGGTCGCGCGCCGCGGCTGAGCCGGTCGGCGGCCAGCGCCGCGGAGGCGGCGGTGCGGGAGGCGCTGATGATGGAGCTCTCCAGGCACGCGAACGGGTAGCCGGTGACGTGGTCGTTGAGGATGAGCACGGCGGAGGCGCGGGGGATGCCGGCCGCGACGTTCTCGGGGAAGCTGGAGATCCACTTCAGGCCGTCGGTGGGCTTGTCGCCGCCGACGGAGGCGGGCAGGGCGATGATGCGGGCGCTGGGCCGGTCGGGGAAGCGCAGGAAGTACGAGGGCGGGTTCACCGAGCTGCCGCGGCCGTGCAGCGTGTAGACCTCCTCCACCAGGTCGAGGACCTGCTTCTCGTGGCCCGTGAGGACGTCCGCGACCTGTGCGCCGGTGATGACGGCGAAGGGCGGCACGAGGGGCTGGGGGGACATGACGTGCTCCATCCGTGGGTGGGTGTGCGGGTGCGGTGCGTCAGCCGAGGGCGGGTACGGTCACGGGGTCGCCGAGCATGACGGCGATCTCGCGGCGGCCCTCGTAGGGCTCGCGGCTGTGGGCCATGCGCAGGTTGTCCACGACGAGCAGGTCGCCGCGCTGCCACTCCTCGCGCAGGGTGTGCTTCTCGTAGACCTCGTTGATGGCGAGCACGGTGTCCTCGTCGAGCGCGGAGCCGTCGCCGTAGCGGCTGTTGAACGGCAGGCCGTCGTCGCCGAACTCGAACTTCAGGTACTCGCGGATCACCGGGTCGAGCGTCCACTCGTTGAGGAAGGCGATCTGGTTGAACCAGGCCCGCCGGCCGGTGACGGGGTGGGTGAGCACCGCGGCCGCGCGCTGGCGGGTGCGCAGGTCGCCGCCGGGGAGCCAGGTGCAGCCGATGCCGCGCTCGGCGCAGTACGCCTCGATGCCGGCCCGGTCGGCGGTGCCGAAGGACTCGGCGAGGGAGACGCCGACGGTCTCGGTGTAGTTGCGGTCGAGCAGCCAGCCGAGTTCCTCGAAGCGGGCCACGAGGCCGGCGGGCAGCGCCTGCAGGGCGTCCTGGGAGTCGGCGACCCCGGTGACGCCGCCGGACTGCGGTGCCGTCAGGCAGGCGAAGAGCAGCGTGCCGGGCACCTCACGGGCGTAGGAGAGCTCGTGGTGCATGCACATGGGCTGGTCGGCGGGCCACTCGGAGGAGGAGTACACGCCCTCGGCCAGGGTCTGCCGGGTGGCGAAGCCCTCGCGTTCGGTCATCACCTCGTGCAGCAGTGCCCGGCCCACGCGGCCGACGGTTGCCGCGTCGGTCAGGCCCAGGCCGCGGACGAGGAGGGCGCCGTGCTCGGCGACGGTCGCCTGCAGCCGGGCGCGGTGCTCCGCCGCCCAGGCGGCGGGGTCGGCCGGTGCGGGGCCGTCGAGGACGAGCACGGCGGGCCGGCCCTCGGTGCGCACCACGTCGAAGGGTGCGGCGGCGTCGTCCGGGGTGCGCGGCGCGGCGGTGGCGGGGACGCTCGTCGCGGTACGGGCGGCGGGTGCCGCCGTCTGCTGCGCGGGGGCGGCGGTCTCCTGCACGGGCGCGCCGTCGAGCAGGGAGGCGAGCGCGGTGAGCGTGGGGTTGCGCCGTACGTCCTGGAGGGTGAAGGCGCGGGCCATGCGCACGACGAGCTGCACCGCGGAGAGGGAGGTGCCGCCGCGGTCGAAGAAGTCGTCGTACCGGCCGATCTGTGCGACGGGCAGCTTGAGCACGGCGGCCCAGGCGTCGGCCAGGCGGCGCTCGGCGTCGGTGCTCGGCGGCTCGTGCGCCACGGTGTCCTGGGGCGCGGCGAGTTCGGCGGCGAGGGCGATCAGCGCCCGCTTGTCGGTCTTGCCGTTGGGCGTGAGCGGCAGGGCGTCGAGGCGCTCGAGCCGGCCGGGGACCATGTAGGGCGGCAGTGCCCGGGCCAGGTTGCGGCGCAGCTCGTCGGCGGGCAGGTCGGAGCCGGTGTGGAAGCCGACCAGGTGGCGGCCCTCGTCGGGGCTCTCGACGACCACGACGGCGCTGTCGCGCACGCCGGGCAGGCGCAGCAGCTGGTTCTCGATCTCGCCGATCTCGATGCGGAAGCCGCGGATCTTGACCTGGGCGTCGCGCCGGCCGAGGAACTCCAGGGTGCCGCCGGGCAGCCAGCGGCCGAAGTCGCCGGAGCGGTACAGGCGCTGGCCGGGGCGGTGCGGGTCCTCGCCGAAGGCGGCGGCGGTGCGCTCGGGGTCGCCCACGTAGCCGCGGCCGACGCACACGCCGGAGAAGACGATCTCGCCGGGGGCGCCGAGGGGCACCGGGCGCAGCTGCTCGTCGACGACGTAGACGCGGGCGTTGGCGACGGGCCGGCCGAGGGGGACGGAGTCCCACTCGGGTGCGGCGGTCATGACCTCGTGGTTGGTGTCGTCGGAGGTCTCGGTCAGGCCGTAGGCGTTCATCAGGGCGATGTGCGGGAAGCGCGCGAACCAGCGCACGGCCAGTTCCTTCTTCAGCGCCTCGCCGGTGACGGACACGCAGCGCAGGGCGGGCAGCTCGCGCGGGCTCTCCTCCAGCCGGGCCAGGACCACCTCCAGGTACGAGGGGACGGCCTGCAGCACGGCGACCTCGCCGCGCTCGACGGTGTCGAGGTAGCGGTCGACGTCGAGGATGGCGTCCTGTTCGACGATCAGGGTGCGGCCGCCGACGACGAGGGCGGCCAGCAGCTGCCACAGGGAGATGTCGAAGGACTGCGGGGCGGTCTGGGCCACCACCTGGCCGGCGGCGATGCCCTGGTCGTCGATCTTGGCGTAGAGGTGGTTGACGAAGCCGGCGTGCTCGCACATCGCGCCCTTGGGCTCGCCGGTGGAGCCGGAGGTGAAGTACAGGTACGCCAGCTGGTCGGCGGCCACGGGCACGCCGGGGTCGGTGGCGGGGCGGTCCTCGGCCACGCCCGCGGCGACGGTGAGCGTCGGCAGGTCCTCGGGTGCCGCCAGGCGCAGGTGCGTGGTGCTGCCGTCCTCGGTCAGGACGAGCCGGCAGCCGCTGCGCCGCAGGGTGCGGGCCATGCGGTCGACGGGCGCGGCGGGCTCGACGGGCAGGTAGGCGGCGCCGGCCTTGAGGATGGCGATGACGGCGGTGAGCCAGTCGAGGTTGCGTTCGGTGACGACGGCCACGACGGCCTCGGGGCCGATCCGGCGGGCGAGCAGCGCGTGGGCGAGGCGGTTGGCGCGGGCGTTGAGCTCGCCGTAGGTCAGGGTGCTGCCGGCGTGCTCGGCGGCCACCGCGTCGGGGCGGGCGGCGGCCTGCTCCTCGAACAGCTGGTGGAAGCGCCGGTCGGGCAGCGGGCGCACGGGACCGGCCAGTTCGTGGATCTGGTGGTGGTGCTCCTGCGGCGAGAGCAGGCTGCGCTCGCGCACGGCGGAGGCGGGGTGCTGCGTGAGGTGGTCGAGCGCCGTGAGGTGGTAGCCGGCGATGCGGCCGGCGGCCTCGGCGTCGAGGACGTCCGTGCGGTAGCGCAGCAGCAGTGCGGGGCCGGTGGGGGTCAGGCGCAGCACGGCGGCCAGGACGGTGCCGGGGTGCGGCTCGGGCAGGGCGCCCTCGGGGTGGGCGAGGTCCAGGGCGGTCTCGAAGGCGCCGGCGGCCGCCTCGCCGGCGGCGGCGCGGGCGGCGCCGGCCAGCAGCTCCTCCCATGTGCCGCCGTCGGCGGTCAGGGCGAGCGGCCGCAGGGCCCCGCCCGCGGCGGGCGGTGCGTAGCCGGTGAGCACGGTGCTCTCGCCGCCGAGGGCGGCGAGGACGGCGGCGTGGGCGGCGAGCAGGACCGGTCCCCAGCCGGTGCCGGTGCGCCGGGCGAGCAGGCGGACGCGGGCGGCGAGCCGGGCGGGGGCCGGCATGCTCACCTCGGCCCAGCGGGCCTCGGCGGTGCCGGGCACGACCCGGCGGGGTACGAGCCGCTGGGGGGCTGCGGTGGTGGTCATGGCGTGCTCCCGTCGGCGGCCTGGGCGGCGTAGGGGGTGGCGGTGAAGGGGGCGTCGCTGACGCCGTCCCACTCCTCGCCGCGGACGGCGGCGACGAACGCGGAGACGCGCTCGGCGCCCCAGAACGCCTCGCGGCCGTTGAGGAAGAAGGGGACGCCGAAGGCGTCGTCGTGGTAGGCGGCGATCAGGCAGGCGACGCCCTTCAGGCGCAGCACCGGGTCGTCGACGGAGTCGCCGAGGGAGGCGGGAAGGCCCAGTTCGGCGGCGATGGCGGCGATGGTGGCGCGGTCGGAGAGGTCGCGGCCCTCGTGCCAGCGGGCGCGGTAGGCGAGGTCGACGAACCGCCGGCCGCAGCCGGCCTCCTCGGCGGCGATGTAGGCCAGGTGCGCGACCTCCCAGTGCGGGTCGCGGTCGACGGGCCAGGTGACCTGCCAGCCGCGGGCGTGGGCCCAGCGGCGGGCGTCGCGCAGGATGTAGAAGTTCTTCGAGCGGTGCATGGGCATGACCGGGAGGGTGACCCCGGCCTCGTCCAGCAGGCGGGTGGACTCCTCGTCGGGCTCCCAGTAGGGGATCCACTCGATCTCGTCGAGGATGTCGGGGTGGTTCTCGCTCAGGTCGCGGTAGGCGAACCACGAGTAGGGGCTGCGCAGCGAGAAGTACCACCTGGGGTTCTTCTTGCGCCGTCCGGTGCTCACAGGGATATCCCCCCGTCGATCTGGAAGACGGATCCGGTGATGTAGCCGGCGCGTTCGCCGGCGAGGAAGGCCACGAGCTCGGCGACCTCCTCGGCGGTGCCCATCCGCCCGAGCGCGACGCCGGCGAGGGCCGCCTCGCGCTGCCGCTCGGGGACGGCGGTGACCATGTCGGTGTCGACGAAGCCGGGGGCGACGGTGTTGACGCGCACGCCGTAGCGGCCGGTCTCCTTGGCCAGGGAGCGGGAGAAGCCGATGATGCCGGCCTTGGTGGCGGCGTAGTTGGTCTGGTTGGCGTTGCCGTAGATGCCGGCGACGGAGGAGATGTTGACGATGCTGCCGCGGCGGCGCTTCATCATGGCGAAGGCGGCGGCGCGGCAGACGTGGAAGACGCCGTCGAGGTTGGTGGCCACGACCGTGCGCCACTCCTCGTCGCTCATCAGCACCAGGCCCTTGTCGCGGGTGATGCCGGCGGAGGTGACGGCGGTGTCGAGGGCGCCCAGTTCGTTCTCGGTGGCGCCGACCCAGGCGCGGACGGCGGCGCCGTCGGCGACGTCGACGCGGTGGTGCAGGACGCGGGCGCCCAGCGCCTCGGCCTCCTTGGCGACGCGGTCGGCGGCGTCCTGGTTGGAGTGGTAGCAGAAGCTCACGTCGTAGCCGTCGGCGGCGAGCTTGAGCACGACGGCCCGGCCGATGCCGCGGGAGCCGCCGCTGACGAGCGCCACGGGCCTGTTGTCGGTCATCGGTCGGCCTTCCTCACGGGGCTTGCGGGGTCGGTTGCGGGCGCCTCGGGGCGCAGCAGGGTGGCGGGGCGGAAGGCCATGACCATGCTGGAGACGGTCATGACGGTTTCCTCGCCGCAGTGGCTGGTGCCCTCGAAGACGACGGAGTCGGCCAGGGCCCTGCTGATGCGGACGCGGTGTTCGAGGACGTCGCCGGGGTGCACGGGCCGGTGGAAGACGGCGTCGGCGACGGAGCCGAAGAGCATGACCTGCCCCTGGGGGGTGTCGGCCATGGCGGAGGCGAGCAGGCCGGCGCTCTGGCCCCAGGACTCCACGAGCAGGGAGCGCGGGTACTCCAGCGGGGCGCCGGCCGGCAGCCGGTCGTACCAGGGTTCGTTGAGGGTGACGGCCTTGACGGCGCGGATGCTGCTGCCGGGGACCATGTCCAGGACGCGGTCGACGAGCAGCATGGGGTAGCGGTGCGGCAGCAGGTCGGTGACCTGCGGCAGGGTGGGGGCGGCGGCGGTCACCGGGCGTCTCCTTCGGTCGCGAAGCGCAGCCGTACGGAGGCGGCCCTGCCGCGCTCGGTGGTGGCGGTGGCGCGGCAGACCAGGCCGGCCGGGGTGCGGCGCCAGGCGAGGTCGAGGGTGAGGGTGTCGCCGGGGTAGACCGCGCCGGCGAAGCGGGCGGACTCCACGGCGGCGAGGTCGCCGGCGGCGGGGGCGGCGGGCCCGTCGGTGGCGGCCCGCTGCACGCATTCGAGGACGCAGACCCCGGGGAAGATGGGGAAGTCGGGGTAGTGGCCGGCGAAGACGGGCTCGCCGGCGCCGATCTCGGCGCGGGCGCTGCTGGCCAGGCCGTCCTCGGTGCGGGCCAGCACGTGCACCTCGGCGCGGACGGGGCTCGCGCCGCGCACGGGCATGGTCGTGCTCATCGGCCCACCAGCCTCAGGACGGCGCAGGCCAGGGAGCCGTCGCGGTCGGCGGAGGTGATGACGGCGACGCGGCCGGCGGCCGCGGGGTCGTCGGCGGCGGTGGCCAGGACCATGGCGATCTGGAAGGAGCCGGAGGCGGCGGAGACGTCGCCGATGCGGGCGACGGCGGGCACGCGGCCCAGCGCCTCGGTGCCGCAGATCTCCTCCAGCACCTCGTGTTCGAGGTGGCCGAGGCGGCCGGGGGCGTCGCCCGGGGCGGCGGCCCAGACCTCGGCCGGGTCGGTGCCGGCGGCGGCCAGGGCGTCGCGCACGCAGTCGGCGAGGACGTCGCGGACGCGGGCGCCGGTGGCCACCCGGCTGCGCACGGCGAGGACTTCGGCGAGCGGCGGGCGCTCGGGGCGGTGGCTGCCGGCGGGCTGGACGAGCAGGACGGCGGCGCCCTCGCCCAGTGGTACGCCGGGGGCCTCGGCGCCCCGGCTGTGCCGCTCCAGCCAGTAGCGGGCGGCGGAGTACTCCTCGGCGGCGGCGCACAGCACGGTGTCGGCGCGGCCGGAGGACAGCAGGCGGGTGGCGTAGTTGAGGGACAGCAGCCCCGCGGCGCGGCCGCCGGCGAGGGTGGTGTTGGGGCCCTTGATGCCGTACCAGATGGCGCACTGGCCGGCGGCGCAGTTCATGACGGCGTTGGGCATCACGGCCGGGTCGACGTCGTAGGGCCGCTCGCCCTGAAGGGAGCTGCGGGTGAAGTCCATCATGCTGGCGGCGCTGCCGGTGGTGGTGGCCAGTACCAGGGCCGCGCGCTCGCCGGTCTCGCTCTCCGCGGCGCTGCCGGGCTGCTTCAGCAGGGAGCCGACGGCGGCGACGGCGAGGCCGGTGACGCGGTCCATGGAGCGGGTGCCCTTCTTCCCGAGCACCTCGCGGGTCTCGAAGCCGGGCACGAGGTGGGCGCGGGTGGTGGGCACGCCCCAGCGCTCGGTGTCGACGGGGGCGACGGTGGTGCGCCGGTCGCGCAGCCCCTCGGTGAACGCCTCGGCGCCGATGCCGTACGGGGAGACCGCCGACCAGCCGGTGATGACGGCGCGGGCGGGGGCGGGGGCGCTCATGCCGCCGCCTTGCGGGGCGTGGACAGGGCCGCGAGGGTGGCCTCGTCCATGTCGGCCATCTCCCACTGGTTGGGGGCGGTCTCGGTGAGGTAGCCGTGGGTGATGGTGCCGGTGGCGGTCTTCACGAGCTGTCCGTCGCGCAGCACGTAGCAGTCCATGCGGTGGGTGTAGAGCAGGGACTTGAAGATGTTCTCCACCGTGTAGACGGTGTAGAGCTCCTCCTCCATCAGCGTCTCGTCGAGGAGTTCGATGCGGGACTGGGTGACGACGGGGATCCAGCCGCGGCCGTCGAGGACCTGCTTGATGGCCAGGCCCCGGTCGGCGAGGAAGAGATCCTCGGCCTCCTCCATGATGCGCAGGAAGCCGGACATCTGGACGCGCTCGTTGAAGTGGCAGTAGAAGTACGGCATCCGCCAGCGCCAGCCGAGGGCGTTGGTGTCGCCGACGAGTTCGGCGAGGACGGGGTCGGCGGTGGTGCCGCGGCCGGCGGTGAACTCTCCGTACGGCAGCGGGGCGGCCGTGACCTCCCGGCGCTCGCCGGTGCCCAGGCGGGCGGTGGCGAAGCGCTCCAGGCCGGCCGGCCAGGGCTCCTCGGCCTTGATGTGGTCGTCGATGCGCAGGGCCACCCGGACGGTGGAGCCGGCGCACTTGAGGCGCTTGCCGTCGCGCTCGACGAACATCTCCACCTTGAAGCGCAGGCGGTCCTCGCCGTCCTTGGTGGCGGGGGTGACCCGGGCCTCGACCTCGTCGTCGACGGCCAGCAGGGCGCCGAGCCGGGAGTGGACGTCGACCACGTCGAAGCCCAGGCCGTGGCGCCGGTAGAGGTCGCCGGCGGCGAGGCCGGCCTCGCGGAAGTGGTGCAGCACGGCGGCTTCGGCGAGGTAGTTGATGTGCTTGAAGCCGATGGCGAAGCTGATGTTGTTGCCTTCGAAGCCGGGGCGCAGCCGCCCCGTGGTGGGGTTCTCCAGCAGTGCCGTCATGGCGGGATGGGGCGTCGGGCCCATCACGGACTCCTTCTCGTCGGGCGTGGGGTCGTTCAGATGCCGGCCGCCGGGGCGGCGGCGGACAGCGGGGCCGGGGCGGGGCCCACCCGCTCGGCGAAGCCCTGCACGGCGCCGGCGAACCAGGCGGGCCGTTCGAGCATCGGGAAGTGGCCGCAGCCGGGCTCGATCAGTGCCCGACCGGCGGGCAGCCGGTCCGCCAGGTGGCGGGCCTCGGCGACCGGGGCCGAGCGGTCCTGCTCGCACCCGATCACCAGGGCCGGGGTCCGCACCTCGGCCACGGGCAGCAGGGGGGTGCGCAGGTACGCCTCGAAGAAGCGGAGCCAGCCGTAGGGTCCGATCCACTCGGTCATCCGGCGGGCCATGTCGGCCAGCAGGTCGGCGTCGATGGGGCGGCCGGTGGTGCGCAGGCGGATGGACTCGGTCATGGTGCGCGGGAAGTCGTCCAGGGTCGGCGCGATCATGTTCCAGTGGAAGTCGTCCGCGTCGCTGCGGTAGAAGGGGTTGACCAGGACGACGCCGGCGACGGGCAGCGGGTCGCCGGCCGCGGCCCGGCGGGCGAGCAGCTCCAGCAGCACCACGGAGGCGAACGAGTGGGCCACCACGACGTCGGCGCCGCCGGGCACGGCGTCCAGGACGTCCTGGAGGCGGCCGGCCGAGTCGCTCTCGTGCCGCCAGGCGGCGATGCCCTCGCTGTGCCAGGGCAGGCGGGGGGCGTGGACCTCGGTCCCCGGCCGCCAGTGGGCGGCCAGGGGCGAAAAGATCATCTCGTTGTTGCCCAGGCCGTGCAGCAGGACCACGCGCGTCATGCCGCCTCCTGCGGGGCGAGCAGGGCCGCGCCGGCGCCGCCGGCCAGGGCGTAGACGGGCCCGGGGCGGCCCTGGGCGAACCAGCCGGCCGCGGCGGCGCACTGCACGATGCCCAGGGCGCCGGAGAGTTCGCCCCAGCCGTCGAGGGCGAGGTGCTCGGCGTCGCCGGGCACGGCCCGGCCGTCGCCGGCCAGCCACATGCGGCCGCCGGGGGCGCGCCGGCCGAGTTCGCCGGCGGTGCCGGCGGGATCGGCGGTGCGCACGACGGGGCCGAGCAGGGCCTTGACGGGTGCGGTGGGCGTGCGGGTGACGACGAGGGCGGCGCCGCCGTCGGCGACGGGGCCGCCGACCAGGCGGCGGGTGACCTCGTTGTCGGGTTCGACGCCGGTGACGAGCATGTGGTCGGCGCGGCCGGAGCGGACCATCAGCACCGCCCAGCGCACGGCGTCCAGGCCGGAGCCGGTGCCGTTGCAGACGGTGAGGTTGGGGCCGCGCAGGCCGTAGCGGATGGCCGTCTCCGAGGCAATGATGTTGCTGGAGGCGTTGGGGGTGTCCATGGGGCTCAGGGCGCCGGTGGACTCCTTGGCGATCGTCTCCACGGCCCGGCAGACGGTGTCGGCGTTGCCGAGGTTGGAGCTGACGACGACCCCGATGCGGTCACCGGGCACGGTCAGGTGCCCGTCGGCGAGCAGGCCGGCGTCGGTGAGCGCGGCATGGGCCAGGTGCAGGCCGACCTGGGTGGCGCGGTCCTTGAACCGCAGGCCCTTCCTGCCGATGCGCTCGGCCGCATCAACGGGGGGTGCGCCCTCGGGGACGGGCCGCAGCAGGTCCCGGGGGTCGGCGGCGCCGGGCAGGGCCACCGCCACCCCGCTCACGGCGACGTCGCTCACGGCGGCCTCGGTCACGGCGGTTGTCATGCGGCACCTCCCACGATCGCGACGGCGTTGACGCCGCCGAAGCCGAAGCTGTTGACCTGCGCGGTACGCAGCGGCGCGGTCAGCGGCCGGCCGGTGACCAGGTGCAGGTCCGCGCCCTCGGGCAGCGGGTCGGTCAGGCCCGCGATCGGCGGCACGACACCGCAGCGCAGCGCGGACAGGGCGGTGACCAGCGCGAGCAGGCCGGCGGAGCCCGAGGTGTGCCCGGTCAGCGACTTGATGCCGGTTAGCGCCGGCCGGCTGCCGGCGAAGACCTCGGAGGTCACGAGCGCCTCCGTACGGTCGTTGAGCGGGGTGCCGGTGCCGTGCAGGACGACCAGGTCGATGTCGGCCGGGGCCAGGCCGGCCCGCTCGTGGGCCTGGCGCACGGCCGCGGTGACGCCGCCCGGCTCGGGCGCGGTCTGGTGGTGGGCGTCGCAGTTGACAGCCACCGAGCGCAGCAGGCCGTGCACCGGGCGGCCGGCCGGGGGGGTGCGGGTGAGCACGACGGCGGCCGCGCCCTCGCCGAGGATGGTGCCCCGGCGCTCGGTGTCGAAGGGGCGCACGGCGGGCGGCGGGTCGAACTGGACGCGGTCGGCCTGGCCGAACATCGACTCGGTGACCACGTCGCAGCCGGCCACGATCACCGTCTCGGCCTCGCCGAGCTCCAGCAGGTCCCAGCCGAGGGCCAGGGCGTACAGCGAGGCGGAGCAGGCGCCGGCGAAGGTGTGGGTGTCGACGGCCCCGAAGCGGCGGCGCAGGGCGGCCTCGAAGTGCAGGCCGTCGGCGTCGAAGGGGACGCCGTCGCGCCACCACAGCTCCAGCGAGCGCAGCTCGCGCAGGCCGGTGCCGACCAGGACGGGGATGCCGGCGAGGTCCTCGCCGAGCCCGGCCTCCTCGGCGGCCTGGGCGACGGCCTCGACCAGGAAGCGGGTGGCCCGCCCCGGCTCGTCCACGCCCTCGGTGGGCCGGTCGTCGATCTCGAAGAGCTGCTGGGCGTTGAAGCGGCCGCGGTCGAAGGCGCGCAGCGGCGCCAGTCCGCTGCGGCCCTCGCACAGGCTGCGGAAGATCTCCTCGGGTGCCGCCCCGATGCTGGCGACGGCTCCGGTGCCGGTGATGGCGTACGTCATGCCGCCGCTCCGGCGCGGGCGTCGGCGGTGTACTTGCCGAGGATGACGATGGCGTTGTTGCCGCCGAAGGCGAGGCCGTTGTTCTGCACGACGCGCAGGTCGGCGTCGACGGCGTGGTTGGGCACGCAGTCGATCTCGCACTCGGGGTCGGTGCGGTGGTGGTTGATGGTGGGCGGGATGAAGCCGTGGGTGATGGCCAGGCCGCAGGCGATGGCACCGAGCGCGCTGGCGGCGCCCATGGTGTGGCCGAGCATGGACTTGAGCGAGATGGTGCGCGGGGTGGCGGCGCCGAAGACCTTGCGGATGGCGCCGGCCTCGGTGATGTCGTTGGCCTTGGTGCCGGTGCCGTGCGCGGAGATCAGGTCGACCTCCTCGGGCTTGACGCCCGCGTTGTCCAGGGCCAGGGCCATGGCCTGGGCGACGCTGTCGCCGTTGGGGGCGACCTGGTGGTAGGCGTCGCAGTTCAGGCCGTAGCCGAGGACCTCGGCGTAGATGGTGGCGCCGCGCTCCAGCGCCGAGTCCAGGCTTTCGAGGACCAGGACGCCGGCGCCCTCGCCGGTGAGGATGCCCTTGCGGTCGACGTCGAAGGGCTGGCAGCACTCGGGGGCGATGGTGCCGAGCCGGTAGAAGCCGGTGAACGTCTTGCGGCACATGGCGTCGGCGCCGCCGCACAGGGCGTACTCCACCTCGCCCGAGCTCACCGCGTCGAAGCCGTAGCCGATCGCGTAGTTGCCGGCGGAGCAGGCGGTCGCGATGGTGGGCGCCTCGACGTCGGTGAGCTCCAGTTCCTGGGCGATGGTGGTGGACAGCCGGGCGGCGGAGACCCGGCGCACGATCTGCGGGTCCATCCGCTCGGGTCCGTCGGCCAGTTCGGCCGCGACCAGCCGGTCGAGCTCGTAGGACTCGCCGTCGGTGGTGCCGACGGAGACCAGGCCCCGCCGGCCGGCCAGGTCGGCGGGGTCCAGGCCGGCGTCCTCGACCGCCATCCGCGCGGCGGCGACGGCGAAGCGGCTGGCCCGCCCCAGCTCCTCGACCGGGGTGCGCGAGATCCACCGCTGCGGCTCGAACCCCTTGACCTCGCACCCGTTGACATGGGCGAAGCCCTCGACGTCGAACACCGATATCGGGCTGACCCCGCTGCGGCCGGCCCGCAGGCTGGCGGTGAACTCCTCGGCACCGATGCCGATGCTGGATATGACGCCGAAACCGGTGAGCACCACCCGGCGTCTCCCGGCTGCGGCACCGGGGCGTTGTGCGGACATGCTGTTCCCCTTCAGACCTTCAGACCTTCGGACCTGCGGATCGGCGGCAGCGTGCGCCGGGTCAGCGGACGGGGGCCTCCGCGACGACCTGGTAGACGCGCTCCAGGTTGACCATCTGGGCCAGTTCGGACTGGTCGATGCTGATGCCGAACTCCTTCTCCAGGGAGGCGAGGATCTCGATGGCGCGCAGCGAGTCGGCGCCGTGGTCCTCGATGAAGAGGCTGGTGTCCGTCACCTCGTCCTCCTCCAGCTCGAGGATGTCGCAGACGATCTCCTTGACGGCGGTGCGGCGCTCATCGGTGAGGGTCGACATGATGGTTGTTCTCCTTGACGGCGAAATTGGCGCGAAGAGATCGCGAAAAGATGGGGCGATGGAGCGGGGGTGTTTTCAGGAAGCCTCGGCGGCCATGGCCGCGGCGAGGCTGCGCGGACGCATGTCGGTCCAGTTCTCGTTCACGTAGTCCAGGCATTCCTGGCGGCTCGCCGTGCCGTGCACGACGTTCCAGCCCGCCGGGATCGCGGCGAAAGCGGGCCACAGGGAATGCTGGCCCTCGTCGTTCACGAGCACGTTGTACTCGGCGTTCTCGTCCTCGAATGGATTGGCCATCGAGACTTCCCTCCGTGACGCGGTCAGTCAATTGCGGTCGACCTTAGGCAGCGGACGATCACCACGACAAGGGCTGCCGGTCCCGGATTTCCCGGGGAGGTCCAGAGATTGCAATGAGAAGAATTGAATAATGCGTTGCGCGACTTTCGGCCACGGCCCCGGGGCGGCGGGCGGCGGGACACAAACGCGAGGTCGGGCGCGTCCGGGCGGCGCCACGGGCCGCCCGGTGGTCACGTTCGCCGTGCGCACCGGGCACCCAGGGTCACTTCGGGGCATCGAAGAATTCTTGGCGGCGCCGGGCGGCGGGCGGCCGCGGCCGGTACGGTCCCTCGCGGGTCAGGGCGCGCTCCGCTCCCGCAGCACCCGCCCGCGGACGGCGCGCAGCATGGACGTGCGCGTCAGCCCGCTGCCGAACCTGATGAGGTACCAGTAGGGCAGGAAGGCACGGCGGGTGCGTTCGTCCGTGGCCAGCACCCGGGTCTCCGTGCTGAGCAGCCCACCGGCGCAGCGGACGTTCATCCCGACCTTGAGCAGGCCGGGCTCCCGGCACTCGCGCACGATCTGCGCCAGGGTGCCCGGCGGCCGGGGAGCGTCCGAAGGGGACTGCACCCCGGCGAAGAGGAACTCGTCCTCCCCGGCAGGAATCACCTCGCCCATCCCGCTGAGGTAGTCGGAGACGATGCGGCGCTCGCGCGACACATCGGCCCGGGTGATCGCCACCAGTGCCCGCGCCAGGGGCGCCTCGGCCCAGGTCGTGGCGTAGGCGGCGCGCATCACCTCCGCCGGGGCGCCCGGCACCGCAATACGGTGCAGCTCCCTGAAATGCCATTCCGGCAGCAGCCGATCGAGCTCCGACCCGTCCTCACCGGACATGTGCGTTCCCTCCTCGAAAAACATGCGTCCTCCCATACCGCGGAACATCCCAGAGAAGATTTCGAAGAGGACTCGCGCCCACCACCCCGATGGCAGCTAACTGACATCACAGCACCCGCCGACCACCGTCACCACACCCTTCGGATGGGAAACACCGTGACCGCACACGACGTCGAGTACATCGAGATCCACACCAGTGACCTGAAGCGGACAACCGACTATTTCGTCTCCTCCTTCGGTTTCCGGGAACAGGCGCGCAGCAGCAGCGCGGAGCTGGAGTCGGTGCTGCTGCAACAGGGCGCGGTGCGCGTCGTGGTGAGCTCGGGGCCGGCCGCCCGTGACTTCCTCGACGTGCACGGCGACGGCGTGGCGGACATCGCGTTCGCCTGCGAGGACCCCGTGGCGGTCCGGGACCGCGTGCTCGCCGCGGGCGGCCGCATCGTGGCGGCGGGCGGTACCGGCGCACCGGCGGTCTCCGGCTTCGGCGACGTGCGCCACACCCTCGTCCGGCGTGCGGCAGGCGATGCCGCGTCCCTTCCTCCGGGACGCGACTGGGTCACGACCGGGCTCCCCGTCGCCGCCGCCCACCACGAGGAGCCGTCCCTGGGGCTTCTCGACCACGTGGCCGTGTGCCTGGAGGCCGGCACCCTCCACGACGTCATCCACTACTACGTCGAGGGCTTCGGGTTCGAGCGCTACTACAGCGAGTACGTCACCGTCGGCGACCAGGCGATGGACTCCATCGTGGTGCGCAGCCCCTCCGCCGGCATCACCTTCACCGTCATCGAGCCGGACACCACGAAGAAGCCGGGGCAGATCGACGAGTTCCTGCAGCGCAACGGCGGCAGCGGCGTCCAGCACCTGGCCTTCCTGGTCGACGACATCGTCACCGCCGTCCAGCACTTCGAGGAACGCGGCATCACCTTCCTGCAGACCCCGGACACCTACTACGACCTCCTGGCCGAGCGGATCCCCTCGCTGGGCGCCGCGATCGCCGACCTGCGCAAGACCAACGTCCTGGCCGACCGGGACGAGTGGGGCCACCTGCTGCAGCTGTTCACGCGGTCCCCCTTCGAGCAGCGCACGCTGTTCTTCGAGCTGATCCAGCGCCACGGTGCGCAGGGGTTCGGCAGTGCCAACATCCGGGCGCTCTACGAGGCGGTCGAGCGCGCCAGGGCGGTCACCGCATGACCGGCCGCAGCGACTCGTCCGACGTGCAGTCGGCGCTCACCCTCGAGGAGTTCGCCCGACTGGCACGGCAGGCGTGCGACCCGGGGGTGTGGGACTTCATCGAGGGCGGCGCCGGCGAGGAGCGCACCCTCGCCGCGAACCGGCAGGCGTTCGACCGCATCGGACTGCGCCCCCGGGTGCTCACCGGCACGGGCGAACCGGACCTGGCCACCACCGTGCTCGGGCGGCGCTGGGCGGCCCCCGTCGGGGTGGCGCCCGTGGCGTACCACACCCTGGTCCATCCCGAGGGCGAGACGGCCACCGCACGCGCCGCCGGTGCGGCGGGCCTTCCCTTCGTGGTGAGCACCTTCGCGGGCCGGTCCTTCGAGAAGATCGCCGAGGCGGCGGCCGGCTCCCCCCTGTGGCTGCAGGTCTACTGCTTCCGCGACCGCTCCACGACGCGCGAGCTGATCGAACGCGCCGAGCGGGCGGGCTTCGAGGCCCTGGTGCTGACGGCCGACACCCCACGGCTCGGCCGCCGGCTGCGCGACCAGCGCAACGACTTCCGGCTTCCGCCGCACGTCCGCCCCGCCAACCTGCCCGCCGGTGCGGCCGACTACTCGTCGCCCGCGCAGCACGGTCGCACCGAACTGGACCCGGAGCTGGACTGGTCGGTCATCGCCTGGCTGCGATCCGTCAGCCGGCTGCCCGTCCTGGTCAAGGGCGTCATGACGGCCGACGACGCCGCGCGGGCCGTTGCCGAGGGCGCGGACGGCGTCATCGTCTCCAACCACGGCGGGCGGCAACTGGACGGCGCCCCCGGCACCTTGGAGGTGCTCGCCGAGATCGCCCCCGTGGTCGACGGGCGCGGCGCCCTGCTGCTGGACGGCGGGGTCCGCCGGGGCGGCGACGTGCTGGCGGCCCTCACCCTGGGGGCCGACGCGGTGCTCCTCGGCCGCCCGGTGCTGCACGGCCTGGCCGTGGGCGGGCAGGAGGGCGTGGCCCGCGTGCTGGACCTGGTGACCGAGGAACTGGCGGACGCCATGGTGCTGACGGGCACCTCGGCGGTGGCGGACGCCGGTTCCCTGCGACCGGACGCCCCTGCCGGTGGCCGGGCCCCGGCCGGCCCCGCCCCGCGCTCCGGGTCCGGCGGGGCCGGGCCGGTGCTGCGCCGGGAGGACCTGCACGCCAGCGTGTGCGACCCGGTGCTCGACACCATGAACTTCCTGAACGAGATCACCGGACGGTACCCGGAGGCGGTCTCGTTCGCCCCCGGCCGCCCCTACGAGGGGTTCTTCGACACCGAGGACGTCTTCGGCCACATCCGCCGCTACCTGGACCACCTGGCCGCCGAAGGGGCCTCCCCCGACCAGATCCGTACGGCCGTGTACCAGTACGGGCCGACGGCGGGCCGCATCCAGGGGCTGATCGCCGACGCGCTGCGGGGGGACGAGGACATCCACGTCGCGCCCGAGTCGATCGTGGTCACCGTCGGCGCCCAGGAGGCGATGCTGCTGACGCTGCGGGCGCTGTTCGCGCACCCGGACGACGTGCTGCTGGTGGCGAGCCCGTGCTACGTGGGCATCACCGGCGCGGCCCGGCTGCTCGACCTGGCCGTGGTGGACGTCGAGGAGCGCGCCGGCGGCCTCGACTGCCGGGACGTCGCGGCCGCCGTCGAGGCCGTGCTGGCCGAGGGCCGGCGGCCCCGGGCGTTCTACGTGGTGCCCGACCACTCGAACCCGTCGGGCAACACCATGTCCCGGCGGGACCGTGAGGAACTGCTGCGCCTGGCCGCCCGGTACGACTTCCTCGTCATCGAGGACAGCCCCTACCGGCTGGTCAGCCCCGGCCCGCAGCAGCCCACGCTGAAGTCGCTCGACGAGGGGCGCCGGGTCGTCCACCTCGGTTCGTACTCCAAGACCGTCTTCCCCGGGGCCCGGATCGGCTTCGTCGTGGCCGACCAGGTGGTGACGGACGCGTCCGGGGCGAGCGGGCTGCTGGCCGACGAGCTGTCGAAGATCAAGAGCATGGTCACGGTGAACACCCCGCCGCTGAGCCAGGCGGCCGCCGCGGGCGCGCTCCTGGCCGCGGGCGGCAGCCTCGCCGGGCTCAACACCGCGTCCGCCGCCCATTACGGCGAGGCGCTGCGGCGCACGCTCGCCGAGCTCGCACGCCACTTCCCGCCCGGGGAGCGCGAGCGGTGGGGCGTGAGCTGGAACGAGCCCACCGGCGGCTTCTTCCTCACCGTGCGGGTTCCCTTCCCGGCGGACAACGCCGCCCTGCTGCGCTCGGCCCAGGAGTACGGCGTCATCTGGACGCCGATGGCGTACTTCTACCCGGGCGCCGGCGGGGAACGGGCGATGCGGCTGTCCTTCAGCTACCTCGGCGGCGAGGAGATCGCGCAGGGCGTCGCACGCCTGGCCCGCTTCGTGCGGGACGAGTCGGCGCGCTTCGGCGCCGGGCGGCCCGCGTGAGGACCGCGGCCGTGGTCGGGACCGGCCTGATCGGGACGTCCGTGGCCCTCGCGCTCGTCCGGCGCGGGGTGAGCGTGCACCTGGACGACGCGGACACCACGGCCGTACGGACGGCGGAGGCCCTGGGCGCCGGCACGCTCGCCGCCCCCGCCGGGCCGGTGGACCTGGCCGTCCTCGCGGTGCCGCCCGCCCACGTGGGCGCCGTGCTCGCCCGCTGCCAGCGCGAGGGGCTGGCCGCCGCGTACACCGACGTCGCCAGCGTCAAGGCCCGCCCGCAGCAGCAGGTGCTGCGGGCGGGCGGCGACGCGAGCACGTACGTCGGCGGCCATCCGCTGGCGGGCGGCGAGCGCTCGGGGCCGCTGGCGGCCCGGGCGGACCTCTTCGAGGGCCGGCGCTGGGTTCTGACCCCCACGGCCGAGACCTCGGTGGCGGCCCTGAACACGGCCCTGGAGCTGGTCGCGTCGTGCGGGGCGACGCCGGTGGTCATGGACCCCGCCGCACACGACCGGGCCGTCGCCCTGACCTCGCACGCGCCCCACCTGATCTCCTCGCTGGCCGCCGCCCGGCTGGCGGAGGCGGACGGCGAGCACATCAAGGTCTCCGGGCAGGGGCTGCGCGACGTCACCCGCATCGCCGCCGGCGAACCGGGGCTGTGGGGCGACATCCTGGAGGCCAACGCCGGACCGGTGGCGGAGGTGCTCGAAGCCCTGGCCGGGGACCTGCAGCGGACCATCGCGGCCCTGCGCGGCCTGCGCGCCGCGGACGGCGCGGCGCGCGCCCGCGCGGCGCAGGAGCTGGCGGACGTCCTGCGGCAGGGCAACGCGGGCAGCGCCCGGGTGCCGCGCAAGCCCGGGGCCCGGCCGGTGGAGTACGTGGCGGTGCCGGTGGCGATCGACGACCGGCCGGGCGCCCTGGCGCGGGTCTTCGCCGCCGTGAGCGAGGCGGGGATCAACATCGAGGACGTCGCCATCGAGCACGCGGCCGACGGGCCGCGCGGCCTGGCCGAGCTGCTCGTGGAGCGGTCCCGCTCCGAGGAGGTGCGGCGCCTGCTGGACGCCAGGGGCTGGGCGGTACGGCCCGGCACGCATCCCACCGGTGCCGCGGCCGAGTTGATCACCCGTCACTAGGATGGGCCGAATGGTCGTCAACACCGTCACTCCCTTACGCCGTCGTCTGCTCCCACCGCTGTGCGGCCTCCTCGCGGCCGCGGCGGTGGTGGGCGGGGCGCTCGCCGGTCCGGCCGCCGGCTGGAAGGCCGCCGTCCCCATGGTGGTGGCGGTGCTGGGCGCCCTGGCCCTGGCCGGCTGGCGCGCCCGGGTCCCGCTGCTGCCGGTGACCGGCGCGGTCGCCCTGTCCTCCGCGCTGGCCACCGCGGTGGGCTATCCCCCGGCCCACGAACACCCGGCCGGCCTGGTCACCTTGGTGGAGATGGCGGCCGTCCTGCTGCTGGTCTGCCTCGTCGCCCGGTTCGCGCCGGTGCGGCAGGCGGTGGTGCTGTGCACCGTGCTCGGTCTGCTGGCGTCGACGATGATGCTGCGGCTGCAGGTGCCGCCCACCGTCCTGGAGGCCGCCGCGCAGAGCGCCTTCTTCTGTCTGGGTGCCGTCGCCGCCGCGGCCGTCGGCGGCTATCTCCGCGCGCAGGAGTCGCGCAGGCTGCGCTCTGTGCACCAGGCCCGGCGCGTCCAGCGTCTGCAACTTGCCCGTGACCTGCACGACTTCGTGGCGCACGACGTGTCGGGCATCGTCGTGCTGGCCCAGGCGGCGCAGGTGGTCGCGGCCGGGCAGCCGGAGAAGGTCATGCCGATCCTGCAGCAGATCGAGGCCGCCGGCCTGCAGGCGCTGGGCTCCATGGACCGCACGGTGCACATGCTCGACGGTGCGGAGGAGACCTCCGCCGCCCCGGCCGGGACGGCCGCCGAGGGCCAGCCGCAGGCGTACGGCCTGCCGGACGTCGCCGACGTCGTCGAGCGGT
Organism: Streptomyces sp. PKA51; assembly: GCF_057552455.1. Classification (NCBI taxonomy): domain Bacteria; kingdom Bacillati; phylum Actinomycetota; class Actinomycetes; order Kitasatosporales; family Streptomycetaceae; genus Streptomyces; species Streptomyces sp. PKA51. The sequence continues at coordinate 151,547 of NZ_BAAJPZ010000010.1, forward strand.
TCCGCACCGCCGGCCGCTGCGAGGTGGAGCTGGACATCGACCTGTCGCCCGAGCACGTCGCCCGTGTCCCGCGCGAAGTGGCCAGCACCGCCCACCGGGTGGTGGTCGAGGCGCTCACCAACATCCGCCGGCACGCGCCGACCACGCCCCTGGTGCGGGTGTCCGTCCTGCCGGGCACGGCGGACGGCGCGGCGCTGCTCACCGTCCGCGTCGCCAACCGGGCGCCGTCCATCGCCGAAGGCGGCGGCTTCCTGGGCGAGCGGGCCCGCAAGGGCGGCAGCGGGCTGGCGGGGCTGGCCGAACGGGCCGAGGCGCTCGGCGGCACCCTCGGCTTCGGCGGCCGCCCGGACGGCGGCTGGGAGGTCACCGCCGTGCTGCCGCTGGCCGCCGACCGCCCCGATCCATATTCGAAGATTCGCTGAGGACTTCGAATCCGGGTCGCACACTCGGCAGGATCCGGCTCATCCCTGCCCCGCGCCGTGCGCCGGGGCGCCATCGGTACGGAAGTGATGAGTCGACATGGATCGAGGCCGAGGTTTACTCCGGGCCGCCGGGGCGGGCGCCGCCGCGGCGGTCATGGTGGCCACTCTGCTCGGCGGTGAGCCGCCCGTCGCCGCGGCCGCGGGCCCGGGCGCCACCGGTGTCGCGCTGCTGCCCGCCGCGGCCGGTGCGCCCGTGCGCCCGGAGTGGCCGGCGGGGCGGTTCGCCGTCCCCCCGGCGGCGCCCGGCGCGTCCGCGTCCGCCGCTCCTCGACCCGCCGGGCCGGGGGACGGCGCCGTCCTGGCGCAGCCGCGTCCCGAACTGAGCGTCGAGCGTGCCGCGGACGCCGCCGCGTACGAGTTCGTGCTCTCGGCGGGCGACCGGCCGGGCACGGGGCAGACCACGTCCTCCGGCTGGCTCACCACGCCCTCGTGGCGCACGCCCGCGGGCCTGCTCGCCGACGGCGGCCGGTACACCTGGACGGCGCGCGTGCGCGACCGCCGGGGCCGCGTCGGCGCCTACGGCCCGGCCTCGGCCTTCACCGTCAACCGGCGGCTGGGGGCACCGGCCGGCGCCGCGACCGCCCCGCCGGACGCGATCGGCCCGGTGTCGGTGGACACGGCGACGGGCAACGTGTCCGTCTCGGTGAGCACCCCGCAGACCAATACGGCGGCGGGGCCGCTGGGCGCGACCTTCCGCTACGACTCGCTCGCCGTGGACGCCTCCGGGCTGACCGGGGCGTACTTCGCGGGCGACTCGGCGTCCGGGATCGCGGCGGCCGAACGGCCGGCGGCCGTGCGTACCGACGCACGGCCGGACTTCGCCTGGGGATCGGCGGCGCCGTACCCGGACGCCCGGCCCGACGGCGCCTTCCGGGTGCGGTGGACGGGCCGGTTGCGCGTACCGGAGGCGGGCACGTACCGGCTGGGCGCGGCGTACGGCGGGGGCCTGCGCGTGTGGGTCGACGGCCGGCCGGTCCTCGACGACTGGCAGGGCCCGGGCACCGCCACCGGACGCCCGGCGTTCGGCACGGGGATACGGCTGCGGGCCGACCGCTCGTACGAGGTGCGGGTGGAGTACCGGCGGCCGGGGGCGGGCGGCGAGGTCGCCCTGTGGGCGCGGGCGGCGGGGCACGACGACGTGCCCGTCCCGGCCTCCTGGCTCGCCCCCTCGGGCGCGGTCCTGCCGCCGGGCTGGAGCGTGACGCCCGCGGCACAGGGCCCGGCCGGCGCGGCGACCGGCCCGGCCGCCTCCGCGGCGCCCGTCCCGCAGAATGCCGCCCCGGCACCGGCTTCCGCCCCGGCCGCTGCCCGCCCGGCGCGGGCCACCGGCGCCGCGCGCGGGGTGCGGGCCCGGATCGAGGCCGCCGAGAGCGGTGGCGTGCGGTTCTCCTACGCGGGCAGCCCCGAGTGCGCCGACCGCTCGGCACCGGCCGGGTTCGTGTGCGCGGTGAGCGTCCCGGGGGCGGGACGCACGACGCTGTCGTACCGGGAGGGCAAGCTCGCCAGGATCACCAACCCGGGCGCGGAGGCGACCGACTTCGGCTTCCTCGCCGACCACCGGCTCACCGACGTCCGCCCGCCCCTGGTGATGGACTGGGTGGGGGTCGACCCGCGCCACCGTGACACCGAGGCCGCCCGCTACCGGATCGGCTACACGGGGAACACGGCGGCCGCCGCCTGGCTGATGGGGCCGGAGCCCACCGGTGCCGCCTCCGTGCCGTCGCTGAGGCCGCACCACGCGTACGCCTACACCGCGGACGCCACCGAGATCCGGGTGGCGGGCATCGCGACCGGACAGGGCTGGGCCCGCCGGCTGACCCACGACGCGGCCGGGCGGGTGCTGTCCGACACCGACGGCACCGGCCGCACGGTGCGCACCGAGTGGACCGGCGACGACCGGCAGGCGTCGGTGACCGACGCCGCGGGCCGGATGACGACGACGGTCCACGACGCGGCCACCGGAGCGCCGGCCGGTTCCTACGGCCCGGCCCCGCGCGCGTGCTTCGGCCCCGACCGGCGGCCGCTCGCCCCGCCCCCGGCGGGATGCGAGAAGGTCGCCGCGCGCACGACGAGCTACGGCCCCGGTGGGATCACTGCCGTGCGCGCGGACTCCGACGGGGTCCCGGAGCTGACGACGCTGACACGGCTGGACGAGCACGGGCTGCCCACCGCGACGGTGACCGACCCGAACGGGCTGGCCCTGCGCACCGGCCAGGCGTTCGACGAGCTGCTCCGGCCGACGGTCAAGGAGCTGCCCACCGGCGCGAAGCAGGTCACCACCTACTTCGGGCAGGACGAGTCGGCCGACAACCCTTGCACCGAGCGCAGCGACCCGGCCCCGCAACGCGGCCTGTGGAAGACGGTCACCCTGCCGGCACCCGCGAACGGGCCGGGCCGGGTGAACAAGAACATCTACAACGCGCGCGGCGTGCCGGTCGCCCAGAACACCGGTCAGGACGGCTGGATCTGCCTGAAGTACGACGAGCGCGGCCGGACCGTGCAGATGCGCATGCCGAGGACGCCGGCGCTGCCGGAGCGCACGGTGGACTACGACTACGCCTACCGCGGCGATCCGCTGACGCTGCGCGGGGCCGAGGCCACCGACACCATGATGCGCACCGTCGACCTGCTGGGCCGCCAGGTGCGCTTCACCGACGCCCACGGCACCGTGACCACGACGACCTACGACCGTGCGGGCCGCGCGGTGGAGGAGCGGCTCGTGCCGCCGGTCGCCATGGACGGCGTGCGCGTCAAGCGCACGGGCCACGACGCCGCCGGCCGCGTCACCGACGTCTCGCTGAACGGCTCCACGCTGGCGGTCGCCGCCTACGACGCGGCCGGCGGCCTGGCGTCGGTGCGCTACGGCAACGGCACCGCCGTCGCGGTCTCCCGCGACGTCGCCGGGCGGATCACCGGCAAGCAGTGGACGCTCGCGGACGGGCGCCGGCTGGACACCACGGTGACGCGGTCGCGGTCGGGGACGATCACCGAGGAGCACACCCCGGGACCGGACGGCCGCGACGAGCGCTCGGGCTTCCGCTACGACACGGCGGGCCGGCTCGTCGAGGCGTCGGTCGCCGGGCACGTGTACGGCTACGACTTCACCTCCCCCGCCCCGGCGGACTGCCCGCGCGGCTCCCGGGCCGATGCCGGGGCCAACGGCAACCGGGTGCGCCTGACGGACCGCACCGCCGCGGGGACGGCGGTCACCGGCTACTGCTACGACGATGACGACCGGCTGCTGGCCACCACCGGCGCACGACCGCTGACCGGCTTCGCCTACGCGCCGAACGGCAATCTGGCGGGTTACACCGACAACGGCACGAAGGTCACCCGGCGTTACGACTTCACCGAGCGCTACCTCGGGGGCACGGCCGGCGGCACCGAGGTCTTCCATCTGCAGGGGCTGGCCGACGGCCTGATCCGGCGGGACGTCACCGTCGCCGGACGCACCGAGACCTACCTCTACGGCCACAGCACCTATACCGACCCCGAGCACGACCTGGTGCTGCGCTCCGACAAGCGGCTGCTGACGTGGACGGTGCCGCTGCCCGGCGGCGTGCTGCACATGGCCGCGGGTGCGGCCTACGGCGGGCACGGCACCTACAGCCACCCCACCGTCCGCGGGAACGTCTTCCTGGTCACCGGCGAGGACGGCAGGCAGAAGGGCGACCTGTACCGCTACGGCCCCTTCGGCGAGCCGTTCGCGGCGGACGGCGGGATCGACACCGACCACGTGCCCGACAACCAGCCCGGTGACTTCGACTACGGCTGGCTCGGGCAGTACCGGCGCGGATACGAGCACAGCGGGCCGTTCGCGGCGGTGGTGCTGGAACTGCGCACGGTGAACGTCGCCTTCGGCCGGTTCGAAGTCGGCCTCTTCCAGGGCGAGTTCCTCAACGCCTACGAGTACGGATACGGCGACCCGGTCGATCACCTGAGCCTGAACGGCGTCTTCCAGGCCACCGGGAGCGAATAGCGGCACATCCCCTGTGCAGCGAGCAAAGGAAATCCATGGACACATTGATGATCGAAGTATCGGACGTGACCAAGGCGTTCGGTCCGGCCAAGGCGCTCGACGGCGTCAGTCTGCAGGTGCCCCGGGGCACCGTCCTGGGGCTGCTCGGCCACAACGGGGCCGGCAAGACCACACTCGTCGGCATCCTCAGCACCCTGTCGCTGCCGACGTCGGGGCACGCCCGGGTGGCGGGGCTCGACGTCGTCCGGGAGGCCGACGAGGTCCGCCGGCGCATCGGGCTCACCGGTCAGTACGCGGCCGTCGACGAGACGCTCTCCGGGCACGCCAACCTCGTCCTGATCGCCCGGCTGCTGGGCGCCTCGCGGGCCCAGGCGGCGGCCCGGGCGGACGAGTTGCTGCAGATCTTCGACCTCACGGGCGCGGCGCACCGCAAGGCGAAGACGTACTCGGGCGGCATGCGCCGGCGCCTGGACCTGGCGGCCAGCCTGGTCGGGCACCCGGAGGTGATCTTCCTCGACGAGCCGACCACCGGGCTCGACCCCGCCGCCCGGCGCGCCCTGTGGGACGTCGTCCAGCGCCTGGTCCGCGAGGGCACCACGATCCTGCTGACCACCCAGTACCTGGACGAGGCGGACCAGCTGGCCGACTCGATCACCGTGCTCGCGGCCGGCCGGGTCATCGCGTCGGGCACCGCCGACGAGCTCAAGAACCGGATCGGGCGGCGCTCGGTCACCGTGACCGTCCGCAGCGCCGAGGAGCGTCCCCGGGCGCGCCGGGCGCTCGAGCGGGCCGGGTTCGCCCCCGCGCACGAGGAGGAGGGGCTCGGGATGTCGATGCCCGTCATGGACTCCACCGACCTGGCCCGCGTCGTCCGCGCGATGGACGAGGAGGGCGCCGAACTGGCCGGGCTCGCCTACTCCGAGCCCTCGCTCGACGACGTGTACATGGCCCTGAACCACTCCACCGCACACCCCGCAGGGATGCCCCGATGACCCTCACCACCGACCGCACGGCCGCCGCGGCGGCCACCGCTCCCCCGCTCCCGGCGGCCCCGCAGTTCGGCGGGACCGGCGTGCTGCGGCAGATCCAGGTCCTGGCGGGCCGCTCCCTGCGGGCCCTGCGCGAACCGGCCCTGGTGCTGCCGGGCGTGCTCGAACCCATCCTGATGCTCACCGTGTTCAGCCAGGTCTTCAAGAGCGTCTCCCAGACCACCGCCTTCCCCGCCGGGGTCAGCTACATCGACTACCTGCTGCCGGCCTTCCTCGTGACCGGCTCGATCAGCGCCGCGCTGAAGTCCGGGGTGGCGCTGACCACGGAGCTGAACAACGGCATCATCGCCCGCTTCAAGGCGATGCCGGTGCACACCGGCTCGGTCCTGGTCGCCCGCAGCATCGCCGACACCGCACTGAACCTGGTGAACATGCTGGTGATGCTGGGCGCCGCGGCCCTCGTCTTCGGCTTCGGACCGGCCGGCGGGGTCCTGGGCTCGCTGGGCGCGGTCCTGATCGCCGTGGTGCTCGGCTGGTCGCTGGGCTGGGTGTTCATGGCGCTGTCGGCCTGGCTGCGCCGCCCGGAGGCCCTCCAGCCCATCGGCGGCATCGTCAACATGGTGCTGCTGTTCGCCTCGAACGCGTTCGTGCCGGCCGAGGGCCTGCCCTCGTGGCTGAAGGGGTTCGCCGAGGTCAATCCCATGTCGCACGCGATCACCGCGGCCCGCGACCTGGCCCTCGGCCAGGCGCATGTGAGCACGGTCCTCGCCCCGCTGGCCGTGTGCGTGGTCGTGGTGGCCGTCACGGCGCCGCTGGCGATCCGCACCTTCCGCCGTACGACGTGACCTACGGCGCAACGCGCGGTGGCCCGGAACCCCTCGGGGTTCCGGGCCACCGCGCGTTCGGTCCGCCTCAGATCCGGCCGCAGTGCGCGCAGCGGCCGCGGCGGCGCAGGTAGTAGCCGAAGGTCGCGGTGCCCAGGGCCAGGCCCCACACGACCCAGAAGACGGACGGCCCGAGCGTGCCCCACATCCCGGAGTCGAAGTCGCGGATCGCCATCAGGCCGGCCGGGACGAGCACCACCGCGATGATCGAGGCGGGCACGATCGCCGTGGCCGGGTGGATGGTCCGGCCCTTCTTGAACCACACCCAGCGCGGCCACACCTCGCCCCAGTGGCCGACCAGGCCGTGCATCAGCAGGCTGCCCAGCGTCGAGGCGACGCCCAGGGCCAGGCCCATCTCCAGCATGTTCGGCGTGTCCTGCATGTCCTTGAGGAAGGCGTCGGTGATGCCGAGCGGCCAGCCGAAGTACCAGGCGATGCGCGTGATGTCGTACGGGAGCGTGGAGAGCACCGCCACGCGTACCGCCCAGCGGCCCCAGCGCAGGGCCGCGGCCGGCTCGGTCCAGGCGGACGAGGCCCGGTGGCCGCGGCCGCAGCGCACGCACTGGCCGCCGGTGCGTCGCTGGTAGGCCAGCGTGGTGGCGACCCACAGCAGGCCGCCGACGAAGACGATGATGAGGTTGATCCGGTGCCAGTAGAGGATGTCGCCCAGCTCCTGCGGGCCCGGGACCCCGGTGAAGGCGAAGACGACCAGCACCGGGGAGAAGACCAGCAGGCCCAGCAGGGAGTAGTCCGGGATCAGGAAGGTCAGCGTGCAGGCCGCCACCCAGCCGTAGGCGAGCATCGCCTTGCGGGCCCTGCCCGTGCCGCGGTCGCGCACCATCAGCACCCCGACGACCGCGCCGACGGCGCAGAAGAGCACCATCAGGGGGGCGACGACCGAGGCGCTGCTGGGCTCGAGCAGCGAGGACGAGGCGCGGTCCTTGACGGTCTTCTGGAAGGGGTAGTCGCCGCCGCCCAGGGACCAGTACAGGCCGGCTGCTCCGTACAGCAGGGACCAGGCCACCACCAGGTACCCGGACCAGTCCGGCCACCGGGACCACCAGTGACGCCGGGGCGCCGAATCCGGTGACGTGTGCGCGGAATCCTTCCGGGCCGGCTCTTCGACGGCTGTATCGGCCATGACGGGACTTCCTCTTCTCACCGTCCGGGGACGGTATCCGTTGTCGTACGAACAAGGTTGCCGTCGCGGGTGCTTGCGCACATCTGCCGATCGGGAGAGACGGGAGTGCGCAGTCCGCGCGGCACGCAAAAGGCGGCGTGCAAAAGGCGGTATGCAAAAGAAGGCGGCTCCCGGTCCGACGGGGGACGGAACGGGAGCCGCCGGTACGGGGCGGTCTGTCAGTGGGGAACGGGTCGCTCCCCATTCAAGGGAGGCGCAGGGAGCATCCTCAAAGCCGTATCGAAGAATTCGAAGGGACCGTCAGCCGCGTGCGCAGCGCTTGCACGTCCCGCGGCGCCGGAAGTAGTAGGCGAGGGCCGCGGTGGCCAGGGCGATGCCCCACACCGGCCAGACCGTCTCGGGGACGGTGGCGCCCCAGTCGTCCTTCTGATTGTCGAAGGCTCCCTGGAAGTGCAGGCGGATGTACATGATGCCGGCGATCGTCACCATGACGGAGACCAGCAGCGCGGGGACGACGGCCAGGGAGATGGGCACCCGCTTGCCGCGCAGCCCCACCATCCAGCGGGGGAAGACCTCGCCCCAGCGCTGCACCAGTCCCAGGGTCAGCAGGGAGCCCAGGGCGCCCATGGTGGCGAGGGCCGCGCCGAAGAGCCACAGGTGGTCGCGCTTGCCCTCCTCCCACAACTGGTCGGAGATGCCGAGGGGGTAGCCCAGCGCCCAGGCCCACCGGGTGGTGGCGTACAGCAGCGGAACGATGACGGCCGTGTAGGCGGCCTTCTTCCCCCAGCGCGCGGCAGCGGCCGGCGAGGTCCACTCGGCGCCGGATTCGGTGCGCCCGCAGCTGCCGCACGCATCGGTCGTGCGGCGCTGGTAGGCGAGGGCGGAGAGGGCCAGCAGGACCACGGAGACGACCGCGAACAGCTGGTTGATCACGGTCCAGTTGATGGCGCTGAACCGCAGCATGAAGACATAGGCGAGGTTGCCGAGGATCCGGAAGTCGGCGAGGGTGCTGAAGACCGCGGTGACCGACAGGGCCGAGGCGCCGAGCAGCACGCCCGTGGGTATCCGGCGTCTGCCCGGGAGCGCCAGCAGCAGGGCCACCCCGGCACTGAAGAGGAATCCCCCCGCCAGCCAGGGCGCCAGCCGCGCCCGGCCCACATGCTCGAAGGCCGAGTACTCCGGGTTGGCGTCGTCGGCGCCGAAGGGGAAACCGTGGCCGCCCAGGGCCCAGTAGGTGTGAGCCAGTCCGTACAGCAGCAGCGCCGCGAAGGCCGCGTATCCGACCCACTGCGGCCAGCCGGACGGCCGGTGCACGCCGGCCGGGGCACGGGTCCCCCGCCGCGGGGACACGCTGTCGATCACCTGTGTCATGGTGCTGCCTCCTTGGTCGTTGCGTTGTCCAGCATTCCGTCGCGGGGCCCGCCCGCACATCTGCCGATCGGCAGATCCGCGGGACGGGGCCGGCCACGGCGACGGCCCGGCGCCGTCCGCGCGAAGGCGGGCGGCGCCGGGCCGGGGGTGCCACGGTGGTGTGCGCGTCCTACGCGGCGGTGTCGCGGAGCTTCTCGCGCAGCGCGCGGCCGACCTCCGCCAGGGGACCGGCCTGGAGCAGTTGCCGGTGCTCGCAGTCGATCTCGCGGACCTCCACGGTGCCGGTGACGTAGCGGCTCAGCCGGGCCACCGAGCGCTCGGTCTTGGTGCCCTCCTGCCCGTTGTCGTCCTCCTCCCGGGTGGCCACGAACAGCAGGACGTCGCCGTCGAAGACGTCGGGTTCGTAGTCGACGGTCAGGGCCCAGTTGTTGTTGTTGACCTCGCCGATGCGCAGGATCTGCTCGTCGCCGAAGGTCGCCAGGGCGCTGCCCTCCTCCTTGAGGACGGCCATGACCTTCTCGTGCTCCAGCGGCCCGTCGCCGAACATGCCGGGGTCGCGGCCGACGAAGTCGAGCAGGGCCATGAGGACCTTCTGCTCGTCCGCGGCGACGAATTCGCCGCCCAGCTCCTCGGTGCGCACCGGCACCTGGTCCAAGTTGGCCAGCAGGGCGACCCGCTGCCCCTGCCGCTGCAGTTGGACGGCGACCTCGTGGGCCAGCAGCGAGCCCATCGACCAGCCCAGCAGGTGGTAGGGGCCGGCCGGCTGGACCTCGCGGATGCGCTCCACGTAGTCGGCGGCCATCTCCGGCACGGAACGGGGCAGTTCCTCCTTGCGCGCCAGGCCCCGGGACTGGATGCCGTACAGCGGGCGGTCGCCGTCGATGTGGTGCATCAGCCCGGAGTACATCCAGCTGACGCCGCCGACGGGGTGCAGGCAGAACAGCGGGGGCGCCTGGCCTCCCGTGCGCAGCGGGAGCACCACGTCGAAGGAGTCCTCGCTCTGGTCGCCGGCGCTGACGAGGTCCATCAGCGAGGCCACCGTGGGGGCCTGGAAGACCGCCCGGTTGGACAGCTCGACGCCGAAGACGGTGCGGATCCTGCTGGTGAGCTGGAGGGAGACGATGCTGTCGCCGCCCAGTTCGAAGAAGTTGTCGTCGATGCCGACCCGGTCCACCTTCAGCAGGTCGGCCCACAGCCCGCACAGCACTTCCTCGCGCGGGTTGCGCGGGCCGCGCCCGTCCGCCGCCGGGCCGAAGTCCGGGGCGGGCAGGGCCTTGCGGTCGACCTTGCCGTTGGCGTTGAGCGGCAGGTCGGCGAGGGGGACGAACGCGGCGGGCACCATGTAGTCGGGCAGCCGCCGGGCGACGCGGGCGCGCAGGCCGGAGGTGTCGGCGCCGGTGGCCGGCACGACGTAGGCGACGATCTTCTTGTCGCCGGGCCGGTCCTCGCGGACGACGACGGTGACCTGGGCGACCTCGGGCGCGTCCTGCAGGACGGCCTCGATCTCGCCGAGTTCGATCCGCAGGCCGCGGATCTTGACCTGGTGGTCGGCGCGGCCGACGAACTCGATCCGTCCCCCGGCGTCGCGGCGCACCACGTCCCCGGTGCGGTACATCCGCTGCCCGGCCGGGCCGAACGGATCGGCGACGAACCGCTCGGAGGTCATGCCGGGTGCCGCGTGGTAGCCGCGGGCCGTGCCGGCGCCGGCCAGGTACAGCTCGCCCGCCACGCCCGGGGGCACCGGGGCCAGCCAGTCGTCGAGGACGTACGCCCGCTGGTTGTCCATCGGCAGCCCGATCGGGACGCCGCGGTCGGTGCGCTGCGGGGCGCGCAGCGGCAGGCAGGTGGCGAAGACCGTGGTCTCGGTCGGGCCGTAGACGTGGACGACGGTGGTGTCCGGGCAGGCGTCCAGCACCCGCTGGAAGGCGGCCGGGGAGACCTGCTCGCCGCCGGTCCAGATCTGCGCGAGAGCGCCGAAGGCGGCCGGGTCCTCCTCGGCCACGAGGTTGAACAGGGCCGTGGTCATGAACACCGCGGTCAGCCCGTGGGCCTCCTCCAGCCGGCGCAGCGCCGCCGCGTCCAGCTGGCCGGGGGGTGCCACCACGACCTGTCCGCCGCCCAGCAGGGGCGTCCAGATCTCGTAGGTGGAGGCGTCGAAGGCGTGCGGGGAGTGCATCAGGACCCGCTCGTGACCGCTCGCCCACCGACTGTCGGCCGCGAGCGCGACGACGTTGCGGTGGGTGATGCCGATGCCCTTGGGCTTACCCGTCGAGCCGGAGGTGTACATGATGTACGCCAGCTCGTCGGGGTGCGCCGCCCGGCACATCGGGTCGGCGGAGTGCGCGGCGACGGCCGCGGCCTCCGTCGCGTCGTCGACGACCAGGACGCGGGCGTCGTGGCGGAACTCCACGCCGGCCAGGGCCCGGTCGGTCAGCAGCACCCGGCTGCCGGTCTCCGCCACGATCAGCTCCAGGCGGGGCACCGGGTAGCGGGCGTCGAGGGGGACGTACGCCGCTCCGGCCTTGAGCACGGCGAGCGTGGAGACCACCAGGTCCGCCGAGCGCTCCTGCAGGATCGCCACCCGGTCGCCGGGGGCGACGCCGGCCTCGGCGAGGCGACGCGCCAGCCGGTTGGAGCGGGCCTCCAGGTCGGCGTAGCCGAGCCCGGTTCCCTCCGCGACGACGGCCGGGGCGCCGGGGGTGCGGGCGGCCCGCTCGGCGAACAGGGCGGGCACGGTCCGCGCCGGGAACTCCCGCGCGGTGTCGTTGGCCTCGTCCAGCACCGCGTGTTCCTGCGCGGAGAGCAGGTCGATCGCCCCGAGGGGCAGGTCCGGGTCGGCGACGGCCGCGGTCAGCAGCCGGGTGAGCCGGTCGGCGAACGCCTCGGCCGTGGCGCGGTCGAACAGGGCGGTGTTGTACTCCAGTTCGCCGCCGATGCCCGGTGCCGCGCCCTCGCGGGGCACCTCGCCGAAGGAGAAGGACAGGTCGAACTTGGCGACGTCCATCGTCGTCGGCTGGGGGGCCAGGGTCAGCCCCGCCAGCTCCAGGTCGGCCTCCTCGGTGTTCTCCAGGCTGACGGCGACCTGGAAGAGCGGGTTGCGGGAGAGGGTGCGGACGGGGTTGAGCTCCTCCACCAGCCGCTCGAACGGGACGTCCGGGTGGCTGAAGGCCGCCAGGTCGGCGGTGCGCACGCGCTCCACCAGCTCCCGGAAGCCGGGCTCGCCCGAGAGATCGGTGCGCAGGACGAGGGTGTTGACGAAGAAGCCCACGAGCTCCTCCAGCGCCTCGTCGCCGCGGCCGGCGACCACCGTGCCCAGGGGGACGTCCGTGCCGGCGCCGAGCCGGTGCAGCAGCGCCGCGACGGCGGCGTGCAGCACCATGAACAGGCTGGCGCCGCTGTCCTGGGCGAGGCGGTGCGCCCCGCGGGCGACCTCGTCGGGGAAGCGCAGCTCCACCCGGCCGCCGTGGTTGGCGGCCTCGGCCGACCGCGGCCGGTCGAAGGGCAGCTGCAGTTCCTCCGGCAGCCCGGCGAGGGCCGTGCGCCAGTGCTGGAGCTGCCGGCCGAAGGGGCTGTGCGGGTCCTGCTCGTCGCCCAGGACCCGCTGCTGCCACAGCGCGTAGTCGGCGTACTGCACGGGCAGGGGCGTGAACTGCGGCGCCCGTCCCGCGGCGCGGGCCGCGTAGGCGGTGCCCAGGTCGCGGGCGAGCGGGGCCAGGGAGGCGCCGTCGCCGGCGATGTGGTGCAGGACGAGCACGAGGACGTGCTCGCGCGGCGCCAGCCGCAGGAGGTGGGCCCGCAGCGGGATGTCGGCCGCCAGGTCGAAGCCCTGCGCGGCGAGCGCGGCCAGGCGCGCGTCCAGCTCGTCGCCGGTCACCTCCTCGCGCCCGAGCGCGACGGCGTACTCGCCGGCGCCCAGGATCCGCTGGCGCGGCACGCCGCCCTCGGCGGGGAAGACGGTGCGCAGCGACTCGTGGCGCTCGACCACGTCGGCGAGTGCCGCCTGCAGCGCGTCCCCGTCCAGCTCGCCGAGCAGCCGCACGGCCAGCTGGATGTTGTACGTGCCGCCGGTGTCCTCCACGGCGTCGATGAACCACAGCCGGCGCTGGGCGTGCGAGAGCGGGATCGCCTCCGGCCGCTCGGCCGGGGCGAGCCGCTGGCGGGCGGCCTCCGCGTCCGTCAGCCGGGCGGCCAGCGCCGCGACCGAGGAGGCCTCGAAGACGGTGCGCACCGGCACCTCGACGCCGAAGGCCGTACGGATCCGGTTGACCAGCCGCGTCGCCAGCAGGGAGTGCCCGCCGAGGTCGAAGAAGCTGTCGTCGATGCCGACGTCGGCCACGCCGAGCACCTCGGCGTACAGGGTGCACAGCGCGCTCTCCCGCTCGTCGCGCGGCGCGCGCCGCTCGGCGGAGCCGCCGTACTCGGGGGCGGGCAGGGCCCGGCGGTCGACCTTGCCGTTCGCGGTCAGCGGCAGGGCGTCGAGGGCCATGAGGGCGGAGGGCACCATGTAGTCGGGCAGTTCGCCGCCGAGGTACTCCTTCAGCTCCCCGGTCTCCACGGGTGCGGTGAGCACGACGTAGCCGACGAGGCGCTTGTCGCCGGGCCGGTCCTCGCGGACGACGACGGCGGCCTGGCCGACGGCGGGGTGACGGGCCAGCCGGTCCTCGATCTCGCCGGGCTCGATGCGGAAGCCGCGGAGCTTGATCTGGTCGTCGGCGCGGCCGGCGAACTCCACCACGCCCTCGCCGGTCCAGCGGGCCAGGTCGCCGGTGCGGTACATCCGCTGCCCGGCCGGACCGAACGGGTCGGCGACGAACCGTGCGGCGGTCAGGGCCGGGTGGCCGGTGTAGCCGCGGGCCAGTCCGGCGCCGGCGATGTACAGCTCGCCGGTCACGCCGGCCGGGACGGGGCGCAGGAAGGCGTCCAGGACGTACACGCGCATGTTGTCCAGGGGCCGGCCGACGGGGATGCGGGCGGGGACGGGCGCGTCGGGGGCGAGGGCGTGGCCGAGCGCGAAGGTGGTGGTCTCGGTGGGGCCGTAGCCGTCGGCCACGACGGTGCCCGGGCACGCCTCGCGCACGCGGCGCACGGCGGCGGCCGGGACGACGTCGCCGCCGGTCCACACCTCGCGGACGCCCGCCAGGGCGCCGGGGGCCTCCTCGGCCACCAGCCGGAACAGACCGGCCGTCAGCCACAGCGCGGTGACCTCGTGGGCGGCCAGGACCCGCTCCAGGCCCGCCACGTCCAGCTCCCGCGGCGGGGCGACGACGACCGTTCCGCCGCCGAGCAGCGGCACCCACAGCTCGTAGGTGGAGGCGTCGAAGGCCGTCGGGGAGTGCAGCAGCACCCGCTGGTGGGCGCCGCCGCGCCAGCGGCGGTCCAGGGCCAGCTCGACGACGTCGCGCTGGGTGATCTCCACGCCCTTGGGCAGCCCGGTCGAGCCGGAGGTGTACATCACGTAGGCGAGCTGCCCGGGCAGCACGGTGACCTCCGGGGCCTGCCCCGGGGCGTCCTCGTCGGCCCGCAGCACCTCCGTGCCCAGCTGCCGGGCGCGCTCCTCGAGGGCGCCGTCGGTCAGGACGACGGGGGCGCCGGTGTCGCCGACGACGTGGGCGAGCCGGCCGACCGGGTCGGTGTCGCGCAGCGGCACGTAGGCGCCGCCGGCCTTCAGGACGGCCAGCAGGGCCACCGGCAGGCTCGCCGAGCGCTCCATCAGGACGGCGACCGGGGTCTCCGGGCCGGTGCCGAGCGCGGCGAGGCGGCCGGCCAGGCGGTCGGAGAGCCCGTCGAGTTCACGGTACGTCAGCGTGGTGGCGCCGAAGACGACGGCCGGGGCGTCCGGGGTGCGGGCGGCCTGCGCGCGGAAGAGCTCGGGCACGCCGGCGTGCGGCACCTCGTGGGCCGTGTCGTTCCACTCCACGAGCAGGGTGTGCCGCTCGGCCGCGGAGAGCAGGTCGAGGGCGTCCACGCGGCGGGCGGGGTCGGCGGCGAACGCCGCCAGGACGGCGTGCAGCCGCGTCCCCAGGGCCCGGGCCGTGGCGTCGTCGAACAGGTCGGGCCGGTAGTCGATGCGCAGGGTGAGGGTGCGGCCGTTGTCCGAGGCGCCCAGCGCCAGGGGGTAGTGGGTGCCGTCCTCGATGCGGGCGTCGACGATGCCCAGTCCTTCGGCGGTCTGCTCCAGGGACTCCGCGTCGACGGGGTAGTTGCTGAACTCGGTGGAGGTGTCGAACAGGTTGCCCAGGCCGGCGATGCGCTGGATGTCGGTCAGGCCGAGGTACTTGTGCGGCAGGAGCCCGTACTGCTGCTCCTGCAGCCGCGTCACCACGGACAGCAGCGTGTCGCCGGGTGCGGTACGCACGCGCACCGGGAGGGTGTTGATGAACAGGCCCACCATGGACTCCACGCCCGGCAGGTCGGCCGGCCGGCCGTTGACGGTCTCGCCGAAGAGGACGTCGCCGCGGCCGGTGAGCCCGGACAGCAGCAGCCCCCAGGCGGCCTGGACCACCGTGTTCTTGGTGACGCCGTGCCGGCGGGCCTGCGCGGTGAGCGCCGCCGTGTCCTCCTCGGACAGCTCCACCTGGTGCACGCGGGGCCGCAGCGGCTCGCGTGCGGGGTCGGCGGGCGCCACGAGGGTGGGCTCGTCCACCCCGGCCAGGGCGTCGCGCCAGGCCTCCTCGGCGGCGGCGCGGTCCTGGCCGGCGAGCCAGGCGAGGTACTCCTTGTACGGGGTGACGGGGGGCAGGGCGGCCTCGTCGCCGCCGCTGCGGTACAGCTCGAAGAGCTCGCCGGAGAGGATCGGGCCGGACCAGCCGTCGAAGAGGATGTGGTGGTTGGCGAGCATCAGGCGGTGCGTCGTGGCTCCGGTGCGCACCAGGGTGAAGCGCAGCAGCGGTGCCCGGCGCGGGTCGAAGCGCTCGCCGAGGGCGGCCTCGGTCAGGTGGGCCAGCTCCCGCGTGCGCTCCTCCTCGGTCAGCTGCGAGAGGTCCACCTCGCGCCAGGGGACCTCGACCTCGCGGGGGATGACCTGCAGGGACTGGCCGGCGGCACCGGGGCGGAAGGCGGCCCGCAGGTTCTCGTGGCGGCGCAGCAGCGCGGCGGCCGCGGCCTTGAGAGTGGCCGCGTCCAGCTCCCCGCTCAGGTCGAAGGCCATGAGCGTGGTGTAGATGTCGGCGCCGCGCTCGTCGTACAGGGCGTGGAAGAGCAGTCCTTCCTGCAGCGGGGAGAGCGGCAGCACGTCGGCGATGTCCTGCCGGCCGGCCTCCAGGCGGTCGATCTCCTCCTGGCCGAGCGTGACGAGGGTGAGGTCGGAGGGGCTGAGCCCGCCCGCGCCCTCCGGGCGCCCGGCGTGCGCGACCAGCGCCTCCAGGGCCTTGAACCAGCCGAGGGCCAGGTCGCGGATGTCGTCCTCCGTGAACAGCTCCCGCGGCCAGATCCAGTTGGCCACCAGCCGGGGCCCGTCGGAGTGGGTGACGGCGGTGGCGGTGACGTCGAGGGCGTGCGGCAGGGCCATGGCGGCCTCCGCGACCCCCGACAGGTCGTGGTCGACGACGATCTCGCCGGCGTCGGCGCCGTCCTCGGCGGTGCCCAGGCGGCCCAGATAGTTGAAGCCGATCTGCGGCTGCGCGTACCGGCCGAGCACCTGGGCCGTCTGCGGGTTGAGGTGGCGCAGCAGGCCGAAGCCGATGCCGTTGTCCGGCAGGGCCCGCAGCTGCTCCTTGACCCGCTTGACCGCCCGGCCGATGGCCGGGCCGCTGGCGAACACCTCCTCGCCGGCGCGCTCGCCGGGGTCGAGGCGCACGGGGTACAGGCTGGTGAACCAGCCGACCGTACGGGAGAGGTCCACGCCCTCGGCGATCTCCTCGCGGCCGTGGCCCTCCAGGTCGATCAGGACGTCGGTGCCCGTGCCGCGGCCGGTGCGCTCGCGCCAGTCGGCGACGGCCAGGGCGAGCGCGGTGAGCAGCACGTCGTTGACGCCGGCGCGGAAGAGCGCGGGCACGGGCCCGAGCAGCGGCTGGGTCACGGCGGCGGGCAGCGTCACGCTCAGCCGGGCGGCGGTGCCGAAGGTGTCCTCGGCCGCGTCCAGCGGGCGGGGGGTCAGCTGCGGGTCGGGGCCCTCGAGGATCCCCCGCCACAGGGGCAGTTCGCGCATGCGGGCGGGGTCGCCGGCCAGGTCGGCGAGGCGCCGGGCCCAGCCGCGGAAGGAGGTGCCGACCGGCTCCAGCTCGACCGGCCGGCCGGCGGCGAGGGCCGCCAGGGCGGCCTCGAAGTCGGGCAGCAGGATCCGCCAGGAGACGCCGTCGACGGCCAGGTGGTGCACGACGAGGGTCAGCCGGCCCGGGGCGGCGGCGCCCGCGTCGAAGAGCACGCCGCGCACCATGGCCCCGGCGTCGGGGTCCAGGCGGGCCTGGGCCCCGGCGACCTCCTGGGTGGCGCGGGCGTCGAGCTCCTCCTCGGTGAGCCCGGCGGCGATCAGGCCGGCGGCGTCGACGCGGTGGAGGCAGTCCTCGGCGCGCACCGCGCCGGGCGGTGCGACCTCCAGCGACCAGCCGAAGTCGTCGCCGATGCGGGTGAGGGTCATCCGCAGCGCGTCGTGGTGGTCGAGGACGGCCTGCAGGGCGGCGGTCACCAGGGCGGCGTCGGTGCCCGGGGGCACCGGCACGGACATCGTCTGGTTGAACTGCGCGATGGAGCCGCCGCGTTCGCGGATCCAGTGGATGATCGGGGTCAGCGGCACGTCCCCGACGCCGTCGCCCGGTGCGGGCGCGGCGGCCTGCTGCGCCTGCTCGGTCTCCTGCTGGTGCTGCAGGGCGGCGGCCAGCGCCTCCGGCGTGCGGTGGGTGAACACGTCGCGCGGGCTGAAGCGCAGCCCGGCCTGCCGGGCGCGGCCGACCAGCTGGATGGAGGTGATGCTGTCGCCGCCCGCGGCGAAGAAGCTCTCCCCCACGTCGACCCGCTCCAGCCCCAGCACCTCGGCGAACAGGGTGCACAGGGTCTCCTCCGCGGCGCCCCGCGGCGCACGGGTCACCTCGCCGCCGCCGAACTCCGGCTCGGGCAGTGCCTTGCGGTCGAGCTTGCCGTTGACGGTCAGGGGCAGCGCCTCCAGCGGGACGAACAGGGCGGGGACCATGGCCTGCGGCAGGGTCGCGGCGACATGGGCGGCCAGCGCGGCGGCGTCCGGCGTCCGTCCGGCGGCCGGCACCACGTAGGCGACCAGGCGCTTGACGCCGGAGGCGCCCTGGTGGGCGACGGCCACGGCCCGTTCGACGTCGGCGTGCCGGGCCAGCACGGTCTGGATCTCGCCGAGTTCGATGCGCACGCCGCGGATCTTGACCTGGTCGTCGTCGCGGCCGACGAAGTCCAGCACGCCGTCGGCCCGGCGGCGGACGATGTCCCCGGTGCGGTACATGCGCTCGCCCGGCGCCCCGAAGGGGTCGGCGACGAAGCGCTCGGCGGTGAGCGGGGCGCGGTCGAGGTAGCCGCGGGCGAGGGTGTCGCCCGCCAGGTACAGCTCGCCCGCCACTCCCGGCGGCACCGGCCGCAGCAAGGCGTCCAGGACGTGAACGCGGCTTCCGGCGACGGGCGTGCCGATCGGCGGCAGGCCGGCGCCCGGGCCCAGCGGCCCGGTCATGACGGTGGCGACGGTCGCCTCGGTGGGGCCGTAGGCCACCACCAGGCGCCGGCCCGGGCTCCAGCGGTCGACCAGTTCGGCGGAGACGGCGTCGCCGCCGACGACCAGGCTGCGCAGGGCCGGCAGGCCGTCGGGGGAGACGGTGGCCAGCGCGGCGGGCTGGATCTGCAGGTGCGTCACCCCGCGGGTGCGCAGGGTCTCGGCGAGCGGGTCGCCGGCCAGCGGACCGGGCTCGGGCACCACCAGGGTCGCGCCCGACAGCAGGGTCATGCACAGCTCCATGACCGAGGCGTCGAAGCTCGGCGAGGCGTACTGCAGCACCCGGGAGTCGGGGGTGACGTCGAAGCGCTCGCGCTCGGCCGCGGCGAAGGCGGCGAGGCCGGAGTGCGTGACGACCACGCCCTTGGGCACGCCGGTGGAGCCGGAGGTGTAGATGACGTACGCCGGGTGCTCCACCCGCAGGGCGGCGGTGCGGTCGGCGTCGGTGGGGGCGCCGCCCGGCAGCGCGGCCAGATGCGCGGCGGTGTCCGCGTCGTCGAGCACGACGACGTCGGCCACCTCGGCGGGGACGACGTGCCGGTGGGCGGCGGTGGTGACGACGGCGCCGGGCCGGGCGTCGCGGAACATGAAGGCGATGCGGTCGGCCGGGTACTCGGGGTCGACCGGCAGGTAGGCCGCGCCGGACTTGAGCACGGCGAGCTGGGCGACGACCGATTCCACCGAGCGCCCGAGCACCAGGGCCACGGTCCGCTCGGGGCCGGCGCCGCGGGCGATGAGGTGGCGGGCCAGGCGGTTGGCCCGCTCGTCCAGCTGCGCGTAGGTCAGCCGCAGTCCGGCCGCTTCCACGGCCGGGGCGGTGGGGGCCGCGGCGACGCGGGCGGCGAACAGGTCGGGGAAGGTGGCGCGCGCGGGGCCCGCGTCCCCTCCCAGCAGCACGGCGCGTTCGGCGGCGGAGAGCAGCTCCAGCGCCGCGAGCGGGCGGTGGGGGTCCTCGGCGAAGGCCGTGAGCAGGCGCAGGACGCGCTCGCCGATGGCCGCCACCTCGTCGTGGGCGAACAGGTCCGGCCGGTACTGCCAGTGCATGCCCATGCGGGTGCCGTGCTGGTTGACGCCCAGCGCCAGCGGGTAGTGCATGGCGTCCTGCACCTGGGCGTCGACGACGCCGAGCTCCTGTGCGGAGCTCTCCAGGCCCTCGAAGTCCACCGGGTAGTTCTCGAAGACCAGGACGGTGTCGAAGAGTTCGCCCTCGCCGGCCAGGCGCTGCACCTCGGCCAGGCCGAGGTGCTGGTGGGTGAGCAGGCCCGACTGCTGGGTCTGCAGGCGGGTCAGCAGGGTCAGGAGGGAGTCGGTGCGCTCGGCGCGCACCCGCACGGGCAGGGTGTTGATGAACAGGCCGACCATCTTCTCCACGCCCGCGAGCTCCGGCGGGCGGCCGGAGACGGTGGCGCCGAAGACGACGTCCTCGCGTCCGGTCAGCGCGCCGAGGACCAGGCCCCAGGCGCCCTGCACCAGGGTGTTCACGGTCAGCCCGTGCTCCCGGGCCCGGGCGACCAGGCTCTCGGTGAGGTGGTCGGGCAGCTCGACCGTCAGGCGCCGGGGGGCGAGCGGGTCGCGCCCCTGGGCGTCGGCGACGATCAGGGTGGGCTCGTCGACGCCGGCGAGCGCGGTGCGCCAGGCCTCCAGCGACGCCTGCCGGTCCTGACCGGCCAGCCAGGTCAGGTAGTCCTTGTACGGGACGACGGGGGGCAGCGACGCGTCGTCGCCCCCGTGGTGGTACAGCTCGAACAGCTCGCCGACCACCAGGGGCATGGACCAGCCGTCCAGGGCGATGTGGTGCACGGTCAGCACGAAGCGGTGCTGCTGCTCGCCGAGGCGGATCAGGGTGCAGCGCAGCAGCGGGGGCGCGGCCAGGTCGAAGCGGCGGCCGCGGTCGGCGGCCAGGAGCCGCTCGAGCTCGGCCTGGCGGTCGGCCTCGGACAGCGCGCTCAGGTCCACCTCCTGCCAGGGCAGGTCGGCGCTGCGCGGCACGACCTGCAGCGGGGTGCCCGAGGCGCCGGTGACGAAACAGGCGCGCAGGTTGTCGTGGCGGCGCAGCAGCGTGCTCGCGGAGCGGCGCAGCACCTCGGTGTCCAGCGGCCCGTTCAGTTCGAGCGCGGACTGGATGGTGTAGACGTCCGCCACCGCGTCGTCGTACAGGCCGTGGAAGAGCAGGCCCTGCTGGAGCGGGGAGAGGGAGAGCACGTCGGCGACGTCCGGGACGGCCGCCTCCAGCCGGTCGATCTCCTCCTGGGTGACGCTCACCAGCGGCAGGTCGCAGGGGGTCAGGCCGCCGGCGCCGGGGCGGCCGGCGTGCTCGGCCAGGGCGGTGAGCGCCTCGAACCACAGCCCCGCGACGTGCCGGACCTCGTCCTCGGTGAGCAGGTCGCCGGAGTAGGTCCACGACGCGACGAGCCGCTGGCCGTCGGGGTGCTCCACGGCGGCGGCGTTCACCTCGAGGGTGTAGGCCAGCGGCATGGCGGCGTCACCGGCCCCGGTGAGGTCGCGGACGCGCACCTCGTCGGCGCGGGCCGCCTCGGCGGCGTCGGCGGTGCCCATGCGGCCCAGGTAGTTGAAGCCGACCTGCGGCTCGGGGCGACCGGCCAGCTCGGGCGCGGTGTGCGGGTTGAGGTGGCGCAGCAGGCCGTAACCGATGCCCTTGTCCGGGATGGCCCGCAGCTGCTCCTTGACCGCCTTGAACGCGGCGCCCAGGGCGGGGCCGCCGGCGAACAGCTCGTCCTGCGCGGCCGGGCCCGGGTCGACGGCCACCGGGTAGAGGGTGGTGAACCAGCCGACCGTACGGGAGAGGTCCACGCCCTCGGCGATCTCCTCGCGGCCGTGGCCCTCCAGGCCCACCAGGACGGCGGAGCCGTCGCCGCGGCCGCGTTCGCGCCGCCAGCGGGCCACGGCCAGGGCCAGGGCGGTGAGCATGGCCTCGTCGGGGCCGGCGTGGAAGAGCGCCGGGACCTTGCCGAGCAGTGCCTCGGTCGCCTCGGCGGGCAGGGTCAAGCTCAGCTGCCGGGCCACGCCGACCACGTCGCGCGCCGGGTCGGTCCGGCGGTCGGCCAGCAGCGGGTCGTCGGTGTCCAGCACCGAGCGCCACAGGTCGAGTTCGCCGGTGCGGCGCTCGCCGACGGCTTCCTTGGCCAGCTCCTGCGACCAGCGGCGGAAGGAGGTGGCGACGGGCTCCAGGCGCACCTCGGCGCCGTCGCGCAGCGCGGTGAGGGCGGCCTGGAGGTCGGGCAGCAGGATGCGCCAGGAGACGCCGTCGACCGCGAAGTGGTGGACGACCAGGGCCAGCCGGCCCTCGCCGCCGTCCGCGTCGTCGAACCAGACGGCCTGCAGCATGCGGCCCTGGGCGGGGGCCAGCCGCTGCACGGCGGCCTGCACCTCGGCCGCGGCGGCCTCCTCGGTGACCGGTCCGGCGACGCGCACCAGGCAGTCGGCGGCCGCCACGGTGCCGCGCTCGGCGACCTCCAGCTCCCGGTCGGCCCCGGTGCCCCGCAGCGTCAGGCGCAGGGCGTCGTGGTGGTCGAGCAGGGCCTGCAGGGCCGCGCCGATGCGGGCCTCGTCGAGGCCGGCCGGCACCGGCACGGTCATGGTCTGGTTGAAGGCGTCCAGCGGGCCGCCCTGTTCGAGCTGCCAGCGCATGATCGGGATCGGCGTCACCGGCCCGGTGCCGTCGTCGGCGGCCGGGGGTGTGCCGGGCGCGGTGGTGGCGGAGGCGAGCGCGGCGAGCCGGGCGACGGTGCGGTACTCGAAGATCTCGCGCAGGCTCAGGGCGAGACCCTCCTTGCGGGCGCGGTGCGCCAGCTGGATGGAGCCGATGGAGTCGCCGCCGCGCTCGAAGAAGCTGTCGTGGACGGAGACGGATGCCTCCTCCACGCCGAGCACCTCGGCGAACAGCCGGCACAGCAGCTCCTCGCGTTCGGTGCGCGGACGGCCGTCGCCCGCGGCGTCGCCGGCCTGCGCCTGCCGGGGGGCGGCCGCCCGGGCGGGCATCAGGCGCTGCCGGTCGTCGGCGGTGAACAGCGGCACCTCGCCGACGCGCCGGCCGGGGTCGGCGGCGAAGGCCGCCAGAACCGCCAGCAGGGCGTCGAGGATCTCGCGCCCGGCGCCGGTGGCGAACAGGTCGGGGCGGTGGTCCAGGCGGACGGTCATGCGGTCGCCGCGGACGGTGCCCTCCAGGTTGAGGGCGTAGTGGGTGGCGTCGACGGTGGTGGCCGCCACGGCCCCGATGCCCTCGGCGGAGTTCTGCAGGGTGTCGGTGTCGATGGGGTAGTTGGCGAAGATGGTGATGGCGTCGAACAGCGGGCCGGTGCCGGCGATCTGCTGGATCTCCGCGAGTCCGAGGTGCTTGTGCGCCAGCAGGTCCGCCTGCCCGTCCTGCAGGCGCCGCACCTGCTCCCCCAGGGTCAGGGCCGGGTCGATGCGCAGGCGCACGGGCAGGGTGTTGATGAACAGGCCGACCATCTTCTCGACGCCGGGCAGCTCCGGCGGGCGGCCGGAGACGGTCTCGCCGAAGACGACGTCCTCGCGTCCGGTGAGCGCACCGAGGACCAGGCCCCAGGCCGTCTGGACGACGCTGTTGAGGGTCAGGCCCAGGCCGCGGGCGCGCTCGCCGAGGGCGAGCGCCAGTTCGGGCGCGACCTGCTCGATGAGGGTCTCGGGCAGCGCGGCGCCCGCGGCCGGGCCGGCCACCAGCGTCGGTTCCGCCCCCGCCAGCGCCTGCTTCCAGGCCAGTTCGGCCTCGCCGCGGTCCTGGCGGGCCAGCCAGGCCAGGTAGTCCTTGTAGGGCGCGACCGGCTCCAGCTGCGCGGTGTCGCCGCCGTTGGTGTACAGGGCCATCAGCTCGCCGAGCACCAGGGGCATGGACCAGCCGTCGAGCAGGATGTGGTGCGCGGTGAAGACGAACCGGTACTCCTGCTCCGCCAGCCTGATCAGGGAGAAGCGCAGCGGAGGACGGGAGAGGTCGAACCGGCGGGTGCGGTCCGCCGCCAGCAGGCGCTGCAGCTCCTCCTCCCGGTCGTCGCCGGGCAGGTGCCGGATGTCGCTCTCGGTCCAGTCCGGCTCCGCGTCGCGCAGGATCAGCTGGACCGGCTCGCCCGACTTGCGGTTGCGGAACGAGGCGCGCAGGTTCTCGTGCCGGCCCATCACGGCGGCGACGGCGCCGCGCAGGGCGTCCGCGTCCACCTCGCGCCGCAGGTCCAGCGCCATCTGGATGACGTACACGTCCGCACCCTGCTCGTCGTACAGGGCGTGGAAGAGCATGCCCTTCTGCAGGGGGGACAGGGGCAGGATGTCGACGAATCCAGGCTTCGCCACTTTGCTGTTTCCTTCCATCAGCTCAGGTCACTTTCGAATTCGTCGATCTCGTCCTGCGAGAGCTCCAGCAGGGAGACGTCGGAGGGGGTCAGGCCGCCGGCACCGGGGCGGTCGGCGTACTCGGCCAGCAACTGAAGGGCCCGGAACCACAGGTCGGCCAGGCGCTGCACCTCGGCCTGCGCGAACAGCGCGCCGGGCCAGGACCAGATGGCCACGAGGTGCACCCCGTCGGGACGGTCCTGCGCGACCGCGCTCAGGCCGAGCGCGTGGGCCAGGGGCCGGGCGTCGTCGCCGCCGCTGCCGAGGGTCTCGGTGGCCTCCGGCGGCGCCGCCCAGTCCTCGGCGCGGGCGGCCGAGGCGTCCACCGCGGCGAACCGGCCCAGGTAGTTGAAGCCGATCTGCGGCGCGGGGCGGCCGGCCAGCTCGGCCGCCGTGTCCGGGTTGAGGTGCCGCAGCAGGCCGTAGCCGATGCCCTTGTCGGGGATGGTCCGCAGCTGCTCCTTGACGCGCTTGAGCGCGGTGCCGAGGGCCGGGCCGCCGGACCACAGCTCCTCCTGCGCCAGGTCGCCGGGGTCGGCGGCCACCGGGTAGACGCTGGTGAACCAGCCGACGGTGCGCGAGAGGTCGACGCCGTCGGCGATCTCCTCGCGGCCGTGGCCCTCCAGGCCGATCAGCACCGCTCCCCCGCCCGGGCCGCCGCGTTCGCCGCGCCAGCGGCCGACGGCCAGGGCGAGCGCCGTCAGCAGCACCTCGTCGACGGTGGCGTTGAACAGGGCGGGCACCCGGCCCAGCAGCGGCGCCGTCACCGCGTCGGGCAGCGTCACGGTCAGCTGCCGGGCGGTGGCCACGACGTCCACGGCGGGGTCGAGCCGGCGGTCGGCGAGCACCGGGTCGGCGGTGTCCTGCACCGCGCGCCACAGGTCCAGCTCGGCGGTGCGGGCCGGATCGCCGGCTTGTGCGGTCAGCAGCTGCGACCAGCGGCGGAAGGAGGTGCCGACGGGCTCGAGCGCGGGCTCGCGGCCGGCGGCGACGGCCTCCCAGGCCGCCTTGAGGTCCTCCTGCAGCACCCGCCAGGAGACCGCGTCCACGGCCAGGTGGTGCACCAGGACCAGCAGCCGGCCGGGCCGGGCGGTGCCGGCGTCGAACCAGACGGCACGCACCATCGCCCCCTCGGCCGGGGCGAGTTCGTCCTGGACGCGGCGCTGGGCGGCGGCGACCGCGTCGATCAGCGCCTTCTGCGGCACCCCGGTGATGTCGGTGCGGCTGAGCAGCCCGGCCGCCTCGACGGTGCCGCGGGGGGCGACCTCCAGGCGCCGGCCGCCCGGGCCGGTGACGATCCGCGAGCGCAGCATGTCGTGGTGGTCCAGGACCGCCTGCAAGGTGGCGGCCAGCCGCTGCTCGTCGCAGTCGGCGGGCACCTGCAGCAGGGCGGCCTGGTGCACGGCGTCGGTGGGACCGCCCTGCTCGTACAGGTCGTGCATGACCGGGGTCGGGGCGAGGTCGCCGACGCCGTCGTCGCCGGCCCCGCCGGCCGGTGCGGCCGTCTCCTCGCGGGCGATCCTGGCCAGGGCGCGGACGGTCTTGTGTTTGAAGACGTCCCGCAGGCTGATGACCAGGCCCGCCTTGCGGGCGCGGCCGGCCAGCTGGATGGAGACGATGCTGTCGCCGCCGAGTTCGAAGAAATCGGCGTCGGGGCCGACGTCCTCGGCGCCGAGCAGTTCGGCGAAGAGCGCGGCGAGGACGGCCTCCTTGTCGGCGGCGGACGCGGCGGGATCCGCCGGGGCCACGGTCTGCGGGACGGCCTGCGGGACGGCCTGCGGGACGGCCTGCGGTGCCGGCGTGCCGGCGGCGGACCGGGCGCGGACGCCGGCCCACCAGGCGGTCAGCGGGTCCTCGCCGGCCGGGGCCGCGGGGCGCGCGGGCTCGGCGGCGAGGTCCTCGAACACCTCGCGCAGGGCGTCGGCGACGGCCTCGGCCTCCTCCTTGGTCAGCAGGTCCGGCCGGTAGCCCAGCCGGCAGTGCAGCTGGTCGCCGGCCAGTCCGGCGTCGAGGGTGAGCGGGTAGTGGGTGGCGTCGTTCATCTCCAGGTCGACCGCCCGCACCTGCTGCTCGCCGCCGAAACCGGCGCCGTCGGCGGGGATGTTCTGGAAGACGAGCAGGGTGTCGAAGAGTTCGCCCTTGCCGGCGATCCGCTGCAGGTCGACCAGCCGGATGTGCTGGTGGGCGGTGAGCTCCACCTGCTGCTCCCACAGGCGGGGCAGCACGTCCGCGGCGCTCTCGCCGGGGCGGCGGCCGACGCGGACGGGGACGGTGTTGATGAACAGGCCCACCATCCGCTCGATGCCGGGCACCTGCGGGGGCCGGCCGGAGACCGTCGCGCCGAAGACCACGTCGTCGCGGCCGGTGAGGCGGGCCAGCAGCAGCCCCCAGGCGGCCTGCACCACGGTGTTCATCGTGGTGCCGTGCCGCCCGGCGAGGGCGGTGAGCCCGGCCACCAGGTCGCCGCCGAAGGTGACGGAGACCTTCTCGGTGGCCACCGCCGACCGGTCGGGGTCGGCGGGTGCGACGAGGGTGGGCCGGACGGTGTCGTCGAGCACCGCGCGCCAGGCCCGCTCGGAGGCGGCCGCGTCCTGCCGGCCCAGCCAGGCGAGGTAGCCGCTGTAGGGGCGGACCTCGGGCAGGCCGGCGGTGTCACCGCCGGTGGCGTACAGCCGCATCAGCTCGTCCAGCAGGATCGGCGTGGACCAGCCGTCCAGCAGCAGGTGGTGCAGCGTCAGCACCAGCCGGGCCCGGCCGCCGCCCAGGCGCAGCAGGGCGCAGCGCAGCAGCGGCGGGCGGGTGGTGTCGAAGCGTTCGGCGCGGGCCTCGCGCATCACCCGCCGGACCTCGGCGGTGCGCTCGGCCTCGCCCAGGGCGGACAGGTCGCTCTCGCTCCAGGGCAGCTCCGCCTCGGCGGGGATGAACTGCACGGGGCGGGAGAGTCCTTCGTGGGCGAAGCCGGCCCGCAGGTTGGCGTGGCGCCGCAGCAGGGCGCCGACGGCCGCGCGCAGGACGTCGGTGCTCGGGTCGCCTTCGAGGTCCAGGCCGAACTGGACGGTGTAGACGTCCGCTCCGCGCTGGTCGTACAGGGAGTGGAAGAGCAGGCCCTCCTGCAGCGGTGCGAGCGGGAGGACGTCGGCCAGGGCGCGGCCGTCGCGCTCCAGCAGGTCGATGTCGCGCTGTTCGAGGGCGACGAGCGGGAAGTCGGAGGGCGTGCGGCCGGCCGCGGCGGACCCGTCGGCGGCGAGCTCCGTGAGCGCCTCGTGCCACAGGCCGGCCAGTTCCTCGACGTCCCCTTCCGCGAACAGCTCGGCGGGCCAGGTCCAGCGGGCCGCGAGGCGCGCGCCGCCGGGGTGCTCGACCACGCGGACGTCGACGTCGAGGGCGTGGGCGAGCGGCATGGCCGGGTCCTCGAGGACCGTCTCGCGCACCGAGCCCGTGGCGTCGAGCGGCACGGAGCCGTCGGCGAGCGCCGCCGCGCAGGTGCCCCGGTGGCCGAAGCGCACCTGCGGCGCGGCGAGCGGGGCGAGCAGCGGGACCGTCTGCGGGTTGAGGTGGCGCAGCAGTCCGTGGCCCAGGCCGTGGCCGGGGACGGCGGCGAGCTGCTCCTTGACCTGCTTGACCAGGGCCGCCGCGGCGCCGGTGGCCGCCGGTTCGGCGGTGTCGCCGAGGCGGACGGGGTACGGGGCGCCGACGCGGCCCACGGTGCGGGTGACGTCGCCGGCGGCCGGGGTGCGGTCGTCGGCGTCGAGCGCGACCAGGACCGCGCTGCCGCCGGGGCGGCCGCGGCGGGCGCGCCACCGGCCGACGGCGGTGGTCAGGGCGCCCAGCAGGACCTCCTGCACGCCGGTGCCGAAGCGCTCCGGGACGGCGTCCAGCAGGGCGCGGGACTCCTCGGCGCCGAGGGCGACGTCGTGGTGGCGGGCGGTGGCCGCGGTGTCCCGGCTCGGGTCGAGGGGGCGGCCGGCCAGGGGCGCGGTGTCGGTGCCGACGACCTGCGTCCACTGCTCCAGCTCGTCGATCAGGCCGGGGTCGGCGGCCGCGGCGGCGGTGGCCTCGGCCCAGGCCCGGTAGGGGGTGACCACGGGCGGCAGCTGGGGCGTACGGCCCGCGGCCAGGGCCCGGTGGGCGGTGCGCAGGTCCTCGGTGAGGATCCGCCAGGAGGCGGGGTCGGCGGCGAGGTGGTGCACCGCGAGCACCAGGAGGTGGTCCTGCGTCGCGCCGCCGTCGAGCCAGACGGCGTGCAGGACGGTGCCCGCCTCGGGGTCGACGGCGTCGCGGGCGGCGGCCTCCTGCTCGGCGAGCAGGGCGGCCCGGGCGGCGGCGTCCGTGCCGTCGGCGGCGACGCGGGTCACCAGGGCCTCGGCACGGACCTCGGTGCGCGGGAGGACCTCCAGGTTCCACACGAGGTTGCCGGCGCGGCGGTGCAGGCGCAGCCGCAGCGCGTCGTGGTGGTCGAGCAGGGCCTGGACGGTCCCGGTGACCCGCTCGTGCGGGGTGCCCGGGGGCAGGGCGAGGACGGCGGTGGCCACCGAGCGGCCGACGGGGCCGCCGCGTTCGCGCAGGGCGTGCGCGGCCGGGCCGAGCGGGACCTCGCCGGTGCCGGCGTCGTCGGCCGGCGGCTCGGAGGCGGGCTGCGGGCCGGTGGCGGCCGCGGCCAGTTCCTCGATCGTGCGGTGGCGCAGCACGTCGGCGGCCGTGAACTCCACGCCGGCCTCCAGGGCCCGGCTGACCAGCTGGATGGAGACGATGCTGTCGCCGCCCAGGTCGAAGAAGCCGTCGTCGATGGTGACGGTGGCGATGCCGAGCAGGTCGCCGATCAGCTCGCACAGCAGCTGTTCCTTGGCGTCGCGCGGGGCGCGGCCGGTGGTGCGGGTGAGGGGTGCGGGGTCGGGCAGGGCCCGGCGGTCGACCTTTCCGTTGGCGCTGAGGGGGAGTTCGGCGAGCGGGGTGAAGGTGGCGGGGACCATGTACTCGGGCAGCTGCCGCGCCAGGTGCTCGCGCAGCGACTCGGTGGTGGGTGCGGCGCCGGGTGCCGGGACGACGTAGGCGGCGAGCGCCTCGCGGCCGGTGGCGTCGCGGTGGACGGTGACGGCGGTGTGCGCGGCCTCGGGGTGGCCGGCGAGGACGGCCTCGATCTCGCCGAGTTCGATGCGGAAGCCGCGGATCTTGACCTGGTCGTCGGCCCGGCCGGCGAACTCCAGCTCGCCGTCGGCGTTCCAGCGCACCAGGTCGCCGGTGCGGTACAGCCGGCCGCCGGCGGGGCCGAACGGGTCGGCGACGAACCGCTCGGCGGTCAGGCCGGGGCGCCCGAGGTAGCCGCGGGCCAGGCCGTCGCCGGCGAGGTACAGCTCGCCGGTGACGCCGGCCGGGACCGGGCGCAGGAAGGCGTCGAGCACATAGGCCCGGGTGTTCCACAGCGGCGTTCCGATGGGCGGGTGCACCGCTCCGGTCTGCGGCCGGCTCATGGTGGCGGCGACGGTGGCCTCGCTGGGCCCGTAGGCGTTGATCAGCCGACGGCCGCGGGACCAGTGGGCGACCTGGTCGGGCGGGCAGGCCTCGCCGCCGACGGCGAGGGTGCGCAGGGTGGGCAGGTCGGTGCGGGGCAGGGTGGCCAGGACACCGGCGGTCACCTGCAGGTGGGTGATGCCGTGTTCGGTGACGAGCGCGGCCAGTTCCTCGCCGGCCGGGGACCGGTGGCCCTGCGGCAGGACGAGCGTGGCACCGGTGAGCAGGGCGGTGGCCAGGTCGGCGACGGAGACGTCGAAGCTGGGCGAGACGGCCTGCAGGATGCGGCTGGTGGCGTCGACGGCGAACCGCTCGGCGTGCGCTCCGGCCAGGCTCGCGATGCCGCGGTGCGTGACGAGGACGCCCTTGGGGCGGCCGGTGGAGCCGGAGGTGTAGATGACGTACGCCGGGTGGTCCAGGTGCAGCGGGCGGGTGCGGTCGGCGTCGGCCGGGTCGGTGGCGGGCAGGGCGGCGAGCGCCTTGCGCACGTCGGGCGCGTCGACGGCGGTGACGGGCACGGGCCCGTCCTGGGCGAAGCCGTCGGCCGGCGCGGTGGTCAGGACGAGGGCCGGGCGGGCGTCGCCGGTGAGGTAGGCGATGCGCTCGGCCGGGTAGCCGGGGTCGACCGGGACGTAGGCGGCGCCGGCCTTGAGGACGCCGAGGGTGACGGCGAGCCACTCCGGCGAGCGCGGGACGGCCACGACCACGCGGTCCTCCGGCCCGATGCCGCGGCCGATGAACCAGTGCGCCCACCGGTTGGCCCGCTCGTTGAGCTCGGCGTACGTCAGCTGCTCGGTGCCGGCCAGCACGGCCGGGTGGCCGGGCGCGGCGGCCGCGCGCTGCTCGAACAGGGCCGGGAAGGTCGCGGCCGGGACCTCGCGGGCGGTGTCGTTCACCTCGTCCAGCAGCCGGTGCCGCTCGGCCGGCGGGAGCAGGTCGATGCGGCTGACGGGCAGCTGCGGGTCGGTGGCGACCGCATCGAGCAGGGCGGCGTAGCGGGCGGCCAGCGAGTGGGCGGTGTCCTCGTCGAACAGGTCGGTGCGGTAGCTGAGCAGGCCGCGCAGCCCGGCGGGCCGGCCGTCCTCGCCGAGGGTCTCGGCCAGTTCCAGGCCGAGGTCGGTCTTGGCCGAGGTGAGGGCGATGTCGGCGGGCTCGGCCGCGAGGCCCGGCAGCTCCAGGCGCGCCGCGGCGTTGTTCTGGAAGGCCAGGAAGACCTGGAACAGCGGGGTGTGCGCGGTGGAGCGGGCCGGGGCGAGCGCGTCGACCAGCCGCTCGAACGGCAGGTCCTGGTGGGCGTACGCGGCCAGGTCGGCGGCGCGGACCCGGGCCAGGAGCTCGGTGAAGGCGGGGTCGCCGGAGACGTCGGTGCGCAGCACGAGGGTGTTGACGAAGAAGCCGACGAGCTCCTCCAGCGCCTCGTCGCCGCGGCCGGCCACGGCCGTGCCGACGGGGATGTCGGTGCCGCAGCCGAGCCGGGTGAGCAGGGCGGCCAGGGCCGCCTGGGCGACCATGAACAGGCTCACCTGGTGGGTGCGGGCCAGCTCGGCGAGGCGGGCGTGCAGGGCGGCGTCGAGGGTGAACTCGACGGTGGCGCCCTCGGAGGATGCCTCGGCCGGCCGGGGCCGGTCGGTGGGCAGCTCCAGCGTCGCCGGCGCGCCCTCGAGGGTTTCGCGCCAGAAGGCCAGTTGCCGTGCGGCGAGGCTGTCCGGGTCGTTCTCGTCGCCGAGCAGTTCCTGCTGCCACAGGGCGTAGTCCGCGTACTGCACGGGCAGCGGCGCGAAGGCCGGGGCCCGTCCGGCGTGCCGGGCGGCGTAGGCGGTGGACAGGTCCCGGGCGAGGGGGGCGTTGGACCAGCCGTCGGAGGCGATGTGGTGGACGTTGAGCAGCAGGACGTGCTCGGTGGCGGAGACGGTGAACAGCACGGCCCGCAGCGGGAGGTCGCCGGCCAGGTCGAAGCCGCGGGCGGCCTCCCGGCGCAGCGCCTCTGCGAGCTCCTCGGGGCCGGTGTGCACGGTCTGCAGCGGCACGCGGGCGTCCGCCGGGGCGAGGATCTGCTGGCGCGGGACGCCCCGGGTGTCGGGGAAGACGGTGCGCAGGCTCTCGTGCCGGGCGACGACGTCGGCGACGGCCGCTTCCAGGGCGCCGGTGTCGAGGCGGCCGGTCAGGCGGACGGCGATGGGGATGTTGTACGCGGCGGAGGGGCCCTCCAGCCGGCCGAGGAACCACAGGCGGCGCTGGGCGAAGGACAGCGGGATCTCCTCGGGTCGCTTCCCGGCGGCCGGGGCCGGGCGCTCGGTGCCGGCCCCGCCGCCGAGGCGGGCGGCGAGCCGGGCGGGCGTGGGTGCCTCGAAGACGGCGCGCACGTCGACCTCGGCGCCGAAGGCCGAGCGGACCCGGCTCAGCAGCCGTACGGCGGACAGGGAGTTGCCGCCGAGGGCGAAGAAGTCGTCGTCCACGCCCGTCTCCGGCAGGTCGAGGACCTGTGCGAACAGGGCGCACAGGATCTCCTCCTGCGGGGTGCGCGGGGCGCGGGCGGTGCCTGCGGCGGTGAACTCCGGCTCGGGCAGTGCCGCGCGGTCCAGCTTGCCGTTGACGGTCAGCGGCAGCGCGGGCAGCACCACGACGGCATCGGGCACCAGGTACTCGGGCAGGGTCAGGGCGAGCCGCTCGCGCAGCGCCGCACCGTCGAGCGCGGTGTCCTCGGCGGGCACGGCGTAGGCGAGCAGGCGGGCGCCGCCGTCGCCGCCGTCGCGCACGACGACGGCCTGGGCGGCGACGCCGGGCAGCGCGGCGACGGCCGCGGCGACCTCGCCGAGCTCGACGCGGTGGCCGCGGATCTTGACCTGGTCGTCGGCGCGGCCGGCGAAGACGAGGTTGCCGTCGGGCAGCCGGCGGGCCAGGTCGCCGGTGCGGTACATCCGGGCGCCGGCCGGTCCGTGCGGGTCGGCGGTGAAGCGCTCGGCGGTCAGGCCGGGGCGGCCGAGGTAGCCGCGGGCCAGGCAGGCGCCGGCGAGGTAGAGCTCGCCGGTCACGCCGTCCGGCACCGGGCGCAGCGCCGCGTCCAGGACGTACGCCCGGACGTTGCCCTGCGGCCGGCCGATGGGCACGGCGCCGGCGGGCAGGGGCGTGCCGGGCTCGATGCGGTACTCGGTGGCGTTGACGGTGGCCTCGGTGGGGCCGTAGACGTTCCAGACGGTGGCGTCCGGATGCCGTTCGCGCCAGGGTGCGAGGGCCTCGCCGAGCAGGGCCTCGCCGCCGAGGAGGAGTTCGCCGGCGGGCGAGTACGCCTCGGGCAGGGCGCCCAGCAGCGGCAGGTGGCTGGGGGTGGCCTTCATGAAGGTGACGGGGGCCGCGGCCAAGCGGCCGGTGAGCTGCGCGTCCTCCTCCAGGGCGGCGATCAGCACGGTGCCGCCGACGGTGAGCGGGGTGAACAGCGCGGTGACGGTGAGGTCGAAGGAGACCGGCGAGTGCAGCAGCGCGCGGCCGGCCGCGCCGGGGTAGACCAGGGAGGTCCAGCCCAGGTAGTCGACGACGGAGCGGTGCTCGACCACCACGCCCTTGGGGCGGCCGGTGGAGCCGGAGGTGTAGATGACGTACGCCGGGTGGGCGGGGGTCAGGGGCGCGGGGCGGTCGGCGTCGGTGAGGGCGGCGGCCGAGTGGCCGGCGAGGTCCTCTTCCTCCGGCACCAGGCGCTCGATGCCGCTCTCCGGCAGGGCGCCGGCGGCCTCGCGGGTGGTGACCACCAGGCGGGGCCGGGCGTCGGCGAGCAGGTAGGCGATGCGCTCGGCCGGGTAGGCCGGGTCCACGGGCACGTACGCGGCACCCGACTTGAGCACGGCGAGGAGGGTGACGACGAGCTCGGCCGAGCGGGGCATGGCCACGGCCACCAGCTGCTCGGGGCCTGCGCCCCGGGCGAGCAGGAGGCGGGCGAGGCGGTTGGCGCGGGCGTCGAGCTCGGCGTAGGTGAGCTCGGTGCCGGCCGCGTCGGCCAGGGCGATCGCGTCGGGGGTGCGCCGGGCCTGGGCCTCGATCAGCTCGGGCACCACGGCCGTGGAGGCCGGTACGGCGACGCCGGTCGCGGCGGCCGTGATGCGGGCGTGCTCCTGCTCGTCGAGCAGGGCGAGCCGGCCGACGGGGGTGTGCGGGGCGGTGACGAACGTCTGCAGCACGCTGCGCAGCTGCCGGGTCAGGGAGCCGACGAGGCCCTCGTCCAGCAGGTCGGCGCGGTAGTACCAGTTGAGGACGGTGTGCTGCTCGTCCTGCATCACCACCATGCCCAGCGGGTAGTGGTTGTCGCCCTTGGTGTCGACCTCGGACAGGGCCAGGCCGTGGGCCTCCTGCCGGTCGTCGGTGGGGAAGTTCTCGAAGACGACGGCGGTGTCGAAGAGGGTGGGCAGGCCCGCGGTACGCTGGATGTCGGCCAGACCCAGGTAGTGGTGGGCGAGCAGGTCCACACGCCGTTCCTGGACGCGGGAGAGCGTGCCCAGCAGGGAGGCGGCGGGGTCGACCTGCACCCGCACGGGGACGGTGTTGCTGAACAGGCCGACCATCGACTCCACGCCGGGCAGCTCGGCCGGCCGGCCGGAGACGGTCTCGCCGAAGAGCACGTCGTCGCGGCCGGTCAGACCGGCCAGCACGATGCCCCAGGCGCCCTGGACGACGGCGTTGACGGTCAGTCCGTGGCTGCGGGCGGCCGCGGTCAGGGCGGTGTGCAGCTCCTCGGGCAGCTCGTCGGCGATGCGCCCGGGCAGCGCCGCGGGGTGGGCGGCGGCGCCGGGGGCGACGAGGGTGGGCTCCTCGACGCCGGCCAGGGCGGTGCGCCACGCCTCCTCGGCGGCGGTGCGGTCCTGGGCGGCGAGCCAGGCGAGGTAGTCCTTGTACGGGGCGACCGGCGGCAGCGCGGAGGCGTCGCCGCGCCGCCCGTACAGCTCGAAGAGCTCACCGGCGAGGACCGGCGCCGACCAGCCGTCGAGCAGCAGGTGGTGGGCGGCGAACAGCAGCCGGTGGGTGTCGGGGCCGAGCTTGATGAGGGTGAAGCGCAGCAGGGGCGGGTGCTCGGGGTCGAAGCGGTGGGCGCGCTCGGCGGTCAGCAGCCGGTCGAGTTCGGCGCGCTGCTCCTCCTCGCCGAGGTGGGACAGGTCCTGCTCGGCCCAGGGCAGTTCGACCGCGGCCGGCACCAGCTGGACGGGCGTGCCGTCGGCGGTGCGGTGGAAGCAGGCGCGCAGGCTGGCGTGCCGCTCCAGCAGGGCGGCGACGGCGGCGCGCAGCGCCTCGGTGTCCAGCTCGCCGCGCACGTCCAGGGCGAGGCGGGTGATGTAGACGTCCTCGGCCTGCTGGTCGTACTCGGTGTGGAAGAGCAGGCCCTCCTGCAGCGGGGAGAGCGGCCAGATGTCGCTCAGCTGCGGCCGGGCCTTCTCCAGGCGGCCGATCTCCTCCTGGGTGAGGTCGACCAGCGGCAGGTCGGAGGGGACCAGGCCGCCGGCGGTGGGCTCGGCGGCGGCCTCGACGAGGGCGCGCAAGCCCGTGAACCACGCCTCGGCCAGCTGCCGCACGTCGTGCTCGGTGAGCAGCTCGCCGGGCCAGGTCCAGGTGGCGGCCAGGCGCGGGCCGTCGGCGTGGGTCTCGGTGACGGCGTTGGCGGTCAGGGCGTACGGCAGCGGGGTGGCCGCATCGGCGCCGCCGCCCAGGCCGCTCTCCCCCGCCTCGCCGTCGCCGCCGATGCGGCCGAGGTAGTTGAAGCCGATCTGCGGCTCGGGGTACTTGGCGAGCTGCACGGCGGTGCGCGGGTTGAGGTAGCGCAGCAGGCCGAAGCCGATGCCGTTGTCGGGGATGGCCCGCAGCTGTTCCTTGACGGCCTTCAGGGCGCCGACGAGGGCCTCGGGGGTGCCGGCCGCGGCGGCCGCGCCCGGGTCGAGGCGCACGGGGTAGAGGCTGGTGAACCAGCCGACGGTGCGCGAGAGGTCGGCGCCGTCGAGGATGTCCTCGCGGCCGTGGCCCTCCAGGCCGACGAGCACGGCGGAGTCCTCGCCCACGCCGCGGTCGCGGCGCCAGCCGGCGACGGCGACGGCGAGCGCGGTGAGCAGCACGTCGTTGATCTGCGCGGTGAACGCGGCCGGGACGCGGCCCAGCAGCGGCTCGGTGATCTCGGCGGGCAGGTGCACGGTGAGGTGGGCCGCGCCGGCGAGGGTGTCGCGCTGCGGGTCGAGCGGGCGGTCGGTCAGCAGCGGGTCGTCAGTGGCGAGGATCTCGCGCCACAGGGGCAGTTCGCGCAGGCGGGCGCTCTCGCCGGCGGCCGCGGTCAGGTGCTGGGCCCAGCGGCGGAAGGAGGTGCCGACGGGCTCGGGGGTGAAGGAGGTGCCCCGGGCGGCGGCCTCCAGGGCGGCGGAGACCTCGGGCAGCAGGATGCGCCAGGAGACGCCGTCGACGGACAGGTGGTGGACGACCAGCAGCAGCCGGCCGGGGGCGGACGCCCCGGCGTCCAGCCAGACGGCCTGGACCATGCGGCCGGCCTCGGCGTCGAGGCGCTGCTGGGCGGCGGCGAACTCCCGCTCGGCGGCCGCGCGCAGGGCGTCCTCGTCCAGGCCGGCGACGTCGGCGCGGTGCAGGCACGCGGCGGCGGGGACGGTGCCGGGTGCGGTGATCTCCAGCGTCCACTCGCCGATGTCCTCGATGCGGGTGAGCTTGATCCGCAGCGCGTCGTGGTGGTCGAGGAAGGTCTGCAGGACGGCGGTGACGCGCTCGGTGTCCAGGCCCGCGGGCACCGGCAGCGACATGGCCTGGCTGAAGCGGGGGTCGGGGCCGCTGTGTTCGCTGAACCAGTGGACGATCGGGGTCAGGGGCACCGCGCCGACGCCGTCGGAGGGGGCGCGGCGGCGCGCCGGGGCGGTGGCCTCGGTGGCGACGGCGGCGAGCGCCTCGACGGTCTTGTGGGTGAACACGTCGCGGGGCGTGAAGCGCAGGCCCGCCTTGCGGGCGCGGCTGATGAGCTGGATGGAGCCGATGCTGTCGCCGCCGAGCTCGAAGAAGCTCTGGTCGACGGCGACCTTCTCCAGGCCCAGGACCTCGGCGAAGAGGGTGGCGAGCAGCTCCTCGCGCGCGCCCTCGGGGGCGCGGCCGGCGGCTGCGGCGAACTGCGGGGCGGGCAGGGCCTTGCGGTCCAGCTTGCCGTTGACGGTCAGCGGCAGCGCGTCGAGGGGGACGACGAGGGCGGGGACCATGTACTCGGGCAGGACGGCGGCGACGTGCTCGCGCAGGGCGTCGGTGTCCAGGGGGCCCGCGGCGGGCACGGCGTAGGCGACGAGCTGCTTGACGCCCGGCTGGGCCTCGTGGGCGACGACGGCGGCCGCGGCGACGGCCTCGTGCCGGGCGAGGACGTTCTCGATCTCGCCGAGCTCGATGCGGAAGCCGCGGATCTTGACCTGGTCGTCGGCGCGGCCGACGAACTCCAGCTGGCCGTCCGCGCGCAGCCGCACCAGGTCGCCGGTGCGGTACATCCGCTCCCCCGGCGCGCCGAACGGGTCGGCGACGAAGCGCTCGGAGGTCAGGGCGGGCCGGCCGAGGTAGCCGCGGGCCAGGCCGGCCCCGGCGACGTACAGCTCGCCGGCGGTGCCCTGCGGCACCAGGCGCAGGGCGCCGTCGAGGACGTAGGCGCGCGTGTCGTGCACGGGGGCGCCGATCGGCGGGGTCTGGCCGGTGGCCTCCAGCGGTGTGCTGATGGAGACGGCGACGGTCGACTCGGTGGGTCCGTAGGCGTTGACCATGCGGCGGCCGGGGGCCCAGCGGGCCACGAGCTCCGGCGAGGTGGCGTCGCCGCCGACGATCAGGCAGGCGAAGGCGGGCAGTTCGGCGGCGGGCACGCTGGCGAGTGCGGCCGGCGGGATGAGGGCGTGGGTGACGGCGCGGGTGGCGAGGACGTCGGCGAGCGGCTCGCCGGCCAGCGGCCCGGGCTCCGGGACGACGAGGGTGGCGCCGCTGGTCAGCGCCAGGCACAGCTCCAGGACGGAGGCGTCGAAGCTGGGCGAGGAGAACTGCAGGACGCGGCTGTGTTCGTCCGCGGCGAAGCGCTCGCGCTCGGTGGCGGCGAACGCGGCGAGGCCGGCGTGGGTGACGACGACGCCCTTGGGCACACCGGTGGAGCCGGAGGTGTAGATGACGTACGCGGGCGAGGCGAGGGTGAGCGGCCCGGCGGGGACCGGCAGGTCGGCTGCGGCGGCCGGCTCGTCGAGCCGGATCGCCCGGGTGCCGTCGGGCACCGCACCGGCGTACGCGGAGGTGGTCAGGGCCACGGCCGGACGGGCGTCGCCGAACATGAACGCGATGCGCTCGGCCGGGTAGTCGGGGTCGACGGGCAGGTAGGCGGCGCCGGCCTTCATCACGGCCAGGGAGGCGACGACCGACTCGACCGAGCGGCCGAGCACCAGGGCCACCGTCTGCTCGGGGCCCACGCCCAGGGCGGCCAGGCGGGCGGCCAGCTCGTCGGTGCGCTCGGCCAGTTCGGCGTAGGTCAGCGAGGTGCCGGCGGCCTCGACGGCGATGGCGTCCGGGGTACGGGCGACCTGGGCGGCGAACAGCTGGGGGAAGGTGGCGGGGGTGACGGCCGGGCCTGCGTCGCGGGCGGCGAGAAGGCGCTCGCGCTCGCCGTCGGTGAGCAGGTTCAGGCCGGCCACCGTGCGCGCGGGATCCTCGGTGAGGGTGTGCAGCAGCCGCACCAGGCGGTCGCCGACGACCTCCACCTGCTCACGGTCGAAGAGGTCGGGGCGGTAGTTCAGCAGCAGCCGCAGCCGTCCCTCGTGGACGTGGGAGACCAGGCACAGCGGGTAGTGGTTGGCGTCCAGGACGTCGAAGCCGTCGATGGTCAGCCCGCCGGCGAGGTCGCGCAGGTCCTGCAGGTCGAAGGGGAAGTTCTCGAACGCCACGTAGGTGTCGAAGAGTTCGGGGTGGCCGGAGAGCCGGTGGATGTCGCGCATGCCCGTGAACTGGTGGGCGGACATCTCCAGGTGCTCGGCCTGCAGCCGGGCCAGGACGTCGCGCAGCGAGTCGCCGTTGTGCAGGCGCACCCGCACCGGGAGGGTGTTGATGAGCATGCCGACCATGCGCTCGACGCCGGGGGCCTCCGGCGGCCGGCCGGAGACGACGGTGCCGAAGACGACGTCGTCGCGGCCGGTGAGGACCGACAGCAGCAGCGCCCAGGAGCCGTGCACGGCGCTGGAGAAGGTCAGGTCGCTGGAGCGCAGCCGGGCCGAGAGCGCCTCGGTCTCCTGCACCGACAGCTCCACGGCGAGCTGCCGGGGGTGGACCACGGCGCGGCCGGGGTCGGAGGGCACCAGCCGGGTGGGTGCGTCGATGCCGGCGAGGGCCTCGCGCCAGGCGTTCTCGGCGGCCTTGTGGTCCTGCCGGGCGAGGTGGGCCAGGTGCTGGCGGAAGGGGGTGACCGGCGGCAGGACGGAGGCGTCGCCGCCGGCCGCGTAGGTCTCGAAGAGCTCGCCGAGCAGGACGGAGGTGGACCAGCCGTCGAGCAGGATGTGGTGGAAGGTGCACAGCAGGCGCCAGGAGTCGTCGGCGAGCCGCAGCAGCCGGTAGCGCATCAGCGGCGGGCGGGCGAGGTCGAAGGGGTGGGCCTTCTCCTCGGCCTGGATGCGGGCCGCCTCGGCCTCGCGCCCGGTGGCGTCGAGGGCGCGCAGGTCGTCCTCCTGCCAGGGCAGGTCGGCCTGCCGGGCGACGACCTGCACGGGCCGGCTCTGCTTGGGGTGCAGGAAGCCCACCCGCAGGTTGGCGTGGCGGTCCAGCAGCGCCTGGGCGGTGGTGCGCAGCGTCGGTGCGTCGAGGCCACCGCCGAGGTCGAGCACGACCTGCACGGTGTAGACGTCGTCGCCGGTCTCGTCGTACAGCGCGTGGAAGAGCAGCCCCTCCTGGAGCGGGGACAGCGGAAGGATGTCCTCGGGACCCGGCTTCGTCATTACAGCGTCCTCCACTCGGCTTCGAGGCCGTCGATCTCGTCTTGGGAAAGCTCCACCAGCGCCAGGTCCGACGGACTCCAGCCGCCGGCGTCGGGCCGGTCGGCGTGGTCGGTCAGGGCGCGCAGGGCGCGGAAGAAGGTGTCCGCCAGTTCGCGGACGGCGGGTTCGGGCAGCAGCCGGCCGGGCCAGGTCCAGGTGGCCACCAGGCGCGGTCCGTCGGGGTGGTCGTGGACGACCGCGTTGATCTCCAGCAGGTGGGACAGGGGCAGGTCGGCGCCCTCGGCGAGGACCTCGTCGGTCTCGGGGGCCGGGCTCCAGTCGCCGCCGGGGGCCGGGCTGCGGCCCAGGTAGTTGAAGAGCACGTCGGCGCTGGCCAGGGCGGCCAGGCGCGGTGCGGTGTGCGGGTCGAGGTGGCGCAGCAGCCCGTGGCCGAGGCCGGCGTCGGGCGCGGCGCGCAGCTGTTCCTTCACGGCGCGCAGGGCCCGGCCGGCCTCGGGGCCGGCGGCCCAGACGTCGGCCCGGTCGGTGACGCCGGTGGCCAGGCGTGCGGGGTGGATGGTGGTGAACCAGCCGACGGTCCGGCTGAGGTCGAGGCCGTCGGCGATGTCCTGCCGGCCGTGGCCCTCGACGTCGACCAGGAGGCCGTCGGCGCCGCCTTGGCCGCGGCGCTCGCGCCAGTGCTCGACGGCCAGGGTCAGGGCGGTCAGCAGCACTTCGTGGACGCCGGCGTTCAGGGCGCCGGGGGCGGTGTGCAGCAGGGGTCCGGTGACCTCGGGCGGCAGGGTGTGGGTCAGGTGCCGGGCGGCGAAGGCGGTGTCGAGCTCCGCGTCCAGCGTGCGGTCGGTCAGCCGCGGGGCGGGCAGGCGCAGGACGTCGGCCCACAGCTCCGCCTCGCCCGCGCGCTCGGCGGCCTGCTCGGTGAGCAGCTGCGCCCAGTGGCGCAGCGGGGTGCCGACGGGGGCGAGCTGCGGTGTCTTGCCCTCGGCCGCCGCCTCCCATGCGGCCCGCAGGTCGGGCAGCAGGACGGTCCAGGAGACGCCGTCGACGACCAGGTGGTGGACGGCCAGCAGCAGGCGCCCGGGGGCGGCTCCGGCGTCGAACCAGACGAGTTGGGCCATCACCCCGGCGTCCGGGGCGAGTCGGCCCCAGGCGGCGCGGGCCTCGTGGGCGATCAGTGCGCGCAGGGCGGCGGCGTCCAGGCCGGCGGCGTCCACGCGGCGCACGAGTCCGGCGGCGGCCACGCTGCCGGGGGCGGTGATCTCGTACGTCCAGCGCTCGCCGCCGCGGTCGCGGCGGGTGCGCAGGGCGTCGTGGGTGTCGAGCAGGGCCTGCAGGGCGGTGGCCAGGTGCTGCTCGCCCAGGGCGGGAGGCACCCGGAGCAGGGCCGACTGGTGGAAGGCGTCGGCGTCGCCGCCGCGCTCCTCCAGCCAGCGCATGACGGGCGTGGCGGGCAGCGGGCCGGTGCCGGCCTGCTGTGCGGCCTCGGCCGCCGGCGTCGCCGCGGCGACCGCCGCGGCCAGGGCCGCGACCGTCTTGAGCTCGAAGACCTCCTTCGGGGTCAGCTGCAGGCCCAGCCGGCGGGCGCGGGCGACGAGCTGGATGGAGACGATGCTGTCGCCGCCCAGTTCGAAGAAGCTGTCGTCGACGCCGATCTCCTCGCGGCCGAGGACGTCGGCGAACAGGCCGGCCAGGGTCTCCTCCAGCGGGGTGCGCGGCGCCGCGTCCTGCCCGGCCGCGCCCTCGAACTGCGGGGCGGGCAGGGCCCCCCGGTCCAGCTTGCCGTTGGGGGTCAGCGGCAGGTCGTCCAGGACGACGACGGCGGCCGGCACCATGTGGGCGGGCAGCGGGCCCGCGGCGTGGGCGAGGACGCCGGCCTCGTCGAGGGTGGTGCCGTCGGCGGGCACGACGTAGCCGACGAGCTGCTTGTGGCCGGGGGTGTCCTCGCGCACGGTGGCGGCGGCGCGCGAGACGCCGGGGTGGCGGGCGAGGACGGCCTCGACCTCGCCGAGTTCGATGCGGAAGCCGTGCAGCTTGATCTGGTCGTCGGTGCGGCCGAGGTACTCCAGCTCGCCGTCGGCGCGCCAGCGTCCCACGTCGCCGGTGCGGTACATGCGGGCGCCGGGCGGGCCGTAGGGGTCGGCGACGAACCGCTCGGCGGTCAGCGCGGGCCGGCCCAGGTAGCCGCGGGCCAGCTGGCCGCCGCCGATGTAGATCTCGCCCGCCACGCCCGGCGGCAGCGGCGTCAGGGCCGCGTCCAGGACATGGATGGTGGAGTTCCACATGGGCCGGCCGATGGGCACCGGGCCGCCGGGGACGTCCTCGTCCGGGCCGATGCGGTACTCCACGCAGCCGACGGTGGCCTCGGTCGGGCCGTACTCGTTGACGACCGTGATCCCGGGCCGCACCCGGCGCAGCTCGTCCACGACCTCGCCCAGCAGCATCTCGCCGCCGACGACCAGTTCGCCGGTGGGGGCGAACTCCTCGGGCAGCACGCCCAGCAGGGCCAGGTGGGAGGGGGTGGCCTTGAGGAAGGCCGGGCGCGGTGCGCCGGTGCCGGGGCCCTCCAGGGCGGTGACGCGTACCGCGCCGCCGGTGATCAGCGGGGCGTACAGGGCGGTGACGGTCAGGTCGAAGGAGACCGGCGAGTGCAGCAGGGCGCCGCCGGCCACCGACGGGTAGCGCTCGCGGGCGTAACTCAGGTAGACGGCCACCGACCGGTGGGTCACCACGACGCCCTTGGGGCGGCCGGTGGAGCCGGAGGTGTAGATGACGTACGCCGGGTGGTCGAGGTCGAGCGGGCGGGTGCGGTCGTCGTCGCGCACGTCGTGACCGGGTGCGGCGTGCTCGGCGGTCACGTCGAGGACGGGCAGGCCGGCGGGGACGGCGTCGCGGGTGGCGGGGGCGGCCACGACGAGGGCGGGGGCGGAGTCGGTGAGCATGTAGGCGACGCGCTCGGCCGGGTAGTCGGGGTCGACCGGGACGTAGGCGGCACCGGACTTCAGCACCGCCAGCAGCGCGACGACCAGGTCGGCCGAGCGGGGCAGCAGCACCGCGACGCGCTCCTCGGGGCCGGCGCCGGCGGCGATCAGCGCGTGCGCGAGCCGGTTGGCGCGGGCGTTGAGCTCGGCGTACGTCCAGCTCTGCGCGCCCTCGGCGAGGGCGACGGCGCCGGGGGTGCGGGCGGCCTGCGCCTCGAAGAGGGCGGGCAGCGGCGCCTCGGGCTCCACCACGGGGGCCCGGTTGAACGCGCGGGTGACCTGGTGGCGTTCGCCGGCGGTCAGCACGTCGATGTCGGCGAGGCGGGTGCCGCTGTCGGCGGTGAAGGCCTCCAGCACCCGCACCAGGCGGCCGCTCATCGCCTCGATGGTGGCCCGGTCGAACAGGTCGGTGCTGTACTCCAGGCGCCCGCCGATGCCGGCCGGGGCCTCGTGGCCGGCGGACCGCTCGTCGAGGCCGAACAGCAGGTCGATCTTGGTGACGCCGGGGTCGACCTGCTGGGGGGTCGCGACCAGGCCCGGCAGCTCCAGCGTGGACTCGGCCGGGGTCTGGACGTCCATCATGACCTGGAACAGCGGGTTGCGGGCCAGGGAGCGCTCGGGGTTGAGCGCCTCGACGAGCCGCTCGAAGGGCACGTCCTGGTGGGCGTGCGCGGCCAGCGCCATCTCGCGGGCGCGGTCGATCAGTTCGGCGACGGTGGGGTTGCCGGAGACGTCGTTGCGGTAGACGACGGTGTTGACGAAGCAGCCGACGAGGTCGTCCAGGCGGGTGTCGCCGCGGCCGGCCACCGCGCTGCCCAGCGGGATGTCGGTGCCGGCGCCGAGCTTGCTCAGCAGGACGGCCACCGCGCTCTGCAGCACCATGAACAGGCTCGCGCCGCGGGCGCGGGCGAGGTCGGCGAGGCGGCCGTGCAGGGCCGGGGGGATCTCGAAGCGGACGATGTCGCCGCGCTGGCTCGGCACGCTCGGCCGGGGCCGGTCCAGCGGCAGGTCGAGC
The DNA here is from genome assembly GCF_057552455.1 of Streptomyces sp. PKA51. NCBI lineage: Bacteria > Bacillati > Actinomycetota > Actinomycetes > Kitasatosporales > Streptomycetaceae > Streptomyces > Streptomyces sp. PKA51. The sequence continues at coordinate 194,875 of NZ_BAAJPZ010000010.1, forward strand.
TCCTCGGGCAGGCCGGCGAGGGTGCGCGTCCAGTGCGCGAGCTGCCGGCCCAGGGGGCTGTCGGGGTCGCCGTCGTCGCCGAGGACCTCGTGCTGCCACAGCGTGTAGTCGGCGTACTGCACGGGCAGCGGCGCGAACTGCGGGGCCTCGCCGGCCGTACGGGCGGTGTAGGCGCGGCCCAGGTCGCGGGCGAGGGGGGCCAGCGACAGCCCGTCGGCGACGATGTGGTGCAGCACGACGAGCAGGACGTGGTCCTCGGGGCCGAGGACCAGCAGCCGGGGGCGTACGGCGAGGCCGGCGGTGAGGTCGAAGCCCTCGGCGACGACCGCGGCGACGGTGGCGTCGAGGTCGGCGGGGTCGGTGGCCTGCTCCTGCAGCGCGACCCGGCGGGCGGCGTCCTGCGGGGAGAGGATCTCCTGCCGGGGCCGGCCGTCGGTCTCGGGGAAGTAGGTGCGCAGCGACTCGTGGCGGGTGAGGACGTCCTCGACGGCGCGGGCGAGCGCGGCGCGGTCCAGGCGGCCCGTCAGGCGCAGGGCCAGGCCCATGTTGTAGGCGCCGGAGGGGCCCTGGAGGCGGTTGACCAGCCACAGCCGCTGCTGGGTGAGGGAGAGCGGCAGGGCGTCCGGGCGGGCCAGCGGCGCGAGCGGCAGCCGCCGGGTGCCGGAGCCGTCCAGGAGGGCGAGCAGGCCCGCGGGGGTGGGCGACTCGAAGACGGTGCGGATGGACAGCTCGCTGCCGAACTCCTCGCGGATGCGGCCGAGCAGGCGGATGGCGGTCAGGGAGTGTCCGCCCAGCTCGAAGAAGTTGTCGTCCATGCCGACCCGGTCGGCCTTGAGCACCTCGGCCAGCAGGGCGCACAGGGCCTCCTCGCGCGGGGTGCCGGGGGCGCGGTAGGCGGCGCGCGGGCCCGTGCCGGTGTTCTGCTGCGCGGGCTGTGCGGCCGGCGGCGTCCACTGGGCCGGTACGGCCAGCGGGACGCTCTCCAGTGCGGCGCCCGGCTCGGTGGCCGCGAGGGCGGCGAGGAAGCCGGTGAGCGCCTCGCCGTGGGCGGCGACCGCCTCGGGGGTGTAGAGGTCGGCGTTGGCGTGGAAGTCGATCAGGAAGCCGTCGCCGGGGGCGCGGTTGTCGACGATGAGGGAGAGGTCCTCCTCCGGGCCGACCGAGAAGCCGCGCACGGTGGCCGGGTGGCCGGCGAAGTCCAGCGGCTCGCCGTACATGATGAGGTTGACCTCGGGGCCCCACAGCCGCTTGCGGTCGCCGACCAGGCCGAGGTCGCGGTGGATGTCCTCGTAGCGGTAGCGCTGGTGGCGCAGGGCGCCGTGCAGCTCGTCGCTGACCGCGCGCAGGAAGTCCGCGACGGTCTCCTGCGGACGCGGGCGCACGCGCACGGGCAGGGCGTTGGAGACCATGCCGGGGGTGCGCCGGGCCGCCTCGCCGCTGCGGGCGGCGGCCGCCAGGCCCAGGACGATGTCGTCGGCGCCGGTGAGGCGGTGCAGGTAGCCGGCGATGCCGGCGACGACGACGGCCGGCCAGCTGACGCGCACCTCGCGGGCGAGGTCGCGCAGGGCCTCGGCGACGGCGCCGTCGACCTCGCCGGCCTGCCGCACGTGGTCGGTGGGCACGCGCTCGGGGCGCGGGGCCAGGCTCACCGGCTCGCCGGCACCGGCCAGGCGCCCGGTCCAGAACTGCCCGTCGAGGGCGAACTGTTCGCCGGCGCGGTAGGCGGCGTCCTGCTCGACGAGCTCGCGCAGGGTGCCGAAGGTGCCGGGCAGGGCGGTGCGCCCGGTGGCCAGGGCGGTGTACAGGGCGGCGACCCGGCCGGCGATCAGCGACCAGCTGTAGCCGTCGACGAGGGCGTGGTGCACCTTGCTGAACCAGGTCCAGCGGTCGCGGGCGAGCTTGATCAGCGCGAAGGTGAACAGCGGCCCGGCCTTCAGGTCGACCGGCGCCGCCACCCGCTGCAGCATCCACTCCTCCGCCGCGGCCGCGGGGTCGGGGCGGTCGCTGACGTCCAGGCTGTGCAACTGCCAGTCCAGGTCGGGCAGTACGGTCTGCACCGGTCCGTCGGGACCGTCGTGGAAGCGCACGCGCAGCGCGTCGGTCTCGTCGACCGTCCGGCGCAGGGCGGCGCCGAAGGCGGCCGCATCGACCTCACCCGTGATCTCCACGCATTCGGCGATGGAGTACATCGGGTTTTCCGGGTTCACCTGCTGGGCCAGCCACATTCCGTACTGAGCGGCCGTCAGTGGCAATTGGAGTCCATTCCGATCGGCCATGTGCCATTCACTCCGATTGATGAGACGCATCGACGACCCGGCCCACGCTACGGATCAAGTCGGAGTGCTCCACGAGCTCATGGAAAACTTCGATCCGCCGCCGCTGCGCCATCGAAGAATTCGCATCGACCTGTACAGGAACGCAAAACGCGCGTGCCCCGCCGGGGAAGGCGGGGCACGCGCCGGAAGGCGTCCGGTGGGTCTTCGGGGGGGATTACCCGGCCGGATGCAGACGAACGGGCAGGGCGCTGTAGCCGTGCAGGAAGTTGGAGTGGATGGGCCGGGCCGTCCCGCTCGGCTCGGCGTCGGCGACGTGCGTGCGCAGCGCCGTCAGCAGCGCGTGGATCTCGGCCCGGCCCAGGTAGGCGCCGAGGCAGAAGTGCGGCCCGTAGCCGAAGGAGACGTGCTTGTTGGGCGTGCGGCCGAGGTCGAAGACGCCGGGGTCGGCGAAGACCTCCTCGTCGAAGTTGGCCGAGCTGTTCCAGAGGGTGACCACGTCACCGGCCCGGATCGTCCGGCCGCCGATCTCCACGTCGGCGACCGCGCGCCGGCCGAAGTGCATGGCCGGCGTCACCCAGCGCAGCACCTCCTCGACGGCGGTGTCCACCTCCACCTCCCCGTTGCGCAGCCGGCGCCACTGCTCGGGGTGCTGCATCAGCTCGTGCAGTGCGCAGATCATCGACAGCCGGCTGGTCTCGTCGCCGCCGATGATGACGCTGTAGCAGTTGAAGACGATCTCCTGCTCGGTCAGCGGCTCCCCGTCGATGCGCGCGGTGGCCAGCACGCTGACCACGTCCTCGCGGGGGTCCTCCCGGCGCTCGTCGGCCAGTTCGGAGAAGTACAGCAGCAGCTCGTTGCGGGCGACCACGGCCTCCTCCGCCGACTGGCCGGCCTCCTCGGAGCTGAGGGCCTGCTTGGTCAGGGACAGCAGGTAGCCGCGGTCCGCGGCGGGCACGCCCAGCAGGTCGGCGATGGTGGCCATCGGGATGTGCTCGGCGACGTCGCGCGCGAAGTCGCACTCGCCCCGGGCCACGGCCTCGCGCACCAGCCGGTCGGCCCGGGCCCGGACCCCGTCGACCACCGGCTGCAGCACCCGCGGCGCGAACGCCTTGAGCAGCAGGTTGCGCAGTTCCCGGTGGCGCCGGCCGTCGGTGACGGCCAGCATCTGCCCGGCGGCGGAGTCGCCGCCCTCCAGGAGGGTGGCGAGGACGTTGCCGCGCTCGGAGGTGAAGTTCTTGTTGTCCCGGTAGACGGCCATCACGTCGTGGTACCGGGAGAGCACCCAGAACCCGGGCACCTGCCGGCCCTGAACCGGATGCCAGTGCACCGGGCTGTCCGTACGGAACCGCTGCCACAGGGCACGCAGTTCCTCCCGGGGCCGCAGGAAGGTCTGCGGATCGGTCAGGTCCGTGCCGGTCGGGACGGGCCCCGCCGGCGCGGTCGTGGCGGTGAGGGTCATCTCACGCCTCGCGCCGGGTCATCGCGACGAGCACCTTGCGCTCACCGGTGAAGGGCCGGCGGCCGTGCGAGGTGAGGATGTTGTCGATCATCAGCACGTCGCCGGTGCCCCACGGCTCGGCCAGGGTGGTCTCCGCGTAGACGCCCTGGATGGTGGCCAGTTCGTCCGGGGTGATCGGCGTGCCGTCGCCCAGGTAGGCGTTGCGGGGCAGCCCGTCCTCGCCGCAGATCTCCAGCAGGCCCTCGCGCACGGCCTCCGGCAGGGCGCCGACGTGGAAGAGGTGGGCCTGGTTGAACCAGACCTTCTGGCCGGTGACGGGGTGCCTGGTCACGGCGGGCCGGCGCTGCCGGGTGCGCAGCACGTCGCCGTCCCACGCGGTCTCGATGCCGTGGTCGGCGCAGTAGCTCTCCACGTAGCCCTTGTCGTCGCTCTGGAAGCCCTCCTGCCACGACAGCCCCATGCCGGTGCGGTAGGTGCGGGTGTAGAGGATGCCCTTCTCCTCGAAGCGGCGCACCAGGTCCACGGGGAGCCGTTCGAGCACGGCGGCGCTGTCGGCCACCGGGGTCTCGCCGCCGGTGGCGGCCGCGAGCGCGCAGAAGAAGAAGACGTTGTGCGGCCAGTTCTCGGAATAGGCGCTCTCGTTGTGCTGCGGAATGCTCTGGTCGGCGGGGTACTCGGTGGAGGTGTACACCTTGCCGGTCACCCGGCTGCGCGGGGTGGAGCGCTCGTTGTACTCCAGGGTCGTGCCGCCGATCTCCTCGGCGATCTGCGCGAGTTCGGCCTGCTCGGCCAGCCCGCTGCCCTTCACCATCACCGCGGCGTGCTCGTACATGGCCGAGCGCAGCGCGGCGGCGTTGGCCGTGAACCAGGCCCGGTGGTCGCCGTCGTGGCGCGGGCTCACGCGCACCAGGCGGGTGCCGTGGTGCTCCAGCAGTTCGACGGAGGCGTCGGTGAAGGACCGGTCGAGGTCGAGATCGGTGCGGATGGTCGTCGTCATTCCTGCTCCACGTCCAGGCTGTAGCCGTTGATGCTCGTGCGGTTGACCGGGTCGCCGGCCGCGTACTCGTAGGGGTTGAGGAAGGGACCGGCCGCGATCGGGGCGGAGAACCGGCCGAAGGAGGGGTTGAGCACCCGGGTGTCGAGCACGACGTTGTACAGCGCGCCCTGGTGCTCGGTGCCGACCTGGTACCGGCCGAGCCATCCGTAGTCGAAGTCGCCGGGCAGGTTGTCCGGCAGGTGCTGCGGGTCGGTGCTGCCGTCCGGGCGCAGCGGCTCGCCGTACAGGCCGTACCGGTAGGTGTCGCCCGTGCGGCGGCCGTCGTCCCCGGCCGTCAGGAAGACGTCACCGTGGACGGTCGGGTAGCTCCAGGTGGTCCGGCCGGCGCCGCGGGCCGCGGCCGGCTTCGCCGAGAGCAGGACCCCGCCGGGGAGCTCCACCACGCGGGTCAGCAGCCGCTTGTCCGCGCCGAGCACCAGGTCCGGGGCGGTCCTGGCCATGTCGGTGTGGCCGTAGAGCTGCCGGTCGGTGCCCCGGGGGGTGGTGGCCGTGCGGCCCATGACGTGGTCGGCGATGTCCTTGGTGTAGACGACGTCCGCCGCGCCGGGGCCGGTCGCGCTCGCGCCGAGGTAGCGCTCGGCGGCGTCCTGCCGCTGGGTCTGCCGGGTGCCGCCGGCCGTGTAGCCGGTGAGGTGGCCGTTGAGGGCGTACGCCGTGCCGGTGACGGGGTTCTCGCCGGTGGTCGCGAGCAGCCGGTCGGCGTCGTCGTAGCAGTAGCCGGTGACCGCGGTGCCCTTGGCGGTGCGCTCCGTGGTACGCACCACGTTGCCGTTGGTCCCCGCGTTGGCCCGGGTGCCCTTGGGGCACTCGGCGGGTGCGGGAGAGGTGAAGTCGCGGTCGTACTCGTGGCCGGAGATACGAGCGTGGACGAGGCGGCCCGCGGCGTCGTACCGGAATGCGGAGGGCTCCGCCCCGGGCACCGACTCCGCCACCACCGTCCCCGACTGCGAGCGGGTCACCCGCGCGGGCAGCGCGGTGCCGTCGGCGAGCGTCCAGTTCTTGCCGGTGATCCGGCCGGCCTCGTCGCGCTCCACGCCCAGCGCGGAGCCGTTGCCGTAGCGCACCCGGTGCACCTGGCCCGCCGCGTCGTACTCGGCGGTGGCCAGCGTCCTGCCGTCCAGCGTCACCGCGAGCGTGCGGCCCGCCGCGTCCCGGCGGACCTCCTGCACCTGCGCCGCGTCACCGGCGCCGGGCGGGGTCACCCGCTGGCGGACCATGCGGCCGGCCCGGTCGTACGTCGTCTCCGTGCGGGTGCCCACGCCGTCGGTGTAGCGCACGGCACGGCCCAGCAGGTCGACGGTGTTGGTCATGGAGTGGTCGTGCTGCACGGCCTTCACGGTCAGCGGGTCGCCGCCGAAGGCGCTGTCGTAGTTCACGGTCCACGCGGGCAGGCTGGGGTTGCCCGGCATGGACATCCGGCTGATGCGGCCGCGCGCGTCGTACTGCACGCACGTCCAGTCCGGGCCGGCGAAGTTCACGGCGACGGGCAGGCCGCGCGGTCCGTAGACGAACTTCTCCACGCGCGCCGAGCCGGTGGCGGACGCCGGCAGCGAGATCGACTTCAGCATGCCGCGCTGCGGGGCCGGGTCGTCCTGCTGCGTGCAGGGGTTGTCGGCGCTCTCCCCCGCCCCGTAGTAGGCGAAGGACTTGCGGGTGCCGTCCGGCGCGATCTCGGCGACCGGGCGGCCGGTGGCCTCCGACTCGTACCGGGTCTCGAGGGCCAGCCCCTGCGGGTCGGTGACCAGGGCGGCCGGCATCCCGGTCTCGCCCAGGCGGGTCTGCGTCACCAGGCGCGGCACCCCGTCGGAGTCGGCGCGCTCGGTGGTCATCCCGGCCGGGCCCAGCGCCGTCGTCTGCGCCGGCACTTTCGCGCAGCCCTCCGGGGCCGGGCTCAGCGGGCGCAGGTCCTCGCCGAAGCACGCGCGCGGACCCGGCCCGTACGCACCGGCGGGCATGCCGGCCTCGTCGTAGACCGTGGTGGTCAGCCGGCCGGCGGCGTCCTCCCGCCAGGACGGCTGGTCGGCGGCCGTCCAGGCGAACCGGGTCGTGCGCCCGGTCGCGTCCGTGTCGGCGGCGATCCGGCCCGCGGCGTCCTGGGTCACCTTGCGGCTCCAGCCCTGCGGGCCGGTCGCACCGGCGACGGCGACCTCCGTCGTCGCGCCGGCGTAGTGGTAGGCGTGCCGCGGCCGCCGGTCGGCGCGACCGGGCACGCCCTCGGGGTCGGGCCCGGTCAGCGAGGTCGCGGCGGCGGAGCCGGCGGCGTACTCGATGCGGTACGCCGCGGCGTCGGTGTCGCGCCGCCCGCGGTCCACGGCGATCCAGTCCATGACCAGCGAAGGCCGCACGGAGGTCAGCCGGTGGTCGGCGGAGAACCCGAGGTCGGTGGTCTCGTCACCGGGATTGACGATACGGACGAGCTTGCCGTCCCGGTAGAACAGCTGCGTGTCCCCGGCACCGGGCACGGAGACGGCACAGACGTACCCGCCGGGCGCACCGTTTCCGGCTGCGCACTCGCGCTCGCCGGCGAAGTGGAAGACGACGCCGCCGGAGTCGGCGGCGGCGAAGCCGCGCGGTGAGGCGCCGGGGGTACGGCCCGCGGCCGGGGCAGCCGCGCCGGCCGAGGCGCCGGCGGTGCCGGCCCCCGCCGTCGGGGCGGCGAAGCCGCCCGCCGGGCCGCCGGCACCGATCGCCGCGGCTGGCGACGCGCCTGCGCCGGCCGCCAAGCCGCCCAGCAGCGCGGCAGCGCCGAACGCCGGTGCAGAAAAGCCCGGTTGGCCGGCACGCGCACCGCCGACTGCCGGCCCCCCGGCACCGATCACCGCGGCGGCCGGCGCCGCGCCCGCACCGGCGGCGACTCCGCCCGGCTGGCCCGCCGCCGCACCCCCGCTGCCGGCCGCCAGACCACCCGGCGGCGGGGTGACCGTCCAGCCCGGGGGCAGGATCGCCGCCGACGGCTGGAGCCAGGACGCCGGGACCGGGGCGCTGCGGCCCGCGGCCGTGGCCCACAGGGCGGCGTGGCCGCCGCCCGTGCGGTGGCGGTACTCGACCACCAGGTCGTACGCGTGGCCGGCCTTGAGCGCGACGGTGCGCCCGTAGGCGACCTTGTCGCCGCCCGCCGTGCCGGCCCAGTCGTCCAGGACCGCCTTGCCGTCGATCAGGATGCGCACGCCGCCGTCGTAGGCGCCGCCGAGCCGGAAGCGGCCGTCGGCGGGCACGCGCAGGGTGCCGGTCCAGCGGGCGCGGAACGCGGCGCCGGGCTCGGCGCCGGCGTACGGCGCCCGGTCGGCCTCCCAGCGGAAGTCGGCCCGGGCGTCGGTGCGCACGGCGGCCGGCTTCTCGTGGGCGCCGATGCCGCCGTCGGCGTCCCCGGCGTAGTAGGTGCCGGTCAGTCCGGCGGAGGCGGCGGCCGCCTGCGAGTTGTACGTGAAGGTGGCGCCCAGCGGGCCGCTGCCCGTGGCCACTTGCGGGGTGGCGACGGACACCGAGACGTTGCCGCCCGCGAGTCCCACGGTGACGGGGCCGAGGGTGTCGGTGGCCACCGGGCCGCCGGGAGCGGCGGCGCCGAGCCGCTCGTTGACGGTGAAGGCGCGGGCGGGGGCGTCGCCGCCCGCGCGCCCGGAGCGGTCCTTGGCGCGTACGGTCCAGCGGTAGGCGGCGCCGTCCTTGAGCAGGCCCGCCGGTATCCGCCAGCGCGGGGCCGGCAGCCAGCCGGAGGAGGTGACCTGTCCGCTGCGGGGCGTCTCGCCGTTGCCGAGGACGAATTCGTAGGCCACGGCGCCCGGTTGCGGGGCGGCGGCCAGTTCGGGGCGGGCGCCGGCCAGGGTGGCCCCGTCCGCGGGCCCGGCGGGGGCCGGGGCGGCCGGGCCGCCGCCGGTGGCGGCGGGCGCACTGTCGAAGGTGCCCTCCGGCCAGGCGGGGACGGTGGGTCCGCCGGGGGCGGTGCGGGGCAGGGCCACCTTCGAGGGGGCACCGGCCGGTGCCCTGGCTGCTCCGGGGGCCTGCGCCCCGAGCAGTGTGCCGGACAGCGCCGCGGTCACCGCGGTCGCCATCAGCGCTCTACGTCTTGCGGCGTGAGCCACGAGCACTCACCACTTTCACTCACCTGGTTCCGGAGGGGAGTTGTATCCGTCCTGATGCTGTCAGTGGCCGAATGGGGTGGCGTAGCCCGTTGAGAATCTTTGAATACGGTCCGGTGGTTGGCCGCTGCTTTCTGCGGATACGGTGCTCACCGTGACCATTCGCATACTTCTCGCCGATGACCAGGAAGCCGTTCGTGTCGGGTTCCGGCTGATTCTGGATTCGCAGCCCGACATGGAGGTGGTGGGCGAGGCGGCGGACGGCCTGCAGGCCGTCGAACTCGCCGCCCGGCTGCGCCCGGACGTGGTGCTCGCCGACATCCGCATGCCGCGTCTGGACGGCCTGGAGCTCACCCGCCGGCTGGCGGGCCCCGGTGTCGCCGATCCGCTGCGGGTGGTGGTGGTGACCACCTTCGACCTGGACGAATACGTCCACACGGCGCTGCACAACGGCGCCTGCGGGTTCCTGTTGAAGCGCTCGGGTCCGGCGCTGCTGGTGGAGGCGGTGCGGGCGGCGGTGGCGGGTGACACGATGATCAGCCCGTCGATCACGGTGCGGCTGCTGAAGCACTTGCAGAGCCCGTCGCGCAAGGAGGTGGCGCAGCCGCTGGAAGCGCTGACGGAGCGGGAGAGGGAAATCGCCCGGCTGGTGGCGAAGGGGCTGACGAACGCGGAGATCGGCAGCGAGTTGTTCATTTCGGCCGGTACCGCGAAGACCCATGTCGCGAACGTCCAGCGCAAGCTCGACGTGCGCAACCGGGTCGGTATCGCGGCCTGGGTGTGGGACAGCGGCCTGGCGGGCTGATGCCGGCCAGGCCGCGCCGTCTCACGCCGCGCATACTCCCTTCATGCTGTCGATCAGGGCCAGTACGGCCCTGGCGGACGGCAGGATCATGCGCCCTTCACGGGTGAGCCGGGCTCCCGTCGAATCGCGGACGAAGAGTTTGGTGCCCAGCATCTGCTCCAGGCACTTGATCTGGTAACTGATGGCGGGCTGCGAATATCCCAGAACCTTTGCGGCCTGGTCCATCCTGCCGATCTCCGCCACGGACACGAAAGCCCGGAACTCCCGCTCGTGCATCTGGCCCCCTGTCTTGAGCGGGCCCCGACCGGTTTCGCGGTGTTGCCGGTGGCCGGATGCGGGGCCTTGAATTCGCCTCCATGTCACATCGGTTGGGCGCGGGGAGCAATGGATGATGCAGGAAGCTGCCGTCGGTCGCATGAGGGTGCCGGGTATGCCGAAGCGCCCCCGCAACCTTCGTTGCCGGGGCGCTTTTCGTGGGGTGCGGCGCGTGGTGTCAGCCGTGGCTGATGGCGGTCAGGACGTCGAGGCGGGCCCCGCGGCGGGCGGGGGCGATGGAGGCGATGACGCCGACGACCGCGGCCCCGACGAGGTAGGCGATCATCTGGCCCCAGGGCAGGGCCAGCTCGGTGACGCCCTGGTCCTTCATCGCGTGGGCGACGGCGAGGCCGAGGACCGCACCGACCGCGAGGCCGAGGACGGCTCCGAAGAGGGAGATCACGACCGATTCCGTCATGATCATGCGGACGGTCTGGCCGCGGCTGAGGCCGATGGCCCGCAGCATGCCCATCTCCTTGGTGCGTTCGAGGATGGACAGGGCCAGGGTGTTGACGATGCCGAGGACCGCGATGAGCATCGCGACGCCCAGCAGCGCCTGGACGATGGTGAGCATCATCGCGAATCCGCTGCTGAACTTCTCGATGACCTGGTCCTTGGTCTGCACGGAGACCTCGGGGCTGTCCTTGAGCAGCTGCTCGATCTTCGGCTGGACGTCGGAGACGTCGGCGTTGCCGGCCAGCTCGAAGAACGCCTGGGAGGGCAGCTTGGCCTTGAAGCCGGCCTGCGCGTCGGCGAAGGGGACGACCACGCTGTTGGCGAGACCGGAGTCGTGGAAGGTGCCGGCGAGACGGTAGTGGTGCGCCTCTCCGCGCTGCAGCTGCACGGTGATGCGGTCACCGACCTTGAGGCCCTGGTCCTCGGCGGACTTGGCGTTCATCACGACCGTGCCCGCGGCCAGGGCGTCGATGCTGCCGTCCTGGGTGCGCAGGCCGAGGACCTCGCGGGCCTTGGCCCAGTCCTGCCAGCCGGCGACCGTGGCGGTGTCCTTGCCCACGGTGGCGGTGTCGAACATGGCCGCCGCCACGCTCTTGACTCCCGGCACCTGGGCGACGCGGGTGAGCGCGCCCGGGTCGATGGCCGCCGAGCCGGCGGAGCCGCCGTCCCCCATGGCCACGAGGTCGGCCTTGAGGTCCTGGGAGATGTCCTTGGAGATGCTGCTCTCGGAGGAGGCCGCGACCGTGCTGATGGCCGTGACCAGCGCCACGCCGATCATCATCGCCGAGGCGGTCACCGCGGTGCGGCGCGGGTTGCGGGCGGAGTTGCTGCGCCCGAGCTCGCCGGGCACCGACCGGGCGAACAGCGATCCGAGCGCCCACACGGTGGGCCGGCTGATCAGCGGGGTGAGCAGGGCGATGCCCACGAAGGCCAGCAGCACCCCGGTGAGGATGGTGCCGATGTCGCTGGAGCCGAAGAGGCCGAGGGCGAGCAGGACCACGCCGAGGCCGAGCAGGATCGCGCCGGTCCAGGTCTGCTTGCGGTGCTTTCCGTCCGGCAGGGCCGCGGCGCGGATCACCGCGATGGGCGGGACCTTGGAGGCGCGCAGCGCCGGGAAGAGGGCGGAGAGCACGGTGACGACGATGCCGACCGCGAAGGCGGTGATCACGGCGCCGGCGGGCACCCCGAGGGAGGCGACCTTCAGTCCGTCGGTCGTGCCGGCCAGCATGTTCGCGCCGGCCGCGCCGATGCCGATGCCGGCGGCGAGGCCCACGGCGGAGGCGACCAGGCCCACGACGAAGGATTCGAGCAGCACCGAGCCGATCATCTGCTTGCGGCTGGCACCGATGGCCCGCAGCAGGGCCAGCTCGCGCATGCGCTGGGCGATGATGATGGAGAAGGTGTTGACGATGAGGAAGATGCCCACCAGAACCGCCACGCCGGCGAATCCGAGCAGCAGCATGTTCATCATGTCCAGGATGCCGCGGGACTTCTGCGCGTCCTTCTTGGCGAGTTCCTCGCCGGTGAGGACGTCGTAGTCGTCGCCGAGCTGCTTGGCCACGGCCTCCTTGACACCGTCGGCGGAGGTGCCGCGGGCGGTGGCGACGGCGATGCCGGAGAAGCCGCCGGGCTTGCCGAGCACCAGGCGCTGGGCGACCGGCTCGGTGAAGGCCACCGTCTGCTCGCCGCCGATGGAGTCGCGGTCCCCGGAGTATCCGAAGACGCCGGCGACGGTGAAGGTCTGCCGCGGCTCGGCGGTCAGCACGGCGATGCGGTCGCCGGCCCGGTAGCCGGCCTTCTTCGCCAGGGCCGCGTTGACGGCGACCTCGTCCTCGGTGCGCGGGGCGTGGCCCTCGCGCAGCTTCAGCAGGGAGCTCTCGCCGCGCCAGGCCTCGCCGTAGCGGGGGCCGCCGGTGGAGGGCACCAGCTTGCCGTCCTTGCCCAGGGCCCGGGTGCCCTCGGCCTTGATCAGGCCGTACGCCTTGGCGACGCCGCCGACGGCCGCCACGCGGGCGACGGCGGCCGCATCGGCCGGCGGGACGACCGCGGCGTCGTCCGCGGCCCCGGCCTCGATCTTGGGCTTGTGCGCGACGTGCAGGTCCATGTCGTCGTACGCGCCGGCGAACTGGGCGTCGATGGAGCGGCCGAGGGTGTCCTTGATGACCATGGCGCCGGAGACGAACATCACCGCCAGCACCACGGCCAGGCCCGACAGCAGCAGCCGCAGCTTGCGGGAGAGCAGGCTCTTGAGGGTTGCGCTCAGCACGCCGGTCACCGGCCCTTGACGTCGAGGGTGCGCATCATGTCCAGGACGGCGTCGGCCGTGGGCTCCCTGAGCTCGTCGACGATCCGGCCGTCGGCCAGGAAGATGACGCGGTCGGCGTAGGAGGCGGCGACGGGGTCGTGGGTGACCATGACGATGGTCTGCCCCAGCGTGCGCACCGAGTGCTGCAGGAACTTCAGCACCTCGGCACCGGAGGTGGAGTCCAGGTTGCCGGTCGGCTCGTCGGCGAAGATGACCTCCGGCTGGCCGACCAGGGCGCGGGCGCAGGCGACGCGCTGCTGCTGGCCGCCGGAGAGTTCGGTGGGCCGGTGGCCCAGGCGCCGGCCGAGGCCGACGGTCTCCACGACCCGGTCGAACCAGTCGGGGGAGGGCTTGCGGCCGGCGATCTTCAGCGGCAGCAGGATGTTCTCCTCCGCCGTCAGTGTGGGCAGCAGGTTGAACTGCTGGAAGATGAAACCGATACGGCCGCGGCGCAGCTTGGTGAGCTCCTTGTCGGACATGCCGCTGAGCTCGGCGTCGCCGATGTAGACCGCGCCCTCGGTGATGGTGTCGAGGCCGGCCAGGCTGTGCATCAGCGTCGACTTGCCGGACCCGGACGGGCCCATGACCGCGGTGAATTCACCGGCGGTGATGTCGACGCTCACCCCTCTCAGGGCGGCCACCTGTGCCTCTCCCTCTCCGTACAGCTTCGTTACGCCGACTGCTCGGGCGGCGATCGCGCGCTTGGTGGAAACAGTCGCGGTCACACGACTCACACTCCCCACGGTGTTCGACCTCGGACGGTGAAATGGAGACTAGAAGCGGGCCGATGGAGCCACATCTGCCAAACGGCAGAGATTGTTCCGGTGGTTGGCGGGGCGCCCCCAGCGCGCATAGAACTTTTCGATGCGCGCCTGCGCCGAATGGCAGAGCGCGCCTAGCGTTCCGGCCGATGGGACACGTCCCGCGGCGACGCTCGGAAGGACGCGCATGACAGGCACCCGGAACCTCTCCAAATACTGGATGCTGACGAACGAGTTCACCCAGAATCCGTATCCGGTCCTGGAATACGTGCGCCGCGAGAGCCCCGTGCGCGAGCTGTCCCTGCCGGACGGCAGCCGGGCCTTCGTGGTCACGCGGTACGAGGACGCCAAGGCCGCCCTCGCCGACCCCCGGCTCAGCCGTGACATCCATGTGCACTACCGGCTGATGTCGCAGCGCACGGGGCGGACGATGACGCCGCCGCCGGAGGAGGCCAACCACCTGGCCAACCTGGAGCCGCCGCGCCACACCCCGCTGCGCCGGGCGATCAGCTTCGCCTTCACCCCGCGCCGGGCGGAGGCGCTGCGCCCGCGCGTCGAGTCCATTGCCGACGACCTGCTGGAGAAGCTGGCCGGCCGGCCCCGGGCGGACCTGATCGGCGGGTACGCCGATCCGCTGCCGGTGATCACCATCGCCGAGCTGATGGGCGTGCCGGCGGACGCCTGGCCGGACTTCCTGCGCTGGTCGGCGGCGCTGCGCACCTACTCCCCCACGGACGGCTCGGGCGCGCTGGACCGCAACATCCAGGAGCTGTCGCGGTACATGTCCGAGCTGATCGCCCGCAAGGAGCGCGAGCCGGGCGAGGACCTGCTCTCGGCGCTCGTCCACGCGGACGAGGAGCGGCGGCTGACCCCCACCGAGATCCTCTCCACCGGCTTCGCGCTGATGACGGGCGGCAACGACACCACCGCCAGCCTGGTGGGCGGGGTGCTGGCCGCGCTGCTGACCCATCCGGCGGAGCGGACGCGGCTGCTGGCCGAGCCCGGCCGCTGGGGCGCCTCGATGGACGAGCTGATCCGGTACGTGAGCCCGATCGGCAACGCCCTGCAGCGGGTGACCACCGAGCCGGTGGAGCTGGGCGGGGTGACGATCCCGGCCGGCGAGGTCGTGGTGATCTGCGTGATGTCGACCAACCGTGACACCGCGCAGTTCCCCGACCACCCGGACCGCCTCGACCTGGACCGGCCCAAGCCGGCCCACCTGAGCTTCGGCTTCGGCATCCACTACTGCTCCGGCGCGCACCTGGCCAAGGTGATCACCGAGATCGCCGCCCGGCGGCTCTTCGAGCGCTTCCCGGGCGTGCGGCTGGCCGTGGACCCGGCCGAGCTGCGCTACCAGCAGAACGTGGTCGTACGCCCGCTGGTGGAGCTGCCGGTGGCGTGGTGAGGACCGCGGGGCGAGAGGCGGCGGCACCGGTCACACCGGCCGCCGCATCGCCGTGTACAGGGCCCTGAGCATCAGGATCGCGCTGACCGCGAGCATGTGGTAGCCGAGGACGGGGAAGAGCTCCAGCTCCTTGGTCAGGTGCGGGCCGCGGCCGGTGCCGAAGACGGTCAGGACGACCCCCATCAGCCCGGTGCAGGCGGCGACCAGGGTGATGGTCACCTGGTGGATCAGGCCGGAGACGAAGCGCCGTTCCCGCTCGTCGGCGAGCACCCGCACGCGTACGCCCAGCCGGCCCTCCTCCAGGGAGGCGCTGATCCGCTCCGCCCGCCGGGGCAGCCGGCGCAGCATGGGCAGGACGGAGAGGAACTCCTGCGCGGCGCCCTGGGCGAGCGAGGAGAAGGCCGGCGGGACGAACCCGGCCGCCCGCTCGGCGCCCGGCCCGCCCGCGGTGCCGCGCCGGCCGCCGAGCCCGAGGCGGTCGGTGAGCATCGCCATGGCGAAGGAGCGAGCCTCCTCCAGCATGTTGAAGCCGGGGGCGAGCCGGGTGAGGGTGCCCTCGACGGTGGCCAGGGCCCGGAAGACGGCCGCCACCTCGGGCGGCACCGCGAGGCCGAACCGCGCGAGCATCCGGAACAGCGCCGTGAACATCTCGGTGTCGGGCTGGGCCCCGGCGCTCAGGTGCCGGGCCATGAAGCGCCCCAGTTCCCGCTCCAGCAGCAGCGGGTCGGGCATGAGTTCGTCGTCGGTGGTGGCCCGGGTGCCCAGCAGGGTGAGCAGGGCGTCGTGCAGCCCGGCCGGGTCGCCGCGGTCGACGGCGATCAGCAGTTCCTGGATGGCCAGCCGCACGGAGGGGTCGATCCGGCCGACGGAGCCGAAGTCCAGCATGCCGATGCGCCCGCTGGTCAGGAGCAGCAGGTTGCCCGGGTGCGGATCGGCGTGGAAGGTGCCCACGCGCAGGATCTGGTGGAGCACGGCGTCGAAGGCGCTGCGGGCCAGCTTCTCGCGGTCCCAGCCCTCCCGGTCGGCCAGCGGTCCGGCCCGGTCGAGGGTGACGCCGTCCAGCCACTCCTGCACCAGGACGCGGGCCGAGGTGTACTCGTAGTAGACGCGCGGGATGCGCACCGGCGCCTCGGGGGCGTGGCCGTCGCAGGCGTCCGCCACCGCGCCGGCGTTGCGGGCCTCGACGCGGAAGTCCAGCTCCTCGCGCACCGATTCGGCGAACCCGTCGCCCAGCTCCCGCAGCCCCAGGGCCTGGGCCGCGCGGGCCCGGGCGGCCAGGCCGCGGCTGACGGTGAGCACGATGTCGAGGTCGCGCTCGACCGTCTCGCGGATGCCGGGGCGCTGCACCTTGACGGCGACGGTGGGCCCGCCGGCCAGCCGGGCGCGGTGCACCTGGGCGATGGAGGCGGCGGCCAGCGGCACGTGCTCGATCCACTCGAAGACCTCGTCGACGGGCTTGCCCAGCTCCTTGCGGAGCACGGCCTCCACCTCCGGCCAGGGCGCGGCCGGCACGTCGGACTGCAGCCGGCTGAGCTCGTCGATGAAGTGCGGCGGCAGCAGGTCGCGCCGGGTGGACAGGACCTGGCCGAGCTTGATGAGCGCGCCGCCGCACTCCTCCAGCGCCAGCCGCAGCGAGCGGGCCGAGCGCTCGCCGAACTCGCCGGGTTCCAGGGCACGCTCCCAGCCGGCGCGGCCGCGCGCCAGCCGGCCGAGCCCGTGCCGGACGAAGATCCTGCTGATCTGCGAGTAGCGGCGCACCCGGGCCAGGCGATCGCCCAGGCCGCGCACCGCCTGCAGCGGGCGGGCCCAGCTGCCGTGCGGGACGAAGACCTCGGCGAGCACGAGTGCGGCCATGGCGGCGAAGAGGGACAGGGCGAACTGCAGGAAGGTCAGGACGCCGCGGTTGTCCTCGCCGTGGATCACCTGCCCGGAGACGGTGAGCGTGGCCAGGCCCACCAGGCCGGTCGACAGGGCGCGCAGCGGCCCCACCCGGATGCCCAGCAGCCGGCGCGAGGCGGCGGAGACGCCGAGCACGATGACGCCGAGGGCGACGGCGGCCGCCAGGACGAGGAGGAAGGTCACGGATATGTCGTCCACCGCAGCGGCGGCCTGTCGGGTCATCTCGGCTCCCTCGGGATAGGTCGCCGGTCAGGCTAGGGCGAAGCCACCGCCGGAACCGAGCACCGTGGCAGCTTCATGCAGGCGCGGGAATTGCCGGGAGGGCAGGCCGTGCAGCCGCCGCAGGTAGGCGTCGGCGGACGGCAGGGTCTCCAGCAGGATGCGCTGCTGGCGCCGGACGCGGGTGAAGTGGGTCTCGGCGGCGCGGCGGGAGTCGGGGCGGTGGGCGAGCGGGGGGCAGGGGGCCGGGCGGCTGACGGCGGCGGCGGCGAGCAGGGCGTGGTAGGGGATTTCGCCGGGTGCGGGCGTCAGGCCGGCGCGGTAGGCGGCCGTGCTCTCGGCGAGGGCGGCGGACGGCGGCAGGGCGTGCTGGGCGCGCCACAGGGGCGCGTCGGTGCGGGGGCCGGCGGCGTAGTGGAGGCGGGCGAGGTCGCGGGCGCGGGCGAAGCGTTCGGCGAGGGCCTGCTCGAAGCGGGCCGCCGGGGCCTCGCGGCCGGCCATGGCCGGGAAGTCGCGCACCAGGAGGTCCACGGCGCCCAGGACGTCGGCCGGACCGGCGCCGGGCAGCGGTTCCAGGGCGAAGGAGGCGGCGCCCAGCGCCACGCAGTTCTTCGCCCAGGAGCGGCGGCTGCGGCCGGTGGCCAGGCGCATCCGGTGCACGGTGGCGCGGGCCGGGTCCGCGCCCCACAGCGCGCACAGGCGCCGGGCGGCCCGGTCGGGCCCGGTGAGGTGCCCGGCGTGGACGAGGCCGGTGACGACGCGGCCGGCCAGTGGCGTGCGCCAGGCCCAGCCCTCGGGGACGGCGACGAGGGTGGTGTACGGCTCGATGCCCTGCGCGGGGTCGTGGGGGGTGGTGACGACGACGGCGCTGTCGCACAGCAGTTCCTCGTGCGCGGGGACGAAGGGTTCGTCGAGGACCCCGGATATCAGCAGGCGCCGTTCCCCGGTGCAGTCGAGGAAGAAATCGCCGTCGATGCGCAGGCCGTCCGCCGTGTGCAGTGCGGTCAGCATTCCCTGTGCGTCGCGTTCGGCGGAGTGCGGCACGCCGATGACCCGGCGTACGCCGAGGGTGCGGGTCGCCAGTTTCCGCAGGAATGCGGTGAACAAATGGGCGTCGGCGTGCCAGCCGTAGGGAAGTGCGGCGCGTCCGTCCAGCCAGCGCGGTGATTTCCGCGCGTCCATGAGCGGGGGCTCGCGGAAACAGGCGTAGTCGAACGGTTCGAGCGTCTCGCCGTGATGGCGGCGCGTACGCCAGTGGTCGATCAGCGGAACGTCCTCGCACAGGGGCAGCTGCGCGTACGGGCGGTAGAAATGGTCGGCCCGGCCGTCGGAAAGCGTGTGTGGCACGGCGCTCGCCGCGTGCGGGGTGCGCCAATTGACGTACCGCGAGGCCACGTCGAAGGAGGCGTCGCACGCGCGCATCCACTCGCTCTCCAGAACCCCGGCGCCGTCGAAGAGCGCCTGCTGGACTCCGGGGGCGAGCCGGGCCGCCTCGATTGCCTCGATTCCCGCAGGTCCGGGGCCCGGCGTCGGGTCGAGGACGGTGACGCGGACGGTGCCGCCCAGTGCGCCGGCCAGGCGGACGGCCGCGGTCCACGCGTCGCGCCCGCCGCCGGCCACGACGACGTTTTCGATGAGATCGCCCATGCGGGCAGGCTTTTCCAGGGGCCTGTACGAAAGCTGTATTCCTCCTCCATCCGGCTATGGAAAGCGCTACGGAAGGACGCCCGATCCCGTACAGGAGCGGGGCCGAATCTGTGGATGCGGGACCTGAGAGGGGCCCGGCCCCATACGGAGGAGGAGCAATGAACAACTCACAGAACGCCCCTGCCCAGGTTCAGCACCCGCTCGAGTTCCTCAAGGAGATCGAGCAGCAGGCGTCCCTGACCCAGGAGTCCCTGCTGCGTGACAATGCGGCGCCGTGGGCCGAACTGCTGGCCCAGTACGTCGACGCGCTCACCGAGCTCGCGGCGCAGGGGAAGTTCGACAATCCCCGCGAGTACTACGGGCTCGACGACTCCCACGCGGGTGGCTGCGGCTGAGCCGGGACCGCGGAAATGCCTTCGCGGGCCGGCGCCGAAAGGCGGCCGGCCCGCGAAAGGCGAGCGGGAGAGGGAAACGTCCGGAACGCTCAGAAAGAGGCGAGCGCCGGGGCGGCATGCGACTCCCGCCCGAGGAGGCGGACGAGCGGGGCGCAGCCGTACAGCGGCCAGCCGTCCAGCAGCCCCGCGTCGGCCAGTTCCTCCAGCAGGTCCTCGGCCTCGTCGGTGCCGGTGTCCAGCAGCGCGGCGGCGTCGGCGGCGTCCAGCCGCTCCAGGCCGGCCGCCGCCAGCACGGCGAAGGCGCGCCGGGCGGGTGCGGGCAGCCGCTCCAGTGCGGTGCGCAGGGCGGCCCGTACGTCCAGGCTGCCCAGGCGCAGTTCGCCGAGCCGGCGCTCCTCCGGCGCGAGGCGGGCGGCGAGCCGGGCGGCCGGCCAGTGCGGCCGGGCGGCCAGCCGGGCGCCGGCGATGCGCAGGGCCAGGGGCAGCCGGTCGCAGTACTCGGCGATGCGCGCGGCCGCCTCGGGGTCCTGCGCGAGCCGGGCGGGCCCGGCGACGGCGGCGAGCAGCCCCACCGCCGCGGCGGGCTCCAGCGGGCCGAGCCGCACGAGGTGGGCGCCCTCCAGGGCGGCGAGCGAGGCGCGCACGCCGGTCACCAGGGTGCGGCTGGCACCGGCACCCGGCAGCAGCGGCCGGACCTGGGCGTCGTCGGCGGCGTTGTCGAGGACGACCAGGACGCGGCGGCCGGCCAGCAGCGTGCGCCAGAGCTGCCCGCGCTCGTCGGCGGTGGCCGGCAGCCGGTCGGGGCCGACACCGAGGGCACCCAGGAACAGGCCGAGGATCTCGGCGGGTTCGCGGGGCGTGCCGTCGGCGGTGCGCAGGTCCGCGTGCAGCCGGCCGTCGGGAAAGTCGCCGGCGAGATGCGCGGCACCCCACAGCGCCAGCGCGGACTTCCCCGTCCCGGGCGCCCCGGTGACGACGACGTCGCGCCCGGCCCGCAGGGCGGCCATGACGTCCTCGGCCTCCCTCTCGCGGCCGAGGAAGTCGGCGGGCGGGGCGGGGCAGGTCGCCGGTTTGCGGGCAGTCGTCCGGCCGGGGGCACCGGCCAGCGGCAGTGGGGGGAGGAACGCAGGGGCACCCACCGGCCCACCGGCCGCCACCACCCCGCTCTGCGGCGCCTGCGCCGGAGCCACGGTGCCGGACAGCACGGCCTGGTGCAGGGCCCGCAACTCGTTCCCCGGATCGATGCCGAGTTCCTCGGCCAGGACGGCCCGCCCCTGCTCGTACACGGCCAGCGCATCCGCCTGTCGCCCGCTGCGGAAGAGCGCGGTCATCAGGTGGCACCGCAGCCGCTCGCGCACCGGGTGCCGGTGCACCAGCCGCGTCAGGGCGGGCACCATCTCCCCGTGCCGCCCCAGCGCCAGCGCGGCCTCCGCATGGTGCTCCAGTGCCGCGATGCGCGCCTCCTCCAGGCGCGGTCCCTCCGCCTCGGCGAGGTGCTCGGTCACACCGGTGAGCGCGGGCCCGCGCCACAGGGCGAGGGCGTCGGACAGGTGCCGCTCGGCGTCCTCGTGGCGCCCGGCGGCCAGGTCGGCGCGGCCGGCCTCGGCGAGGCGGCGGAAGGCGTCCCAGTCGAGGGGCGCGTCGCCGATGTCCAGCCGGTATCCGGCGCCCACGCGCTCCAGGGTCACGTCCGCGCCGAGGCGGGTGCGCAGCCGGGAGACGTACGTGTAGAGCTGGTTGGTGCTCGTGGCGGGCGGTTCCCAGCCCCACACCAGGGTGGTGAGGCGCTCGTCGGGCATGACCTTGCCGTGGGCGAGGAGCAGGGCCGCGAGCACGGTGCGCTGCTTGGCGCCGTCGAGGGCCACCGCGCGGTCGCCGGCCGTGGCCGCGACCTGCCCCAGGATCTGGAAGTCCATGCGCGAAACGCTATTGACCTGCGCTTTTACGGGGCTGTCGGGGCGATTTCGCGGTCGGTTTCGCGGTCGCGAAAGCGAGACGAAAGCGCCGGAAAAAGGGGTCTTCCTAACGTGGTGGGCACACCGGGGCGAGCGCTCCGGAAGCAGCCGAGACCACCGTCGCGTCCCAGGAGGAACCCGTGAAGCGCCTCTCCCCCGCCCTCAAGGCCCTTGCCACGACCGGGGCGGTCCTCCTGCTGTCGGCGGCCGGCACGACCGCGGCCCAGGCGGCGCCGCACGACGACCCGTGGACGGTGGGCCCGGCCGTGGCGAAGGACGACCCGTGGACCGTCGCCCCCGCCGGCACCAAGGACGACCCGTGGACCGTCGCCCCGGCCACCGTCAAGGACGACCCCTGGACGTGAGGCGGCCGCACCGCCCCTCCCTCACGGCTGCACCAGCGCGAACAGCTCCTGCGAGCCCGGCGCCGCGCCGCCGCGCACCACGTCCCCCAGGTGCCGCGCCTTCTCCTGCCAGAACGGCGCGCCGATTCCGGCGAAGAGCTCGTCCGCGGCCGTGAAGCAGTCCGCCGCGCCGGCCGCCTCGCCGTGCAGCAGCACCAGGCACCCCAGCACCATGCGGGCCCGGCCCTGCAGGTAGCGGTCCGGCACCTTGCCGGCGACCCGCAGCGCCTCGCGCACCGCCTCCTCGGCCTCCAGGGTGCGCCCCTGGCACCACAGCGCCTCGCCCAGCGCGCGCAGCGCGTGGGCCTCGCCCCGGCGGTCGCCGCCGGCCCGTACCAGGTCCAGGGCCCGCCGGCCGGCCTCCTCGGCGCGCTGCCCGTCGCCCTGGTGGAGCAGGGCCTCCGCGAGCCGTACGGTGCTCTGCGCCTCGCCGCGGGCCGTACCGAGCGCGCGGCTGCGGGCGACGGCCTCGGACGACAGCTGCAGGCTGGCCCGGGGGTCGCCGCGCTCCAGCTCGATCTGGGCGAGCATGCCGAGGACGTGGGCCTCGGCGTACCGGTCGCCGACGGCGCGGAAGATCTCCAGTGAGCGGTGTCCGAGGTCACGGGCGTCGTCCAGCTCGCCGTGGTGGCGGGCGCACAGCGCGAGGTTGCGCAGCACCAGCGCGCGGCCCTGGTCCTGCCCGAGCTCCTCGAACAGGCGCAGGGCGTCGGTGAGGTGGGCGCCGGCACGGTCGTAGGACCACTCCACGATCTCCAGCGTGCCGAGCGAGTGCAGCATGACGGCCTCGCCGAGCCGGTCCCCGGCCTGCCGGGCGGCGGCGAGCGCCGCTTCGCAGGAGTGCCGCCAGTCCTCCAGGTAGTTGCGGTTCTGGAAGAGGGTGACGCTGGTCATGGTCAGGTCCCAGGCGAAGGCGGACTCCGCGTCGCGGGCAGCCTGTTCGACCAGGCCGGTGATGGCGGCGCGCTCGCTCTCGAACCACTCCATGGGGTCCTGCAGCAGGCTGTCGGTGAGGTGGGCGGGCAACGGGTGCAGGGGGGCCGGCCCGTGCAGCACGGTGTAGTCGCCGCCGTAGACGCGCCGGTGGGCCTCGGCGGCCAGGGCGAGCCAGGCGCCGAGCGCCCGGCGGACGGCCCGGCGCAGGTCCGGCGCCGCGTCCTCGGCGAGGGCGCGTTCGCGGGCGAAGAGGCGCGGCAGGCCCTGGAAGCGGTAGCGCACGTGCCCGGTGGTGGTGCCGACGGGCATCACGAGCTGGGCGTCGACGAGTTCCTCGATGAGGTCCTCGGCGTCCAGCGGCTCGATGTCGAGCAGCGCGGCCCCGGCCCAGGCGGCGAAGTCGGGGACGTTGACGGTGGCCAGCAGCCGGAACATCCGGGCCGTGGCGTCCGGCAGGTCGCGGTAGCTCAGCCGCAGGCCGGCGCGCACGCCGCGCTCGTCGGGGCTGAGCTCGTCCAGCCGGCGGTGCTGGTCCTCCAGCCGGGCCACCAGGGAGCGCACGGTCCAGTGGGGCTTGGCGGCGAGCCGGGCGGCGGCGATGCGCAGGGCGAGCGGCAGCCCGTCGCACAGCGCCGCGAGCCGGGCGGCGGCCACGGGGTCGGCGGTGAGCCGGTCGTCGCCGACGACGCGGGAGAGCAGGGCGATGGCCTCGTCCTGGCCGAGGGCGTCGAGGTGCAGGGGGACGAAGGCGTAGTCGCCGGCGAGCGCGCCGCCCATGGGGTCGCGGCTGGTGACGAGCACGCAGCAGCGGCCGGAGCCGGGCAGCAGAGGCCGTATCTGCTGGAAGGAGCGGGCATTGTCCAGGACGATCAGGACGCGGCGGCCGTCGAGGACGCTGCGGAAGAGGGCGGTGCGCTCGTTCTGGTCGGCGGGGATCTGCGGGGCGGGTACGCCCAGGGCGCGCAGGAAGCGGTCGAGGACGGCGCTCGGCCGGCGCGGCTCCTCCTCGTCGTAGCCGCGCAGGTCGGCGAAGAGCTGGCCGTCGGGGAAGCGGACGGCGACCTGGCGGGCCCAGTGGACGGCGAGGGCGGTCTTGCCCACCCCGCCGATGCCGGTCACGGAGCCCACGGGCAGGGCGGGGCCGCCGAGGTGGTCCAGGAGGGTGTCGAGGGCGGCCAGTTCGCGCCGGCGGCCGGTGAAGGAGGCGACGGCGGAGGGCAGCTGGGCGGGCACCGTGGCGGAGGGCACGAGCGCGACCGGTTCGGCGGGCAGGGCCAGCCGGGGGGAGTCGGCGAGGATCTCCTCGTGCAGTTCCTGCAGGGCGGGGCCGGGATCGATGCCGAGCTCCTCGGCCAGCAGCCGCCGGCCGTCGCGGTAGGTCTCCAGCGCCTCGGCGCGGCGGCCGGAGCGGTACTGGGCGAGCATGAGGTGGGCCGTGGCGGTCTCGCGCAGGGGGTGCTCGCGGACGAAGGCGGTCAGTTCGCCGATGAGTTCGCGGTGGTGGCCCATCTCCAGGCGCAGCCCGGCGTGCTCCTCGTGGACGTCCAGGCGCATCTCGGTCAGCCGGGCGGCCTCGGCCTGGGCACGCTCGGCGGTGATGCCCTCCAGGGCGGGGCCTCGCCACATGGCGAGGGCCTCCTCGAAGTGGGCGCACGCCTCCTCGGCGCGCCCGCTGCGGGCGGCCTCGCGGCCGAGGGCGGCACGCTCCTCGAACTCGACGGCGTCGATGCGGTGTTCGCCCGCGAAGAGCATGTAGCCGGGGTGGCTGGTGACGAGGACGTCGTCGACGCCGACGGTGGCCTTGAGGGTCTTGCGCAGGGCGGAGACGCAGATGGCGATCTGGTTGCGGGCAGTGGCGGGCGGGCGGCCGTTCCAGACGGCGTCGGCGAGGGCCTCGACGGAGACGACACGGTTGGGGGCGAGCAGCAGCATCGACATGATGGTGCGCTGCCGGGCGCCGGTGAGCGTCACCGGCGCCCCACCGGCGCTGATGTCCAGCGGTCCCAGGATCCGGAACACCATCTGTAGCACGAGCTGCCTCCCATGTCGCGGCCGCACCCGGGCTCCGTGCGACCCGGTTCATGCCGCTTCAAGTGCTTAACAAGGCACTGTGGGGCGGGCAACGACGCTGGCAGCTTGCTGCCGTGCGGCCCTCTCGACATCCGCCGACCCGGCGGCTACGGCGCCCCGAAGGGGCGCGGCCTAGGACGTGCGGAGGGCGACGAAGTCGCACAGGGCGTCCAGGGCCCTGCGCGCGGTCAGCGGCGGCAGGACGGCGAGCGCGGCGCGGGCGTCGGCCAGCCGCTGGTGCAGGATCTCCTCGGCCCGGGCGCGGGCCGGGGCGGTGCGGAACAGCTCCAGGGCCCGGCGGTGGTCGGCCGGGTCGGCGAGCGCGCCGCCCGCGAGCAGGGCGCGCAGCTCGGCGCCGCCGGCCGCGGTGTCGGCGCGGGCGAGCAGCACCGGCAGGCTGGGCACGCCGGCGAGGAGGTCCTTGCCCTGTTCCTTGCCGGTGAGGGTGGCGGGGGCGGCCAGGTCGAGGAGGTCGTCGGCGATCTGGAAGGCGATGCCGAGGTGCTCGCCGTAGGCGGCGAGGGCAGCGGTGTACGGCTCGGGGGCGCCGGCCTGCAGGGCGCCGATGCCCAGGGACATCGCCAGCAGGGCGGCGGTCTTGCCCTCGGTGACGCGGAAGTAGTGCGCGACGGGGTCCTCGTCGGGGGCGGGGCCGGTCAGTTCGCGCAGTTGCCCGGCGACCAGGCGGCCGGCGGTCTCGGCGTTCAGCCGCAGCGCGTCGGCGCCGAGGCCGGCGGCGAGCTGGGCGGAGCGGGCGAGCAGCCAGTCGCCGCCGAGGACGGCGGTGCGCTCGCCCCAGCGGGCGTTGGCGCTGGGCACGCCGTGCCGGGTGGCGGCCTGGTCCATCACGTCGTCGTGGTAGAGGGAGGAGAGGTGGACGAGTTCGGCCACGACGGCGGCGACGGTGACGCCCTCGTCCCAGGGTTCGCCGAACTGGGCGCCCAGCAGGACGAGCAGGGGGCGCATGCGTTTGCCGCCGGCGGCCGCGATGTGGCCGGTGAGGTCGGCGACGCGGGGGTCGGGGGCGCTGCGCACGCAGTCCTGCAGGGCTTTCTCCGCGGCGGCCAGGCCCTCGCGTATGGCTGTTTCGAATTCCTCGTCGTCGAGCGCGAGTTGCCCGAGAATACCGGAGGAACGGTGCGGCACCGGACCGGCTGCGGCGGCCGGGTCCATGTGAATCAGGCCCACGGGGAAACCCCTTTAGGAATCGTGGTGTGCTGCGCAACCATGTCGGGATCCCATGAACTGCGCCAAGGGAAGTGGCAGGAAGATGCAACCTTTCTTCGTGCCTGCTGGAAGGGGCCATTCGGCGTTTACGCTCCTGCCGACGCACATCAAGAAAGGCACGTGAATTGAGCAAGCGTTTCGCATCCGTCGTGGTGGCCGCTTCCGGTCTGCTGGCCCTCATGGGCGGCACGGCCCAGGCGCAGACGGCGCAGGAGGCCCCCGACGCGGCCGCCAAGTCCTGTGACGGCGTCAAGCTGTCCGGCACCCTGCCGGCGCCGCCCGCCGGCATGGCGGTCACCCAGCAGGTGACGATCGGCGAGGACTGCAAGCCGGTGCTGGGCCCCGTGCAGTACGTGCCCGCCTCGGGCGCGGCCGCCAAGAAGGCGGTCGCCGGGGCGAAGCCGGTGGCCGCGGCCGCGGGCACCACGCGGCAGATCCGCAGCTGGAACGAGATGTTCGACTGCTGCAAGATCCGGATGACGGGTCTGTACACCACCTCGACGGTCAACACGGCGGACGGCCGTATCACCAGCGCGTCCACCGAGGCGCGCCAGGAGTTCAACCGCGAGCCGTGGGACGCGGGCTGGTCGGTGAAGTCCGCCGACCACAAGGACGACTGCCTCACCAACTGCTCGGTGGTCAACTCCGAGGCGCACGCGGAGTTCGCCTACAAGGGCATTTTCGACGTGACCGGCAAGTGGTACGCCAACACGCACCACTCGTACGTCAAGCTCAACCCGGACGCGACCGCGACGTGCACCTTCGACGTGGACCTGCGGCACACC
Organism: Streptomyces sp. PKA51; assembly: GCF_057552455.1. Classification (NCBI taxonomy): domain Bacteria; kingdom Bacillati; phylum Actinomycetota; class Actinomycetes; order Kitasatosporales; family Streptomycetaceae; genus Streptomyces; species Streptomyces sp. PKA51. The sequence continues at coordinate 221,327 of NZ_BAAJPZ010000010.1, forward strand.
TTCATCGGCTGGAACTGGCAGCGCGGCTGCGAGTGATCCGCTCCTGACGACCGGTGCCCCGTGGCGAGTCCGCCGCGGGGCACCGGTGCGTTCCGGGACTGCTGCTCAGCACGCGCCTTCGACGATGGCCACGGCGTTGATGCCGCCGAGCCCGAAGGCGTTGAGCTGGGCGACGTTCAGCCGCTGCCCGCCGGCGGGGGTGCCGGTGACGAAGCGGAAGGGGGCGGCGGGGGCGCAGGCGGGGCGCGCACCGACGGTGGGCGGGACGCGCCCCTCGTTGAGCGCCCGCAGCCCCACGATCAGGTTGATCAGGCCGGAGGCGCCGGAGGTGTGCCCGGTCATCGACTGCACGGCCGTCATCAGCGGGCCGCCCGCCGCGTCGCCGAGCACGTCGGCCAGGGCCACGGCCTCGGCCTCGTCGTCGCCCAGGGTGCCGTCGCCGTGCAGCATCACCAGGTCGACGTCGCCGGGGCCCACGCCGGCCATGCGGTGCGCGGCGCGCATGGCCTCGGCGATGCCGGCCGGGGAGGGTGCGGTGACGTGGTGGGCGTCGCAGTTGACGGCGACGCCGCGCAGGCGGCCGTGCACCCGCAGGGCGTCGTCGCCGGTGCGGCGCAGCACGACCGCCGCGGCGCCGTCGCCCATGGGCACCGCCCGCCCGCCGGCCGGGCGTACCCGTTCGAGCAGTCCGTACAGGGACTCGGTGAGCACGTCGACCCCGGCGACGACCACCACCTCGGGGGCGTCCTCGCCGTCCTGGGCGAGCAGGTCCAGGGCCAGGGCCAGGGCGTACAGCGAGGCCGCGCAGGTGTTGGAGAAGGTGTGCGTGACGTCGGCGTTGAAGCGGGTGCGCAGCGCGGTGCCGAAGTCCAGGCCGGAGTCGGCGAAGGGCGAGCCGTCGCGCCACCACAGTTCGAGGGAGCGCAGTTCGCGCATGCCCGTGCCGACCAGGACGGGGATGCCGGCGAGGTCCTCGCCGAGGCCGGCGTCGGCCACGGCCTGGCCGACGGCGTCCAGCAGCAGCCGGGTGGCGCGCCCGGGTACGTCGGAGCCGGCGGTGGGCCGGTCGTCGACCTCGTAGGCGTGCCGGCCGCGGAAGCGGCTGCCGTCGAAGCCGCGGAACTCGGCACGGCCGCTCAGGCCGGCGCACAGGCTCTCGAAGAGCTCGTCGACGCCGGCGCCGGTGGCCGCGACGGCCCCCATCCCGACGATGGGACGGCTCACCGGCTCGTCGCACACGGCAGTGGACACACCTTCACCCCGTTTCGGATGTACCTGTTTCGGACGTGCGTGTTGCGGACGTGCGTGGTACGGACGTGCGTGGTACGGCTGTGCGTGCCGGCGTCTTCAGGTGCGGCCGCGCGGGCCCTTGGCCCGCACCGTGGCGTCGCCGAGTTCGCAGGCCGCCTCGATGACGGCCCCGCGCAGCACCCGGCTGGGGGTGACGGCGAGCCGGGCGGGCGGCCCGGTCAGCGCGAGGGCGGCCGCGCCGCGGGTGCCCTCGGGGCGCACCGGCACGGCGATGGCGACGGAGCCGGGTACGGCGGCGTCGGGGCCGTGCGCCCAGCCGTTGCGGCGGACGAGGGCGAGCGTGGCGGCGGTGAAGCGGGCGCGGCGCAGGCCCTCGTAGAGCTCCTCGGGGTCCTCCCAGGCCAGCAGCACCTGGGCGACGGGGCCGGCGGTGGCCGGCTGGGCCGAGCCCACGGGGACGACCTCGGCATCGGTGAGGGGGTCGCTGGAGGCGGCGACGCAGATCTGCATGCCGCCGCGGCGCCGGAAGAGCAGGGCGTGCAGGCCGGTCAGGGCGTGCAGCCGGTTCAGGACGGGCCCCGCGGTGCGGACCAGCCGGTCCCGCTGCACGTCGGCGGCGGCGCTGCTCAGGCGCGCGCCGAGCACGAAGCGGCCCTGGGCGTCGCGGGTGAGCAGGTCCAGGCGTTCCATGGCCAGGGCGATGCGGTGGACGGTGGGGCGGGCCAGCCCGGTGTGGGCGACCATGGCCGCCAGTGTCGCCGGGCCCTTCTCGACCACGCCGAGCAGCAGGGACGCCTTGTCGAGCACGCCGACTCCGCTGACGGTCGGCTGCCGGGTCGCGGTGACGCTCATCGGGCCGGCACCGCCGCCCGCTCCAGGACGCCGGGGCCGTCCACGCTGATCACCTCGGTGTCGGGGACGATGCGGCGGATCAGCCCGGCCAGGGTGCGGCCGGGCCCGATCTCGACGAGCCGGCGGCAGCCGAGATCCCCGGTGAGGGTGTGCACGCTCTGTTCCCACAGCACGGGCGAGGTGAGCTGCTGCACGCCCAGTTCGGGCCAGTCGCAGTCGCCGTCGTAGGGCCGGGCGTCGGCGTTGGCGACCACGGGCAGGTGCCGGGGGGCGAAGCGGGCGGCGCGCAGGGCGCCGCTCAGGGCCGCGGCGGCGGGGGCCATGTACGGGCTGTGGAAGGCGCCGCCGACGGGCAGGGCGAGCATGCGGGCGCCGATGACGGGAGCCTTGGCGGCGACGGCCGCGATGCCTTCGGGGGAGCCGGAGACCACGGTCTGGCCGGGGGCGTTGACGTTGGCGACCCACACGTCGGCGCCCCCCTCGCGCACCTCGCGGACCATGGCGACGACCTCGGCCAGGGGGGCGGCGACCAGGACGCCCATGGTGCCCTCTCGGTGCCGGGCGGCCTCCCGCATGGCCCGGCCGCGGGCGGCGACCAGGGCGGCGCCCTCGGCGACGGTCAGGGCGCCGGCGGCGGTCAGGGCGGTGTACTCGCCGAGGCTGTGCCCGGCCAGGGCGACCACGGGGCCGTCGAGGAAGCCGGTGCGCACGGCCTCGGCGTGGGCGATCAGCGAGACGGTGAAGACGGTGAGCTGGGCGAGGTCGGTGCGCCGCAGGTCCTCGGCCGGGGTGGCCAGGAGGAGTTCGGGGAGGTCCTCGCCGGTGACGGCGGAGATCTCCGCGGTGAGCTCCCACGACGGGGTGTCCCGCCAGGGTTCGCCCATGTGGTGTTTCTGTGTTCCCTGGCCCGGGAACACGAGGCCGATCGGCAGCTGATTCATGGAACGCCCTCCACTTGTTCTTCCCGCTGGTGTTCCGCCGAAAGGCACGAGGGCCGGATCCGTGTGCGCCGGAGTGTCCGGCCCCCGTGCGCCGACGGCATAACGGGGGAATCAGCCGCCGGGGAAGGAAGGCGGCCCGTGGGGCGTGCTCATTGCGCACGGCGTCCGCCGGGCGGCGCTCTCCCTTTCCTGACGGGTCATACAACTGGCCGGTGCTCTCCCGCGGCAACGTCCCTTTCAGGAAGATGCCAGTGCACAGGAAGCTGCCACCGCTTCATCTGCGGCCGCCGCCGAATTGGCTGCCGGCGGGCGGCAGCAGGCCCAGTTCGGCGGCGCGCACGCCGGCCTGGAAGCGGGAGCTGGCGCCGAGCAGGGCCATGATCTCGGCGACGTAGCGCCGGTAGGTGCGCACGGAGACGGCCAGCTCGCGGGCGGCGACCTCGTCGGTGACCCCGGCCCGCAGGGCTCCGAGCACCTGCCGGGCCAGGGCGGCGCGGTCGCGGTCGCCGAAGACGAGGGGTTCGCCCGCGGGCACGGCGTTGGCCCACACGCTCTCGAAGAGGGTCTGCAGGGTGTGCAGCACCTCGGGCAGCCGGATCACCGAGGCCCGCCGGCCGACGGCCGACTCGGCCACCACGAGGGCGGCCCGGCCGTCGACGACCAGGGCCTGCAGGGGCGGCACCCTGGCCACCCGGATGGCCACCGGCCGGTCGCGGGCGAGCTGTTCGCGCACGAACTCCTCGTCCAGCAGGGCCGGCGAGCTCAGCAGCCGTACGGTGATGCGCTCGGCGGCGCCGTAGATCAACCCCCGTTCCGAGCGGCCGGTCTGCTCCTCGTCCGTCAAGTGCCGGGCGTGCACGATGTCGATGCTCTCGCGTGCACCGCGGATGAGTGATTCCGCGGTGTCGAGGACGACGCCGTAGTCGTTGTCGACGACGGTGATGAGCCGTTCCTGGGTACTGCGGTCGCGGTGGATGGCGACGGTCGACTCGATCAACGCCTGTACCTGGAGCAGGGCATGCTCCAGTTCGTCCTCTGCACTGCTGGACACGTCCTGCTCTCACCATCCGTTTTCTCGTGTGCCCCTCGGCGTTCTCCCTGCGGTGAACGCCGCTCACTCCGACAGCAGGCCGGCCTCGACGGCCCGTACGCCCGCCTGGAAGCGGGAGTTGGCGTCCAGTTCGCGCATGATCTCGGCGACGTGGCGCCGGTAGGTGCGCAGGGAGACGTTCAGTTCCCGGGCGGCGGTCTCGTCGGTCTTGCCGGCGCGCAGCCGTTCGAGGATGCTGCGGGCGAGCTCGGTGCGCAGGCGCGGGCTGAGCCGCAGATGGTCGGTCAGGTCGCGGCCGCGGGACCAGGCGCCGGCGAAGAGCAGTTCCAGGGCGCGGACGGCGGCGGTGTCGTTGACGACGGCGGCCTGTTCGGGGCCGGCGGCGCCGGCGCGGACGAGGGCGGTGGTGCCGTCGACGATGAGGACCTCGCGCAGTTCCCGTTCGGACACGCGGGCCTCGATGCGGTTCTCCGGGAGCCTGCCGAGCCGTTCGAGCGCGCTGTCGGGGGCCTCGGCGGTGCACAGCACCCGTACGGAGACCCGGGGCGGGAGCGCGGCGAGCGAGCGCAGGACGGCGTCGGCGAACTCCCCGGCGCCGGTGAGGGCGACGCAGACGGTGTGCCGGGCGCGTCCGATGAGTTCGTCGAGGGAGTGGCCGATGAGTGCGGCGTCGGTGTGCTCGACGGCGGAGGGTGCCCCGGCCCGCTGCCGGTACAGGGAGACGGTGGATTCGATCAGGGCGCGGGCCTGGAGCAGCGCCTGTTCCAGATGGGCGGCGTGTTCCTCGTCCCTCGTGGCCGGTGCGGCCCCCGCGGCGTCCGGCCCGCGGACGCCCGATGGTGGTTCAACTGTCAAGCCTGTCATACGTCCCCCTCGCGTGCCCAGGCACTCCCGTCGCCGCAGCCGCGCGTGAACGCCGCAGTGCCGTGGCGCGGACTCGGCGGGGAACGTTTTCCCACCCCTTTACGCAGACAACCGGAATGACGGCTTTTCGCTTTGGGCGGCGGCAACGAGAAGATCGTCTTGATCTGGGCAGACATTAGTTCGCATTGCGAGACCCAGTCAACGAGCCATCATGGGGATGGCCGGATTCCGGTCAGTGAACCAGGTTTTCCCAACGCTCCCACCAGCATCTCCCATCCCCGCTGACAACAAGCTGCACTGCACCCTCGGAAGCGGTACCTCCCCTTACTAGTTGGGTCACGAGGGGTCGAACAACACCTCACAGAGCGTCATTTCCCTGTCCAGTAAAGGCCATCCACATGCTGATACTGGCCGCGTGTCGCCTACAGTCGCGGCGTGACCACGACACCGCCGCAGTCCACAGCGGTCCGGCGAAGCCCGCGGAACCGCAGGCCCGAAGAGGATCCGTCCGGTCCGTCGGCGCGGAATCCGTGGCGACAAACCGATTGATTCAAGCCACCTTCGGAATTCAACCAGTGGCCATTTTCAGTTCCTTCCGGAGTGGTTGACCAAAGCAATCAACGGAAGCGCACTTCCTTCGACGCCGCGCGGGACCCGCACGTCCCGGCGCGCCTTGAAGCAACGGGGAAAACATGACAACTGCACGCCCGCGGAGCATCGCCGACCTGCTCCTCGACGCAAGCCGGCACCATCCCGACACGGGAATCCGCTACTGCTCCGGCGGCGCCGGGGCCGCCTACCAGGACCAGACCCACGTCCAGCTGCTGGACGACGCCACTCACCTGCTGGACGGGCTGCGCGCCCGCGGGCTGCGCCCCGGCGACCGGGTCGTCCTCGTCCTCGAGCACCCCCGCGACTTCCTCACCGCCTTCTGGGCCGCCGTGCTCGGCGGCTTCGTCCCCTGTCCCCTGGTTCCGCTGCGCGGCGACGCCGAGCGCTGGGCCGCCCAGCTGGCGCACGTGACCGCGCTGCTCGACGGCCCCCTGCTGATCACCGGCGACGAACTGGCCGCCGAACTGCCGCCCGTGGACGGCCTGGTGGCCGTGCCCCTGAGCGCGCTGCAGGCCGCCGCCGGCGCGGGCCACCGCCGCGCCGCCGACGCCCCCACCCCGTACCCCGCCGACCCCGGCGACACCGCGGTGCTCTTCCTGACCTCCGGCTCCACCGGCGCGGCCAAGGCCGTGATGCTCAGCCACGCCAATCTGCTGGCCTCCATGACCGGCAAGAACGGCCACCACCGCCTCGGCCCCGCCGACACCACCTTGAACTGGGTCTCCTTCGACCACGTGGCCGCGCTGCTGGAGTGCCACCTGCTGCCGCTGTCCACCGGCAGCCGCCAGCTGCACGTGCCCGCCCCCGTGATCCTCGGCGAACCGCTGGAATTCCTGCGCCTGGTCTCCCGGCACCAGGTCACCATGACCTTCGCGCCCAACTTCCTGATCGGCCTGCTCACTTCCGCCGCCGAGCGCCTGGAGGCCCGCGGCGAACGGCTCGACCTGAGCCGACTGCGGCACATCATCAGCGGCGGCGAGGCCGTGGTGTGCGCCACCGGCGAGGCGTTCCTCGCCCGGTACGCCGAGCACGGGCTGGCCCCCGACGCGCTGTGGCCCGCCTTCGGCATGACCGAGACCTGCGCCGGCAGCGTCTACTCCCGCGCCTTCCCCGCCGTCGACCGTGGCAAGGAGTTCGCCTGCCTGGGCACCCCCGTCGAGGGCCTGCGCCTGCGCATCGCCGGCGAGGACGACGCGCCCCTGCCCGACGGCGAGACCGGCGAACTCCAGCTGTCCGGCCCGATGATCACCCCGGGCTACTACAACGACGCGCGGGCCACCCACGAGGCGTTCACCGCCGACGGCTGGTTCCGCAGCGGCGACCTGGGCCGCCTCGACGACGGCCGGCTCACCCTGGTCGGCCGCAGCAAGGACAGCGTCATCGTCAACGGCGTCAACTACTTCAGCCACGACATCGAGGCCGCCCTCGAACGCCTCGACGGCGTCGCCGCCTCCTACGTCGCGGCCTTCCCGCTGCGCCCGGCCGGCAGCGACACCGAGCAGCTGGTGATCGCCTTCCATCCGGAGGTCCCCGCCGGGGACGCGGGCGCGCTGTACCGCGTACTGATCGCCGTGCGCAGCACCGTGGTCATGCACTGGGGGTTCCGTCCCGCCCTCGTCCTGCCGCTGCCCGCGGACGCCTTCCCCAAGACCAGCCTGGGCAAGATCCAGCGCGCGCTGATGCGCCGCCGGCTGGAGTCGGGGGCCTACGCCGCCGAGCAGCGCGCGGTCGCGGAGCTGACCGAGCGCATGCTCGGCGGGCACACCGAGCCCGAGGGGCGCACCGAGCGGATCCTTGCGGAGATCTACGCCGAACTCTTCGGCACCGACCCGGCCGCCATCAGCGCCACCGCGAACTTCTTCGACCTCGGCGGCACCTCGCTGGACCTGCTGCGGCTGCGCGCCAAGGTCTCCCAGCGCCTGGGCGTCGCCGGTCCGGAGATCATCACGCTGCTGACCGCCCCCACCGTCCGGGCGCTCGCCGCCCGCCTGGGCGCGCCGGAGCAGGCGGCCGGGCAGGTGTACGACCCGGTGGTGCCGCTGCAGACGTCCGGCGGCGGGACGCCGCTGTTCTGCGTGCACCCGGGGGTCGGCGAGGTCCTCGTCTTCGCCAACCTCGCCCAGTACTTCACCGGCGACCGGCCCTTCTACGCCCTGCGGGCGCGGGGCTTCGGCGAGCACGAGAAGCCCTTCGCCACGTTCGAGCAGATGGTCGACGCCTACGTGGAGGGCATCCGCGCCCGGCAGCCGCACGGCCCCTATGCGCTGGCCGGCTACTCCTTCGGCGCCGCCGTCGCCTTCGAGATCGCCAAGGTGCTGGAGGCGGCCGGCGAGCGGGTGGACTTCCTCGGCAGCTTCAACCTGCCCCCGCACATCAAGTACCGCATGAACGAGCTGGACTTCCCCGAGACCGCCGCCAACCTGGCCCTCTTCCTGGACCTGGTCGACCGGCGCACGGCCCGGGAGCTGCCGGGCACGCTGCGCGGCCTGCCCCGGGAGGAGCAGACCCGCCGCATCCTTCGGCTCGCCCCCGCCGAGCGGCTGGCCGAGCTGGACCTCGACGAGGAGCGGTTCGGCACCTGGGCGGAGCTGGCCGACGCCCTGACCGACCTGGGCCGCGGCTACGAGCCCGGCGGGCGTGTGCGCTCCATGACCGTCTTCTGCGCCGTCCCCCTGCGGGGCACCAAGGAGGAGTGGGTGGAGCGGGAGCTGCGCCGCTGGGACGACTTCACATGCGGCCCCAACCGCTACCTCGACATCCCCGGGGAGCACTACACCCTGATGGGACCGCGGCACGTCGCCGCGTTCCAGTCCATCCTGCGCCGGGAGCTCGACCGCGCCCTGGCCGCCGCCGACGCCGACCGCATGGGGCAGCCCGCATGAACCTCTCCGCACTCACCGGCAAGAAGATCCTGATCACCGGCGGCACCGGGCAGGTCGCCCGACCCGTCGCCGAGGCCCTCGCCCGGCACAACGAGGTGTGGTGCCTGGGTCGCTTCGGCACCCCCGGCGTGGCCCGGGAGCTGACCCGGCAGGGCGTCACCACCTGGTACTGGGACATGGCCGACGGCTCCGCCGACGCCCTCAAGGGCGTCCCGCAGGACTTCACCCACGTCCTGCACTCCGCCGTGCACCGCGGGGAGGACGGTGACGTCACCGCCGCCGTCGAGATCAACTCGGTGGCCACCGGCCGCCTGATGACCCACTGCCGCACCGCGGAGGCGTTCCTGTACGTCTCCACCGGCGCCCTGTACGCGCGCAGCACCCTGGACCACGCCTACACCGAGTCCGACCCGGTCGACGGCGTCGCCGACTGGCTGCCCGCCTACCCCGTCGGCAAGATCGCCGCGGAGGGCACGGCCCGGGCGTTCGCCCGCGTCCTGGGCCTGCCCACCACCATCGCCCGGCTGAACATCGCCTACGGTCCCGGCGGCTACGGCGGCGTGCCGATGCTGTACTTCGCCCGCATGCTCGCCGGCGAGCCCATCGCCGTTCCCCTGACCGGCCAGAACTGGTGCTCGCCCCTGCACACCGACGACCTCGTGGCGCAGGTGCCGCACCTGTGGCGGGCCGCCGGCATCCCGGCCACGCTCGTCAACTGGGGCGGCGACGAGGCGATGGGGATGACCGACTGCGTCCGTCATCTGGAGGAGCTCACCGGCGTCGAGGCGCACCTCGTGCCGAGCGCGGTCACGCGCGAGACGTACCGCTTCGACCCCACCCTGCGCCGCTCGCTCACCGGCCCGTGCACGGTCGGCTGGCGCGAGGGGATCCGCGGCACGCTCGAAGCCCTGTACCCGCAGTACGTCCGCAGCCTCGCGACCGCCGGCTAGGAGGAAGCCCACCCATGACCTCGTCCGAGAACCTCGCGCTGGTCCGTACGGCCTACGCCGCCCACCGCGACCGTGACCTCGACGCCTTCCTCGGCGTCTTCGCCGCCGACGCCGAATGGGTCCACCCCGACGGCATGGCCGACTACGGCCTGGGCGGCACGCAGCGGGGCCACGCCGGTATCAGGGAGTTCCTCGCCCGCGTCCCGCAGCACGTCGGCGGGATGGTGCTCGACCCGCAGGAGTTCCTCGTCTGCGGCGACCGCGTCGTCGTCCTGGGCGTCCGGGAGGTGACGAACACGCGCGGCCGCACCCGGACCTTGAAGTTCCTGCACTCGTGGACCTTCCGTGACGGCAAGGCGGTACGGATGGAGGACGTCTTCGACACCGTCGCCTTCCAGCGCCTGCTGCAGGAGTGACCGGTCCGCGGCGCGAGAACGTCACTTCTGCTTGTTGGAGACCTGCACCAGGATCGTCAGGACGGCCAGGCCCAGGATGAGCCACAGGCCCGGGTAGAGCATGTCCAGCTCGGTGCCGGGCAGGATCGTCGCGGTGACGACGGCGAGCCCGAAGGCGCCGCCGACCTGCAGCGAGCTGTTGAGCAGCCCGGCGGCCAGGCCCTGCTCCTCGTCCGGCACGCCGTTGGTGCCGGCGACCATCAGCGTGGCGATGCTCAGCGCGAAGCCGACGCCCCACAGCACGGAGGCGGGCAGCAGCACGCCCCACAGGTTGGGCTCGGAGCCGATGAAGAGCATGAGCACGTAGCACGGGAGGAAGGCCAGGAGCCCGGTCATCAGCACCTTGGTGACGCCGAACCGGTCCATCAGCGCGCCCAGCTTGGGGCCGATGACGACCACCATGAGGCCCGCCGGCAGCAGGACGAGGGCCATCTGCCACGGCTTCCATCCCATCAGGTCCTGCAGGTACAGGCCGAGGAGGAACTGGAAGCCCATCGCGCCGCCGTACAGCACGCCGATGCTGATGTTCGCGGTCACCAGGCCCCGGTTGCGGAAGAGGTCGAGGCGGATCAGGGGCTCCTTGACGGTGCGCTCGATCAGCAGGAAGCCGCCGAGCAGCAGGGCGGCGAGCACGTACCCGCCGATGGTGCGCAGCGACGCCCAGCCCACCTCGGCCGCCTGGACGGTGGTGAAGACCAGCGTGAGGGTGCCGCCGACCAGGGTGACGGCGCCGCCGAGGTCCAGGCGCTGGCGCTCGGTGCGCGGCGGGTCCGGCGGCAGGATGCGCAGGGCGCCGAAGAGCATGAGCAGGGAGAGGGGGATCGGCAGGATGAAGATGGAGCGCCAGTCCAGTGCCGCGAGCAGGCCGCCCACCAGCAGGCCGGAGGAGTAGCCGGACGCCTCGAAGACGTTGAAGATGCCGAACGCCTTGTTGCGCTGCGGGCCTTCGGGGAAGGTCGTGGTCAGCAACGACATGGCCGCCGGGGCGGCGAAGCCGGCCGCCATGCCCTTGACGAACCGCGAGACGATCAGCAGGGTCGCGTCGTCGGCGAGGGCGCCGAGCGTGGAGACGACGGCGAAGGCGGCCATGGCCAGCACCAGCACCCGCCGGCGGCCGAAGAGGTCGGCCACGCGCCCGCCGAGCAGCAGGAAGCTGCCGAAAGCCAGGATGTAGGCGCCGGCCAGCCACTGCGCGGTGCCCGCGGTCATCCCGAATTCGCCTTGGATCTCGGGGATGGCCACGACGATCATCGAGACGTCGAGGCCGTCCAGCAGGATCACCCCGCTGAAGATGAGCAGTGAGACCCATAACCGGGCCGACCACCGCACGGGGCCCTGGAGCCCCGGAGCCGCTGCCTCGGGAGCCGCCAAGGCCTCGCCTCCCGTTTTCTGTTCACTCGGAGCCGAGCTGCCCGACATGTGGGACGTCCTCTCCCCATAGACTGATCCGGAGAGCGCACAACAACCCGCGTCCGCGATAGTTGCGCGCGCGTTATATTTCAGGAGCCTGATGTTGCCGCATCCAGGCAGACGTTCGCAAGGGGGTGTTGGGCCCGATGTCGATCAATGACGACTCCGCCCTGGCCCGCGCGCAGGGCTGGCGCACACTGGCCGCACTGCACGCGCGGATCGAGGACGCGCTCGAACGGGCGCTGCAGCACGAACACGGCCTGTCCGTCAGCGAGTACGGGGTCCTGGAGACGCTGTCGCAGGAGGGCGGCTACCGCCTGCGGATGAACCAGCTCTCCAAGGCCGTGGTGCTCAGCCAGTCCGCCACCACCCGGTTGGTGACCCGACTGGAGCAACGCGGCCTGCTGGAGCGGTACATCTGCGAGGAGGACCGCCGCGGCATCTACACCCGCGTCACCCCCGAGGGCCACGCCGTGCTCGACCGGGCCCGGCCGACCCACGACGCCTCACTGGCCGAGGCCCTGGAAGGGGCCGGCGCCCTGCCCGAACTGGCGCCGCTCGCCGACGCCCTGACATCCCTTCCCCTGCGCACCGCCGACTGACACGACCCGGCCCGTGGTGACACCGGCCCGGCCGCGGGCCGGTGGCCGCCGACGGAGTGTAGCCGATTCCCCGCGCCATTACCGGCCCGTATTCACGGCCCTGTATGACGTATCTTCCGCGACCTGACAGATCGTCGTCGCACTTCTCCGGGCCCCGCCCCGGCTGTGGTTAGCATCGCCCGAACGGACAGGGCAACGGCAATACGCTGCGAAACGCCCTGCCGCGCCCCGGACTTCCTTCCGCCGGCGCGCGTCCGTCCTTTTCCGAGCCCAGAAGTCGGCCATTGATGCGATGCGGAGATGCGGAATGCGGCTTGCGCAAATGATGGCGAGTGTATTGGAGCGCTACGCGGAGCGGCCCGCCCTCGGCGAACGCGCCAAGGAATTCGTGACGGACCCGGGGACCGGCCGCGTCTCGCTGCGCCTGCTCCCCCGGTACGAGACGACCAGCTTCGCCGAAGTGCTCGGCCGCGTACGGGCCGTGGCCCGTGAGTGGCACCACCATCGCGAGCACCCCCTCGTGCCCGGTGAGCGCGTCGCCCTCCTGGGCTTCGCGAGCGGCGACTACGCCGTCGCCGACCTGGCCTGCGTCCACCTCGGCGCGGTCACCGTTCCCCTGCAGACCAGCGCGCCCATGCCGCAGCTGGAGGCGATCGTCGCGGAGACCGAGCCCTTCACGGTCGCCTCCAGCCTCGAACGCCTGGACGTCGCCGTCTCCTTGACGCTGAAGAACGCCTCCGTCCGGCGCCTGGTGGTCTTCGACTTCCACGAGCAGGTCGACGCCGACCGCGAGGCGCTGTCGGCCGCGCGCGAGCGGCTGGCGCAGGCCGGCCGCGACGTGCCCGTCGACGTCCTGACGGACCTCGTCGCGCGGGGCGCCGGCCTGCCCGACGCCCCCTTGTACACACCGGCGGACGACGACGATCCGCTGGCCATGCTCGTCTATACCTCGGGCAGCACCGGAACGCCCAAGGGTGCCATGTACACCAACCGGCTGGCCGCGGCAATGTGGGGCGGCGCGTGGGCGAAACTCTTCTCGGACGAGCACGCGATCACGTTCCATTACATGCCGATGAGCCATGTCGCCGGGCACTCCTCCCTCAAAAACACGATGGCCCGCGGCGGCATCACCTATTTCACGGCGAGCAGCGACCTTTCGACCTTCTTCGAGGACATCGCGCTCGCCCGGCCCACGGAGTTGTCCCTGGTGCCGCGCGTCTGCGAAATGCTTCACCAGAAATACCGCAGCGAGCTCGACCGGCGGGTGCTGGCCGGTGCCGACCGCGCGGCGGCCGAGGAGGAGGTGAAGGCGCACCTGCGCACCGCCGTCCTCGGCGGCCGCATCGGCTGGGCCAGCTGCGGCTCGGCGCCCCTGTCGGCGGACCTGGCCGCGTTCGTCGAGTCCCTGCTGGGCATCGAGCTGCACATCATCTACGGCTCCACGGAGGCCGCGGCCGTGTGGGTCGACGGCGCGCTGCTGCGCCCGCCGGTGACCGACTACAAGCTGGCCGACGTGCCCGAACTCGGCTACTTCCGCACCGACTCACCCCATCCGCGCGGCGAGCTCCTGCTGAAGACCGAGGCCCTGGTGCCCGGTTACTACAAGCAGCCCGAGCTGTCCGCCGCGATCCTCGACGAGGACGGCTACTACAGGACGGGCGACATCGTCGCGCAGACCGGCCCCGACCGGCTCGCCGTCGTCGACCGCCGCTCCAGCGTGCTCAAGCTCTCGCAGGGCGAGTTCGTGGCGACCGCGACGCTGGAGGCCGTCTTCGCCGCGAGCCCGCTGGTGCGGCAGATCTTCGTCTACGGCAACGGCGAGCGCTCCTACCTCCTGGCCGTGGTCGTCCCCACCGCCGAGGCCCTGGCGGAGGCGGGCGGCGCGCCGGAGAGCCTGGAGCAGCGGCTGAGCGAATCGTTCCAGCAGATCGCCAAGGACGCGGGGCTGAACTCCTACGAGGTCCCGCGGGGCCTGCTGATCGAGACCGAGCCCTTCGGCCAGGCCAACGGCCTGCTGTCGGACCATCGCAAGCTGCTGCGGCCCCAGCTGCTGGAGCGCTACCGCGAGCGCCTGGAGGAGCTGTACGTCCGCACGACCGAGCGCGAGGCCGAGGAGCTGCTGGAGGTGCGCCGCGGGGCCGCGGACCGGCCGGTGCCGGAGACGGTGCAGCGGGCCGCCCGGGCGCTGCTGGGCACCTCCACGATCGAGGTGGGCCCGGCGGCCCGCTTCCGTGACCTCGGCGGGGACTCGCTGTCGGCGGTGTCCTTCTCCGACCTGCTCCAGGAGATCTTCGCCGTCCGGGTCCCCGTCGACATGATCATCAGCCCCGCGTACGACCTGCAGCAGCTGGCCGGTCACATCGAGGCCCGGCGCGCGGCCGGGGGCGAGCGGCCCACCGCGGCCTCGGTGCACGGCGCGGGCGCCACCGAGGTCCGCGCCGCGGACCTGACCCTGGAGGCGTTCCTGGACGCGCCGACCCTGGCCGCCGCGGGCGGGCTGCCCCGGCCCGCCGGGGAGCCCCGGCACGTCCTGCTGACGGGGGCCAACGGCTACCTCGGGCGCTTCCTGTGCCTGGAGTGGCTGCACAAGCTCGCGGCCACGGGCGGGAAGCTGACCTGCGTGGTGCGCGGCAAGGACGCCGCCGCCGCCCGCGAGCGGCTCGCCGGCGCCTTCGCCGGCGGGGACGCCGACCTCGTGCACGCCTTCGAGGCGCTGGCGGGGCACCTGGAGGTCGTGGCCGGCGACGTCGCCGAGCCCCGGCTGGGCCTGGACGAGGAGACGTGGCAGCGGCTGGCGCGCGAGAGCGACCTGATCGTCCACGCGGGCGCCCTGGTCAACCACGTCCTGCCGTACCACCACCTCTTCGACGCCAACGTGCTGGGCACCGCCGAGCTCGTCCGGCTCGCACTGACCGAGCGGATCAAGCCGTTCACGTACATCTCCAGCGTGGCCGTCGCCACCTCGCTGCCCGGCGAGGGGGCCCTCGGCGAGGACGCCGACGTGCGCACCGCCCTGCCCGTCCAGCCGGTCGACGGCGGGTACGCGGCGGGGTACGCCACGAGCAAGTGGGCCGGCGAGGTCCTGCTGCGGGAGGCCCACGAGCGCTACGGCCTGCCCGTCACCACCTTCCGGTCCAACATGATCCTCGCGCACAGCCGGTACGGCGGGCAGCTGAACGTCCCGGACATGTTCAGCCGCCTGCTGTTCAGCGTCATCGCCACCGGCCTGGCACCGCGTTCCTTCTACCGCGCGGACGCCGGCGGCACCCGCCCGCGCGCCCACTACGACGGCCTGCCCGTCGACTTCACCGCGGCGGCCGTCGTGGCCCTCGGCGACGGCACCGCACCCGGCTACCGGACGTTCAGCCTGGTCAACCCGCACGACGACGGGATATCGCTCGACACCTTCGTCGACTGGCTGCAGGACGCCGGCCACCGGATCACGCGCATCGACGACCACGGCGACTGGCTCACCCGCATCGAGGCCGCCCTGCGCGCCCTGCCCGAGTCCCGGCGCCGGCACTCGGTGCTGCCGCTGCTGCACGGCTTCGCGCAGCCCGAGGAGGCCGTCGCCGGATCCGCCATCCCCTCCGACCGCTTCCGGGCCGCCGTACGGGACGCGGGGCTCGGCCCCGGCGGCGACATCCCGCACCTGACACCGGCCCTCATCGCGAAGTACGCCGCCGACCTGGAGCACCTGAAGTCCGCCTGAACCGCACCCGATTCGATCGCACAGGGAGAGCCATGCAGCCCACGGAGCAGCACACGCAAGACTTCGACGGCCGGTACCGCCTCGGGCGCAGGCTCGTCGAGGAACTGGGCACCGCCGACGGCCCCGAGCCCACCGCCTTCGAGCTCCTGGGCAAGCAGTGGGACGTGGTCCCCGGGACGTACGCGCCCCACCCGGGCACCGGCACCGAGTGGTACACCACCGCCATCCCCTACCCCACCGGCGGCCGCTTCCTGGAGATCGGCTGCGGGGCGGGCGTCACCGCCGTGTGGGCGGCCCTGCACGGCTGCGCCGAGGTGACCGCGACCGACATCGTGCACAGTGCGGTCGACAGCACCCTGCTCAATGCCGCGCGGCACGGCGTCGCCGACCGCGTACGGGCCCTGCGCAGCGACCTGTTCGACGAGCTCGGCCCGGACGAGCGCTTCGACGCCGTCTTCTGGAACTGCAGCGTCTTCGAGGCCCCGGCCGACTTCGAGTTCACCCGGGACTTCGAGTGGGCGATCTTCGACCGGGGTTACTCGGCCCTCGGCCGCTACCTCTCCCAGGTGCACGGGCGGCTGCTGCCCGGCGGCCGGGCGCTGGTCACCTTCAACAGCTTCGGCGATGCCGACCGGATCACCGAGGTCGCCGCGCAGGCCGGTACGCGGCTCGCGCCCCTGGGCACGGCCGACCGGAAGCTGGCGGGCGAGCAGGTCACGTACAAGCTCTTCGAGGTCCTGCCCGCCTGAGGCGACCGGCTGCGCTGCGGCCCCCGGCACACGCTCGTGCGTGCCGGGGGCCGCAGCCGTCGCCTCAACTGCGCTTGACGCCGGCGAAGTCGACGGCGAAGGCCTCCTCGCCGTCCTGGGTGCCGGTGATGCGCACGGCGTAGCGGCCCGGCGCGGCCGCCGGCAGCGGTGTCGCCTCGATCCGGCAGGGCCGGTCGAACTCGACGTACTTCCGGTAGCTCGCGGCGATCCTCAGGGTGACCGGGGTGGCGGGTGCGAGAGCGGCGTGGGCGGCCTGGTCGGCGGCCTCCAGCAGGGCCAGCCCCGGTACGTGGTCCACGGGGTGGTCGAACAGGGCGGTGTTGGCCGGGTCGTTGCGCAGCAGCCAGCGGTGCGGCGCACCCCCGGGGGCGAGGACGACGTCGGCGGCCGAGGCCCGTCCGGCGAGGCCGGCGGGTATGGGCTCGGGCAGCGGCCAGGAGCCCCAGTCGACGCTCGCGTGGGAGCCGCGCACCCGCGCGTAGACCCGCGGCGGGATCCAGCGGAACTCGGTGTGCGCCCGGGCCGCCGTCAGGCCGTCGCGCAGGATGTGGAAGCCCATGCGCAGGCTCCGCGCCGAGCTGCGGCTGTCGGCCGGTTCGGCGACGGTGACCTCGACCGCGAGCGCGGAGGGGCCTTCGGTCGCGCGCAGGTCCGGCGCGACGGTGAACTCCAAGGTGCTGAGCATCGTTTGGTGCGTGAGCGGCACGCCGTAGGCGCCGTGTGCGACGACCAGTCCGGTTTGCCGGACGGTCTGCGCGAGCACACGCGGGTCGTAGGGAAGGGGTCCGCGGGCCGCGGGCCAGCGGACGGCGAGGGCGAACGCGTGGGCGCCGGTGGGTTCCCAGTCGGTGACCAGGAGCGATTCCGGGCGTCTGAGGTGCGCGTACGCGCCGAGGAGAGCATGCGGCGGCGGTGTGGAGGACTGGTCTTCCACAGTGGCCGTTGGTTCCAGAGTGACGTCGGGCAAGGCCCCCCCTAGGTGTGCCAGGTCTGCGCAACTCCATACCTTGGGCTGTTAAAGTACCGGCCCCCCGGTCTGTTTCGACCATGAGTAAGTGTGAGTTCAAGCACTAGTAAAGGAATGTCCAGGAGGCGTGCGGTGGCGAGGCAGGAACGGGCGATCCAGACCCGCCGGATCATCCTTGAGGCGGCGGCCGAGATGTTCGACCAACTCGGCTACGACGCCACGACCATCGGCGGCCTCATCGACCGGACCCGGCTCACCCGCGGCGGCCTGTACTTCCACTTCACCTCCAAGGAAGAGCTGGCCCGCGCCGTGCTCGACGAGGCGGTGACCATGGAGGGGCTCGCCCCACAGGCGTTCAAGCTGCAGGAGTGGGTGGACCTGGCCCTGCTGCTGGCCCACCGCCTGCCCAGGGAACCGCTGCTGAGCGCCTCCATCCGGCTGTCCGTCGACGTCAAGGCCCGCGGCATGTTCGGCACCCGCTGGCCCGACTGGATCGCCATCGGCGAGGACCTGCTCACCGCGGCCCGCGAGCGCGGGGAGTTGCTCGTGCACGTCGACCCGCAGGAGACGGCACGGATGTTCGTCGGCGCCTGGACGGGCATACAACTGGTCACCGAGAGCCTGCCCGACGGCGACCTGTCCGCGGAGGTCTCCGGCTTCCTGCGGCTCACGCTGCCCAACATCGCCCGCCCCGGGGTGCTGGCGAAGCTGGACACCTCCCCCACGCGCGCGGCGCACCTGCTGGCACCGGAGGCCGGCTCCCCCGCGACCGGGCGCCCCTGACGCCCGCGTGGCCTGAATGGTTCGGTCCCCCATGGCAAAGTCCCGGTATAAATAAACAGGACGTGAGTCCGGTTTTCGGGCCACCCGGGTCTTCGGCACCGGGCGGCACGGCGCTTTTCCGTCCACCCGCCGGGTGGCGGGCAACGGGGGGTTACACGATGCCAGACCTGGGTGGACGCACGCGCGCCGTGGCCGGGACGCATGCACCGGCGGCCCTGGACGACGCGCTGGGCCGGCACCTGTTCGCCTCGCTGCAACGCAGCGGGCAACGGGCGAAGGCCGAACAGTACGTCCGCGGCCTGCTGTCGGTGCCCGGCCGCAAGACGCTGCGCAGCATCGCCGCCCGGTTCGACGGCGCGGCGGCGCAGCAGAGCGTGCACCACTTCATCAGCTCCTCCCCCTGGGAGTGGACGCCGGTGCGGCACGCCCTGGCCCGTCACGTGCACCGGACGCTGGCGCCCGAGGCATGGGTGATCCGGCACACGCTGATCCCCAAGGTCGGCTCGCACTCCGTCGGCGTGGACCAGCAGCCCACGCCGTACGGCAGCGTCAACGCCCAGCGGGCGGTGGGCTCCTGGCTGGCCTCGCCGCGGGTCGCCGTGCCCGTCGACTGGCAACTGCGGCTGTCCGAGCGCTGGATGACCGACCCGCTGCGGCGGCGCGCGAGCGTTCCGGAGGACGCGGCGGTGTGCAGCACCGAGGAGTGCGTGCGCGAGACGGTCGTCAGCGTCCTCGGCATCGACGGTGGGCTGCGTCTGCCGGTCGTCGTGGACATCCCCGGCCTCGACGGGGCGTCGACCGCGCGCTTCCTGTCGTCGCTGGGGCTTTCGTTCCTGGTGCGCGTGGGGCGGGCGACGCCGCTGCGGCTCGACCGCGCCGAACTGCCCCGCTACGGCGACCTGGAGCGCACCGCCGGGGACCTCGCCGAGTTCCTCCCGCGCCTTCGGCGGCGGGTCGACCCCGGTGACGGCCCCACGACGGCGGCGGCCATACCGGTGGTGCCGCCGCCCGCGGAGGGCGAGGGAATGGTGCTGCTGTGCGAGTGGACCGCGGCCGGGCACCGGCGGCTGTGGCTGACCAACACCGCCGCCTCCTCCCCCGTTCCGGCCCTGCGGCTGACCCGGCTGCCGGAGGTCGTCGTACGCGACTTCGCCGCCGTCTCCGAGCGGGTGGGCATGCGGGACTTCGCGGGACGCTCGTTCCCCGGCTGGCACCGGCACATCACGCTCGCCTCGGTGGCGCATCTGATCGCCGTGACCCACAACAACAGAACTACCGTCCGGTAACTTGACACTCTCCTAGGCCGGACAGTGGTCACTCCGGGCACTGGTCCTTACTGTCGGGCCAGGCTCCCCAGCACCGACACGGGCCACGGGGGTGAAGGAATGGCAGGTCCTTACGCACGGACCCGGCCATCCGGCAATGGCCACGCATTCGGCCCGGGCAGGAGTGAAGAGAACCCATGCTCAATCTCGACCTGCGCCTCGCGCATCCCGCACCACGCATCCCGGCGTCCACCCTGCGGTCCTCCTCCCAGGACGCGGTCCTCGCCGACCTCTCCTCGACCCTGTTCACCTCCCTGACGCGCAGCGACCAGTGCCGAAAGGGAATGCAATACATACGCGGCCTGTTGCGGACCCCGGGGCGCAAGTCCGTCCGCAACATCGCGGCGACGCTGTCCGGCGAGCAGGTGTCCGAACAGAATCTCCACCACTTCATTTCCGCTTCCACCTGGGACTGGGTCCCCCTGCGCCGGGCCCTCGCCCACCACCTGACCGGCGCCTTCCCCCCGCGGGCCTGGGTGGTGAAGACAATGATCATCCCCAAGACCGGACGGCACTCCGTCGGCGTCGACAAGCACTACTTCCCCACCCTGGGCCAAGTGCTCAACGCCCAGCGCGCCGTCGGCGTCTGGGCGGCCTCCGAGGACGTCAGCGCCCCCGTCAACTGGCGGCTGCACCTGCCCAAGGCGTGGCTCAAGGACGACATCCGGCGCAGCCAGGTCGCGATCCCGGACGCCGCGGACGTCGAGACCCTCACCGAGTGCGTCATCGAGGCGCTGCGGGAGACCTCGGCGGAGTGGGAACTGCCGCTGCGACCGGTGGTGCTGGACGCCTGCGAGGCGCACACGGCGACGATGTTCGAGCGGCTCGGCGCCGCCGGCGTACCGCTGCTGATGCGCATCCGGGGCGACCTCCTGCTGGAGGTGGCGGACCCCGCCCTGCCCGTCCGGGGCCGCAGGGCGCTGTCCGCGCAGCAGATCATGGGCCTGGCCAAGGACATGCGCCGGCCGCTCGTGGAGACCGAGCGCGCCGGTGGCGCGGCGCGGCCCCGGCGGTTCGCCGCCGCCGTCCGCGTCGGGCTGCCGCCGCTGTCCCCGGCCGCCGTCGCGCGCGAGCAGCTGGTGCTGCTGGGCGTCGGGGAGGAGGGCGGCCCCTGGCCCGGGGGCCTGTGGCTGACGAACCTGACCACGACCTCGCCGGCGTCCCTGGCCCGGCTGACGCGCCTGACCCGGAAGGTGGACCGGGACTTCACCGAGATCGCGGACCGGGTGGGCATCCGGGATTTCACGGGCCGTTCGTTCGGCGGATGGCACCGGCACGTCACCCTCGCCTCGGCCGCCCACGCGGTGGTCGCCCTCGCGAACGGCAGTTAGGAAGCCTTTCCCCGGCAATTCACGCGTCGCCCGGAAAGGGCGCGGGCTCTGCAGGCAGACGGTCGTCGAACCGTCTGCCTGCTGCTTTTTTCGGGGCCTGCCGGGCTGCGTGACGACATGACGGAATGCCGTCCACCTGACAAACATCCGCGCACCTGACGCATGCCCGGTCACCTGACGCATGCCGCATCACCTGACGGAGTACGGCCGGCCCGCTTGGCGCCCCGCGTCCCGTCGAGGAGGATCACGATCGCGGCGGGTTCCCGGCATCAGCCCCCGCGCGCATCCTTCCTCTTCCGTCTTTCCTTTCCCCGCGTTTTCCCGGTTCCCCGCCCGAGTGCGGCTGTTTCACCGACCCTTTCGTGATTGGAGAAAACAGTGGACGACGCCGTTCCCGGCATCCGGTACGAACAGGCGCTGCAGCAGCCGCCGTGGGAGGACGCCGAACACGTCCGGCAGGTCCGCAAGGAGCTGGCGACGCGTCCACCGCTCGTCGGCGCCGCCGACGTGGACGAGCTGCGCGCCCAACTGGCCCGCGTCGCCGCGGGGCAGGCCCACGTCGTCCAGGCGGGCGACTGCGCGGAGGACCCCGCGGAGTCCACCCGGGCCGCCGTGGCCCGCAAGGCCGGGCTGCTGGGCCTGCTGGCCGGAGCCCTGCAGTTGGACACGGGCCGGCCCGTGGTGCGCGCCGGCAGGATGGCCGGCCAGTACGGCAAGCCCCGCTCGAACCCCACCGAGCGCATCGGCGGCGTCGATCTGCCCGTCTACCGGGGCCACATGGTCAACGGCCCGGAGCCCGACCCCGCCGTGCGGCGCCCCGACCCCGAGCGCCTGCTCGCCGGCTACGAGGCCGCCCGCGCGGTCATGGGCCACCTCGGCTGGCGCGGCCCGGGCACGCCCGCGCGCATCGGCGCGCCCGTGTGGACGAGCCACGAGGCGCTGCTGCTCGACTACGAGCTGCCCATGGTCCGCCGGGACGAGCGGGACCGGCTGCTGCTGACCTCCACGCACTGGCCCTGGATCGGTGAGCGCACCCGGCAGGCCGACGGGGCGCACGTGCGGCTGCTGGCCGCGGTCGCCAACCCCGTGGCCTGCAAGGTCGGTCCGGGCACGACCCCCCGCGAACTGCTGGAGCTGTGCGAACGGCTCGACCCCCGCCGCGAGCCCGGCCGGCTCACCCTCATCGCGCGAATGGGCGCCGGCACCGCGGCCGGGCGGCTGCCCGCGCTCGTCACGGCCGTACGCGCCGCGGGTCACCCGGTGATCTGGCTGACCGACCCCATGCACGGCAACACCGTCGCCACTCCGGAGGGGTTCAAGACCCGCTTCCTGGCCACCGTGGCGCGCGAGGCCGAGGAGTTCCGGTGCGCCGTCCTGGCCGCGGGCGGCGTCGCGGGCGGGCTCCACCTGGAGACCACCCCCGACGACGTGACCGAGTGCGTGCACGGCGCGGAGCAGGCCGGCCGGGTGGGCGAGCGCTACACGAGCTTCTGCGACCCCCGGCTCAACCCCGCCCAGGCCCTGTCCGTGGTCTCCGCCTGGTGGGCGGCCGGCCGGACGGCCCCGGCCGCCGCGGCCTGACCCGGCGCACCGCCCCGGCCCCCGACAGCGAAGGAGAGCACCGCCATGGCCGGCATACCCCCCATCGAGCCCTACCCCCTGCCCACGGCACGGGACCTGCCCGGCAACACCGCCGCCTGGAGCGTCGATCCGCGACGTGCCGTGCTGCTCGTGCACGACATGCAGCGCTACTTCCTGCGGCCGCTGCCCGCCGCCGTCCGCGACCCGCTCGTGCGCAACGCCACCGCCCTGCGCGAGCACGGCGCGGCGGCCGGCGTGCCCGTCGCGTACACGGCGCAGCCCGGCGGCATGACCGACGAACAGCGCGGCCTGCTCAAGGACTTCTGGGGCCCGGGCATGCGCGTGGACCCCACGGACCGGCAGGTCGTCGAGGTGCTGGCGCCGCGCGGCGACGACATGGTGTTCACCAAGTGGCGCTACAGCGCCTTCTTCGGCTCCGGCCTGCTGCGCTGGATGCGCGAGCGCGGCCGCGACCAGCTCGTCCTGTGCGGCGTCTACGCGCACGTCGGCGTCCTGATGACCGCGGTCGAGGCGTTCACCAACGACATCGAGACCTTCCTGGTGGCGGACGCCGTCGCGGACTTCTCCGCCGAGCACCACCGGATGGCCCTGCAGTACGCCGCCCAGCGCTGCGCCGTCGTGTGCACGACGGACACCGTCGTGACCGGGCTCGGCGCGCAGGCCGCGCTGGAGGTGGGCGCATGACCGGCACCCCCGGGGAGCCCGCGGACCTCCTGGCACGCGTCCTGTCCCCGAACCCGCCCGCCTTCGCCCTGCTGCACCGCCCCGAGGCGACCGGCCCCGGGCACCTGGACGTCCTGGTCGGCGAGGTCTCCACGCCGGCCGCGCTCGCGGACCTGCCCCTGCCCGGGCAGGAGAGCGGCGGCGGGGCCCGGCACGAGGTGCTGGCACTCGTGCCGTACCGGCAGATCGCCGAGCGCGGCTTCGCCTGCGCCGACGACGGCGAGCCGCTGATCGCCCTGAGCGTCACCGGCCAGGGCCTGCTGCCGGTGCCCGAGGCGCTGCGGCGCCTGCCGGACGTACCGATCACGGTGGCCGGCGGCCGCTTCGACGTCGACGACGACGCGTACGCCGAGACGGTCCGCCGGGTCGTCGCCGACGAGATCGGCCGCGGCGAGGGCGCGAACTTCGTCATCAAGCGCTCGTTCGTCACCGACATCACCGGCTTCACGCCGCACAGCGCCCTGTCGTTCTTCCGGCGGCTGCTGCAGGGCGAGTCCGGCGCGTACTGGACGTTCGTCGTCCACACCGGCTCGCGCACCTTCGTGGGCGCCACGCCCGAGCGCCATGTCAGCCTCACCGGTGGCATTGCCGTGATGAACCCCATCAGCGGCACCTACCGCTACCCGCCGGCGGGGCCCGACCTGGAGGGGGTCATGGCCTTCCTCGCCGACCGCAAGGAGGCCGACGAGCTGTACATGGTCGTGGACGAGGAACTGAAGATGACCGCCCGGTTCTGCGACGCGGGCGGCCGGGTGGTGGGGCCCCGCCTCAAGGAGATGGGACGCCTCGCCCACACCGAGTACTTCATCGAGGGCCGCAGCTCCCGCGACCCCCGCGCAATCCTGCGCGAGGCGATGTTCGCCCCCACCGTCACCGGCAGCCCGCTGCAGAGCGCGTGCCGCGTCATCGCCCGCTACGAGCCGCAGGGCCGCGGCTACTACAGCGGCGTACTCGCCCTCATCGGCCGCGACGCGCACGGCGAGCGGGCCATGGACTCCGCCATCCTCATCCGCACCGCCGACATCGACGCCGCCGGCCGGGTGCGCATCGGGGTGGGCGCCACGCTCGTCCGCCACTCCGACCCGGCCTCCGAGGTCGCCGAGACCGCCGCGAAGGCGGCCGGGCTGCTCGCCGCCCTGCGGGGCGAACCGGCGCCCGCCGCGCCGGCGGACGGCCCCCGCCGCTTCGACGGGCACCCCGAGGTGCGCGCCGCGCTGGAGCAGCGCAACGCGACGCTGGCCGGCTTCTGGCTCACCGAGCAGGAGCGGCGGCAGCGGCCCGATCCGGCACTGGCCGGCCGACGGGTGCTGGTCGTGGACGCCGAGGACACCTTCACCTCGATGATCGACCACCAGCTGCGCTCGCTGGGCCTTGCCGTGACGGTCCGGCGCTTCGACGAGCCGTACGCCTTCGACGGCCACGACCTCGTCGTGATGGGCCCCGGCCCCGGTGACCCGCGCGCCGCGGACCACCCCAAGATCGCCCACCTGACCTCGGCGATCGACACCCTGCTGCGGGAGCGGCGGCCCTTCCTCGCGGTCTGCCTGAGCCACCAGGTGCTCGGTCTGCGGCTCGGCCTGCCGCTGGTGCGCCGGGAGGCCCCCAACCAGGGCGTGCAGCGGGAGATCGACCTCTTCGGGGCCCGCGAACGCGTCGGCTTCTACAACACCTTCGCCGTCCGCTCGGCCGAGGACAAGACCGAGCCGCCGGGCGTGGGCGTGGTCGAGGTCAGCCGGGACTCCGGCACGGGCGAGGTGCACGCGCTGCGCGGCCCGCACTTCGCCTCCCTGCAGTTCCACGCCGAGTCGGTGCTCACCGAGGACGGCGTCCGGCTGGTCGGCTCGCTCCTGACCGAGGTCCTGGAACGGGCCCGCCCCTGAAGGGCCCGGCTCGGCCGGCGGTGATCGCACGGGATTCCCGAAGGGCGGCGCCCGCCGGCGACCACCGATCGGGGGTCGCCGGCG
>NZ_BAAJPZ010000011.1:0-222769 GCF_057552455.1 Streptomyces sp. PKA51
CAGCAGCTCCTCGATGCCCGCACCCCGCCCGGTCACTTCCTGACCTCCTTGATACGCGTCACTTCCGGAATGCCGAGCTGCCGGCGCAAGTACTCCTTGCCCTTGCGGCCGTGGTAGTCGACGCTTCGTTCGTCCAGTCCGAGGAGCCAGGCGGTCCGGGTGACGGGGTAGCCGATGACGTACTGCAGCACGATGACGTCGAACTGCCGGCTCGGCAGCTCGGCTATCGCCGCGTACAGGCCGATGCTCTCCTCCAACACCGCCAGCTGGTCCCCGGCGGCGTCCATGGCCCGGGCGAACGCCCCCTTGGCCACGAACGCCGGCCGCCCGCTGCCGCTGCGCAGCCGGCGCATCGTGGCCAGCCGCAGGACCGACCAGGCGCCCTCCTCGACGTTGCTGCTGCACAGCAGGTCGGCCCACTCGTCGCGGATCAGGCAGAACGCCTCGTGCACGGCCTCCTCGGCATCCTCACGGTTGCCGAGGATCTCCGTGGCGTAGGAGTGGTACATCTCCTCGACGCCCAGGTAGAAGGCCTGGAAGTCCAGGGGCAGCCGGCCGTCCTCGAGCCGGCTCCGGCGGTCGCCGGTCATCGCACCGGCCCCGGGCCGGGGCGGGGCGCCGTCGGTACGGCGCAGGGCATGCTGTCCATGAGGTCCTCTGATGGATCGATGTGACGGTGGCCTGGTAACGCGCCCTTCCCCTACCATCCAAGCGATTCGCGGCCCGGAATACTCCTGACGACACTGTCCGGAGGATCTCCGTCAAAAGGGGGGCCGACCCTGTCGGATCCGGCTGCTCATCGGCCACTCCAGGCCCACGGAACGACCAGAACCGGTCTTGTGCTCGTCACTCCGCCTCCGGTCCGAACCGGCGCCTGTACGCCGAGGGATTGAGCCCGGTCTCGCGGCGCATGAGCGCGCGCAGGTTGGCCGTGGTGCCCAGTCCGGCGTGGCGCGCGACCACGTCCAGGCGCGACTCCCCCCGCTCGATGAGCCGGCAGGCCAGGGCGACGCGTTCCCCCGTGAGCCACGCCAGGGGCGTCGTGCCCAGCTGCGCCCGGAAGCGACGGTGCAGGGTCGCCGGGCTGACCGCGGCCCGTGCCGCGAGCTCCGCGACCGTCAGGGCCGAGTCCAGCCGCTCCTGGGCCCAGGCCAGCACGGGCGCCAGGGACTCGTCCGGCACCTCGGGCACCGGCCGCTCGATGAACTGCCGCTGCCCGCCGTCGCGGTGGGCGGCGAAGACCAGCCGCCGGCTGACGGCGCCCGCGATCTCCGCGCCGTGGTCGCGGCGGACGATGTGCAGTCCCAGGTCGAGCGCGGCGGCGCTGCCCGCGGCGGTGAGGATGTCGCCGTCGTCCACGAACAGCACATCCGGTTCGAGCCGTACGGAGGGGAAGCGGGTCCGGAAGGAATCCGCCCACTGCCAGTGCGCGGTGGCCCGCCGCCCGTCGAGGACCCCCGCCTCCGCCAGGGTGAACGCGCCGCTGCAAAAACCCACCAGGCGTGCGCCCCGCGCGTGCGCCCGCCGCACGGCATCGAGCACGGCCGGGCGGCGGGGCACCTCGACGTCGGGCCGGTTCGGCACGATCAAGGTGTCCGCCGTATCGGCCGCCGCCAGGTCCGCGACGCCCGTGAGCGTGAAGAACCCGTCCCGCATCAGCGTGCGGGGCGCCGGCGAGCAGAGCGTGAACGCATAGAGGTCACGGCCCACCTCGGGGCGGCGCAGGCCGAAGATCTCGGTCGCGCAACCGAGCTCGAAGGGGTTCGAGTTCTCGTCCACGATCACGACGACGCGGTGCGGGCCCGGGGGACGGACTGCGTGCGAGGATTCTTGCGACATATGCAATTCCTAGCACTCCCACGGGCCGGGAGCGGGCGGAAGGATGAGGGCCATGAACAGCGAACCCATCGCCCTCGGCACGGCCCTGGCCTCCTTCGACGACCTGTGGAGCCCCCGCATCGTCACGCGCGTCAACGACTACGACGTACGCATCGCCAAGGTCGACGGCGAACACGTCTGGCACGCCCACGACGACACCGACGAGTTCTTTCTGGTGCTCGACGGCGAACTGCACCTGTCTCTTCGCGAGCCCGCTGGGGAGCGCACGGTCGTGCTCGGCCAGGGCGCGGTCTTCACCGTCCTGCGCGGCATGGAGCACAAGCCGTACGCTCCGTCCGGCGCCGCCATCCTCATGTTCGAGCCCACCGGAACGCCGACGGTCGGCGACCGCCACGAAGAGATCCCCGCCCATGTCGACGTGACGACAGGTCACGCCCTGGACCTTTGAGAGCTGGACCTTTGAGAGCCTACGGGCGGGTGGCCGGCCGGCGGCCCGTCGTCAGGGCGGCGCAGGCCACCGCCGCCACCACGCCCGCGGCCAGGAAGCCGCCGCGGGAGCGCCAGGACAGCACCGACCACCGCGACCGGGCGGACAGGACCGAGCCGGTGCTCAGCCAGGAGCCGGCCGAGGCGACGGACAGGGCCGAGCCGATCGAACCCAGGGAGAGGGCACTGCCCACCGAGCCGACGGACAGCACCGAGCCGACCGAGCCGATCGACAGCACCGAGCCCACGGATCCGATCGACAGCAGCGAATCCCGCGACCACAGGGACAACGAGGAATCAGACGGGTTTGCGGTGTGCTTGGACATGCGGCGATCGTAAACTCCCGTTCGCCACCCAGGAGGCAGAGCATGGACCGCACCGATCTGACCACCGCTCACATCGCCGACGGCTGCGTGCGCACCGGCGTGCCCGTGCGGTGCGCACCCGCCGGCATGCGGCCCGTCGTGGAGGGCACGCGCCTCGCCGGTCGCGTGCTGCCCGCACGGCACGTCGGCAGCGTGGACGTCTTCCTGGAGGCCGTCGCACGGGCCGCACCCGGGGACGTGCTGGTCGTCGACAACGACGGCCGCACGGACGAGGCGTGCATCGGCGACCTCGCGGTGCTGGAGGCCGCGGACGCCGGGCTGGCCGGCGTGGTGGTGTGGGGCCTGCACCGGGACACCGCCGACATCCGCGCCATCGGCCTGCCGGTGTTCAGCATGGGCGCACTGCCCGCCGGGCCGCAGCGCCTGGACGCCCGCCCGCCGCAGGCTCTTGAATCGGCGGTCGTGGGGGAGTGGACCGTGGGCTGCGCGGACCTGGTGTTCGGTGACGACGACGGCGTGGTGTTCGTGCCGGCCGAGCGGGCCGGGACGGTGCTCGCCGCCGCGGAGGCGATCCGCGACGCCGAGCGGCGGCAGGCCACGAGGATCAGGGAGGGCGTCCCGCTGCGCCGCCAGGTGGGCTTCGACGCCTACCTCGCCGCCCGCGCGGCCGACCCTGCTCTCACCTTCCGCGCACACCTGCGCGCGGTCGGCGGGGCCATCGAGGAGTAGCCCGCCGGCGCCGCGCCGCTCACCCGGCGAAGGCGTCGGCGAAGGCCGCCCTGTTCGCGGAGTGCGGCTGCCGGTCCAGGACCGCGAAGACGACGTGCTCGAAGCGGCCCGCGAAGTGCCCCGAGCCCTTCAGGTGGCCGGCGAAGGCCGCCGCCACCTGTGCCGGGTCGTTGCGGAAGACGCCGCAGCCCCAGGCACCGAGCACCACACGCCCGTACCCGTGCGCCGCCGCGACCTGCAGCACCCGGGCCGCGCGCTCGGCGAGCACTGCCGGGATCAGCTGTGCCTGCTCGGGCGTACGGCGGGCGATCACACCCGCGTTGGGCGCGGGCGAGGTCAGGAAGCCGGCGGTGTACGGCTCTTCGAGCAGCTCGCCGCGGTCGTCGCGGAAGACGGGGACACCGGGGGAGTGGATGACCCGGTGGCTGTAGAAGGGGCTGGGGTCCGCGCGGTGGGCGGCGTAGTACGCGGGAGCCTCCAGCAGGCACGCGTACAGCGCCGACCCGCGGCAGACGGCCTCCTCCTGCGCCTGCGCGCCGTTGAGGTAACCGCCGCCGGGGTTGCGGGCGGAGGCGAAGTTGAGGACGGCCACCGGGCCGTCGGCCGCCAGCCGGCGGGCGGCGTCCAGACTGCCCTCCGCGGTCACCTCGAAGACCGTCGGATGTGCCGGGCCCGCCTGCGGCACCGGCACCGGCTCCGGCCCGTACAGCCGCGTCCCCTCGCGGGAGCGCCGGACGTCCTCGGCGATGTCCGCCCAGCGGCCGCCGGGCGTGGTGTAGCCGCCCTCGGCGACGATCCGTTCCGTGATCCGCGCGACCTCGCGCAGCCGGGCACTCATGTGCGTTCCCGGTCCTCCCGTTGAATGATCAATGACAAGCGAGGACAGTACGGGCCCGAACGGCTCGCGGCGACACGTTTTTCGCGGCCGGGCTCCGGCGGCCCGCACATCGCCCGACCGGGTGGCCGGCGTCCCCCACACGAGGGCGGGCGCGGTGCGGCCCCTTGGCGGGCCCGGCCCGGGCGCGGTGGCCTGGCCGGCACACCAGCACCCGGAAGGCACGCCCCTCATGTCCCCACGTACGTTCCCCCGCCCCGCCGCGGTCGCGGCCGCCGCCACCGCCCTGCTCACCTGGCCCCTGGGCCAGGCCCACGCCGTCGACCCGGAGGATGCGAGCGACGGGCGGTACCTGCTGACGATCTCCGGGGCGCACGGCACCTGGATCCGCGGCGTACGCCTGGTCTGCCCCGGCCCCGGCGGCCACCATCCCCATGCGGCGGAGGCATGCGAGAGCCTGGCCCTGGCCGGCGGGCAGCCGGAGGCGCTGCTCGGGGACGAGGAGCGGGTGTGCACCCGGGAGGACGATCCCGTCGAGGCGACCGCGCAGGGCGACTGGCACGGGCTGCCCGTCGCCTGGCGCCGGACCTTCCCGGGCCTGTGCGCGCTCGAGGCCGCGACCGGGCCCGTCTTCCGCTTCTGACGTGCTGCCGCAGGGTGCGATGCGCCGGCCGGCTCACGCCCCGCGGGCCGCCAGCGTGCCTATGGTCGCCAGTCCCAGCACGGACCAGATGAACCACAGCCAGCCGTTGCCGCCCAGGGCCACCGAATAGGCGGTCACCAGCACCAGGGCGCCCATGGTCAGCCACGCCATCGTCTTCGCCGATCCGGACATCGCCGCACCTCCTCGGATGGCGGTCCGGCGTGAGCGGCTCGTGCACCGAAAAACGCGGACCGCGGCCAGGAGACCATGGTCTCCCGGCCGCGGTCCGCGGGCCATACCGCCGCCGGCCGCCTTCACTGCCCCCGGGCGTTGAGCGAGGCCAGGTAGGCGTTGTAGGCCGCCAGCTCCTTGTCGCCGTTGCGGTCGGCGGCGCGGTCGCTGCGCCGGGCCTGCCGCTGCTCGGAGCGGTACCACTGGAAGACGAGCGCGAGCAGCACGACCACCGAGGGGATCTCGCTGAAGGCCCAGGCGATGCCGCCGCCCGCCTTCTGGTCGTCCAGCGCGTCGATGCCCAGCGAGGCCGGCGGGTGCATGTACGTGCCGATCATCGGCTCGGAGGCCATCATCAGCGCGATGCCGAAGAACGCGTGGAAGGGCATGCCGGCGAACAGCTCCAGCATCCGCATCACGTACCCCGGGCGGTGCGGGCCGGGGTCCACGCCCATGATCGGCCAGAAGAACACCAGGCCGACGGCGAGGAAGTGCACCATCATCGCGATGTGGCCCGCCCGGCTCTCCATGAGGAAGTCGAAGATCGGGGTGAAGTACAGCGCGTACAGGCTCGCGATGAACAGCGGGATCGTGAACGCCGGGTGCGTGATGATGCGCATGTAGCGGCTGTGCAGCAGGGCGACGAGCCATTCCCGGGGGCCCTTGCGCCCGCGGCCGGCGGCCGGCAGCGCGCGCAGGGTCAGCGTCACCGGCGCGCCGAGCAGGACCAGGATGGGGGAGAGCATGCTGATCACCATGTGCTGCACCATGTGCACGCTGAACATGACCATGCCGTAGTCGTTCAGCTTGGTGCACATCACCAGCGCCACGGTCAGCACGCCGGCCACGAAGGCCACGACGCGGCCCCACGGCCAGGCGTCACCGCGCCGGCGCAGCCGCACCACGGCCCAGCCGTAGAGGCCCAGTGCCAGCAGGCAGCCGATCATGAAGAACGGTTCGCCACTGAACTGCAGACCCCGTCCCAGCGTGAACGGCGGCATGTCCATGTGCATCATGCCGTGCCCGCTGTGATCCATCCGCTCTCTCCCATTTCGCACCGATGCGCCGGGACAAGCGTAGAGGCGCCCTCCTCACAGCACGCACCCGACCTCGGCATAGCGTTCCGGCGGCACCGGCCGGTGCCCGGGCGCCGAGGTCAGGGGCACCGGGACGAGCGCCTCGCCGTGCAACGCGGTCATGACCGCGGTGGGGGCGCCGGCCCGCGCGCGGGCGGTCTCCACGGCGTACCGGCCGAAGCGGCTGGCCAGCACCCGGTCGTACGCGGTGGGGGCGCCGCCGCGCTGGGCCGGGCCCAGGGGCACCGGGTGGACCTCGGCCCCCAGACGCTGCTGCAGCTCGGCGGCCAGCAGCTCGGCGACCCCGGGGCAGGCGGCGGCCGGCGACGCGGCGGCCGGCAGGGCGTCGTGGGCGGTGGCGCCCTCGGCGACCACCACGACGGTGCAGCATTTCCCCGAGGCCAGACTGCGGCCCGCTGCTGCGGTCAGGGCATGGACGGAGAAGGGGCGCTCGGGCACGGCGACCACGTCCGCGCCGGTGGCCGTTGCCGTCTGCAGCGCCACCCAGCCCGTGCGACGGCCCGCCACCTCGGCGACGACGACGAGCTGCCGCGAGGCCGCCTGCGCCCGCAGCCGGTCCACGGTGCGCGCCGCCACGGCCACGGCGGTGTCGACGCCGAAAGCCACATCGGTCGCGGCGACGCCGTCGTCGACGGTACGCGGGACGCCGACCGTGGGCAGCCCGGCCCGGGCCAGCAGGTGAGCCGCCCCAAGAGTGCCGGCGCCGCCCATGGCGATGATCACGTCCAGGCCGAGGGCCGCCGCCCGGTCGCGGGCGAGCTCCACGCCCCCGGGCAGCTCGCCGAGGGCGATGCGGGAGGAGCCCAGCAGCGTACCGCCGGCGCCCAGGACACCGGCGACGGCCGCGGGGTCGAGCAGACGGTGATCGCCTTCGAGCAGGCCGTGCCAGCCGTCGTGCAGGCCCACGACCTCGTCGCCGTGGTCGCAGACCGCGTGGTGGACGACGGACCGCAGGACGGCGTTGAGACCGGGGCAGTCGCCGCCGGAGGTGAGCACACCGATGCGCATGACAGGGCCACCTCACACAGGGCGGGGTTCCGCGGCCGACCCGCCGCCGGGCGCGGTCCCCGCCACCCTAGCGCCGCGGCGGCGGGGACCCCGTAGGGGCGCGGGGCGGTGTCGACCTGCGGCTGCCGCCGCGTGGGCGCGACAAGCCACGACGTGCCCGCAGCGCGGACGATACGTCGGCTGCAGGCCGTCGGTGGCCGATCGCGCCCACGCGGCGGCAGCCGCAGATCGAACGCTGCCCCGCGCCCCTTACAGGGCGCCCCTACGGGGCGCGGGGCCTACGCGGGCTGGGTCGCGGCGGCGATGCGCTCGGCGCGCAGCGCCTCGTACCAGCGGTCGTCGACCGGCGGCAGCGCGTTGACGTCCAGCGCCAGCTTGATCAGCAGGTCCGCGATGTGCGGGTTGCGGGCCATCACCGGCCCGTGCATGTACGTGCCGAAGACGGTGTCGTTGAACGCGCCCTCGGTGCCGTCACCGGTGCCGTTGCCCTTGCCGAAGCGGACCCGGGCGAACGGGCGGGCCGTCGGGCCCAGGTGGGTGACGCCCTGGTGGTTCTCGAAGCCGGTCAGCGGCGGCAGGCCGAGCTGCGGGTCGATGTCCGCCAGCACGTCGCCCACGCAGCGCTCGCCCTCGCCCCGGGTGCTGATCACGTCCAGCAGGCCCAGGCCCTGCTCCCGCTGGCCGAGGTCGTTGATGAACTCGTGGCCCAGGATCTGGTAACCGGCGCACACCGAGAAGACGATCGCGCCGTTGGCCACGGCCCGGTTCAGGCCGCCGTCGCGGCGCAGCCGCTCGGCCGCGAGGCGCTGCGGGCGGTCCTCGCCGCCGCCGATCAAGTAGATGTCCCCGGAGGTGGGGATCTGCTGGTCGGAGCGCACGTCGACCCGCTGGACGTCCAGGCGGCGCTGGTGCGCCCGCCGCTCCAGGACCAGGACGTTGCCCTGGTCACCGTAGGTGCTGAGCAGGTCGGGGTAGACCCACACCACACGCAGACTGTTCTGGCTCATGCTCACAATCCCTATGAAGCGCTGTCGCGGGTCAGTTGCCGACGCGGCGGCGGATGTCCTGGAAGGCGGTGTAGTTCGCGATGACCTCGATCCTGCCGGGCGGGGCCATCTGCACCGCCTCGTCCATCGTCTCGCAGACCCGGAAGTCCACGCCCGCGACCTCCAGCCGCACCGCCAGGTCCAGCTTGCGGTCGCCGAGGACCATGATCGGGTGGCCGGCGAGGCGGGTGTAGTCCACGTCCCACAGCCAGGAGGTGTCGGTGCCGTCCGCGCCGCGGGCGTTCACCGACAGGATCACCGGCGCCGGCGGCCCGTCGATCAGCGAGAAGGTCTCCAGCCAGCCGGCCGGGTTCTTCGCCAGCAGCAGCCGCACGTCGCGGCCGAGGAACTGCACCACGTCGTACCGGCCGGCCACCGCCTGCACCTGGTACATCCGCTCCAGCGCCACCTGCGGCGGCACGCCGAAGGTCGCGGCCACGGCGGCCGAGGTGGTGGCGTTGGCCTTGTTGGCCCGGCCCGGCAGCTGCAGGTGGATCGGCCACGCGGAGCCGTGCGGGTCGAGCACGTAGTCGCCCGACAGCGCCCAGCTCGGCGTCGGCCGGCGGAAGCCGCACTCACCGCAGAACCAGTCGTCGCCCGGGCGCTGCATCACACCGCCGCAGGACGGGCACGACCACGCGTCGTCCTTCCACTCCTGGCCGGCCGCGACCCACACCACGTTCGACGAGGAGGAGGCGGCCCACACCACCAGCGGGTCGTCGGCGTTCGCGATGATCACGGCCTTGGTGCCGGCCAGGCCCTCGCGCCACTTCTCCGCCAGCATGCGGGTCTCCGCCGCGCGGTCGAGCTGGTCGCGGGAGAGGTTCAGCAGCGCTATCGCCTTCGGCGCCACGTCACGGGCGACGCCCGCCAGGTACTTCTCGTCCACCTCGATCACGCCGTAGCGGGCGTCCGAGCCGCCCGCGAGGGCGGAGGTGATGCCCGCGGGCATGTTCGCGCCCAGCGCGTTCGACACCACCGGGCCGCTGGCCCGCAGCGCCTCGGCGATCAGCCGGGTCGTGGTCGTCTTGCCATTGGTGGCCGAGACCAGGACCACGTCCAGGTGGGTCGCCAGCCGGGCCAGCAGATCAGGGTCGAGCTTCAGCGCGACCTTGCCGCCGATCACCGACCCGCTGCCGCGGCCCGCGGCCCGCGACACCGCCGCAGCCGCCTTGCCCGCCGTCACGGCCAGCTTGGCCCGCGGCGACAGCGGCCCCGAGTTGCCTGCCATCGTCCTAGATCCTTCCTTGCATCCGGCGCCGCGCCGCTTCCCTGGTCAGCCGGTGGAACGCCCCCCTTGCGCTCGTCATCGCCGGCCAGGAGGCAACGGTCGGGGATCAGCCTATCGAGATCCGGACCGGGGCCCGAACCCGCTGCCCCCGGAACGTACCCTTGGGGCCATGCGAAGAGCCACGATTCCCGGCAGTTCAGGACGAGTGCGACCCATGAGGTTGCTCGGGGATGCGGCTCTCGTTGCGCCCTGCGAACCCGTCACCGACTTCGGTACGGACCTCGCACGGCTCGTGGAGGACATGTTCGCCACCATGTACGCGGCGAACGGCGTGGGGCTCGCCGCCAACCAGGTCGGTGTGCCCTTGCGGGTCTTCGTCTACGACTGCCCGGACGACGAGGACGTCCGGCACCTGGGCCACCTCGTCAACCCCACCCTGGTCGCCACCGACGGACCGGTGCTGCGCGGCCCGGAGGGCTGTCTGTCCGTGCCGGGCGTCGAGGCCGGCACGCCCCGCCACGACGAGGCCGTGGTGGAGGGCTTCCGTCTGGACGGCACCCCGGTGACGGTACGGGGCACCGGGTTCTTCGCGCGCTGCCTGCAGCACGAGTGCGACCACTTGGACGGTGGCCTGTACCTCGACCACTTGACGGGCCTGCGCCGCAGGCGCGCCCTGCGGGCGGCACGGCGCGCGGGGCTGCGCCCCTGACAGCGGGCCGGGTCAGAACCCCGGCCCGTCCGCGCGGTCGCCCGAGGCGGCGAGCCGCCCCCACAGCAGATCCGCGAGGTGGCGCACCAAGTCCGCGCGCGGGCAGGGCCGCTCGCGCAGCCACCAGTCGCCGGCCGCGTGCATCATGCCCACGATCCCGTGCCCCCACGAGCGCGCCAGCCCCTCCCCGTCCGGGCCGAGGTCGACGCGCTCGGCTATGACCTCGGCCAGTTCCTCGCCGAGGCGGCGCAGCAGCGGTGCGGAGTGCCGGCCGACGTCGAAGCCCTGCTCGGTCGGCTGGCCCTCGTCGGCGGGGTGCATCAGGAAGCGGTAGACCTGCGGCCGGGCCTCTATGGCCGCCAGGTAGGTGTCGAGCGTGGCCTCGACGCGCTCGCGCCGCTCGGCGGGCGCGTCCAGGGCCGCCCGCAGACCCGACAGCAGGGCGTCGGTGTGCCGGACGGCCAGCGCCCGGTACAGCCCGCCCTTGTCGCCGAAGTGCCGGTAGAGGATCGGCTTGGTGATGCCGGCCTCCGCGGCGATGGCGTTCATCGACGCGCCGGGGCCGTCCCTGAGCACCACCCGGTCCGCGGCCTCCAGCAGTTCCTTGCGCCGCTGTTCGGCCGCGCGCTGCTGTTCCTCCCGCTGAGTGGTCTGCTGACTGGTCTCCATATGAGGTGCCTCCCCGCCCCGGTGATTCAAAATGCCTGCGCAACGTAACACCCGCTCCACGCTGCGGATTGGACGGGCGTGCCGTTGACATGCTTTACCGATGGGTAACATACTGCGGTTACCGGAGGTAGCGCATGCTGGGAGGGGTCATGACGCAGTTCACGCCGGAGCTGAACGACGATCAGGAAGCCGTCCGCGACTGGATCCACGGCTTCGCCGCCGACGTCATGCGTCCCGCCGCGGCGGAATGGGACGAACGGGAGGAGTTCCCCTGGCCCGTCGTCCGGGAGGCCGCCCGGATCGGCCTGTACTCCCTGGACTTCTACGCCCGGCAGTTCTTCGACCCCACCGGCCTGGGCATCCCGCTGGCCATGGAGGAGCTGTTCTGGGGCGACGCCGGCCTGGGCCTGGCGATCTCCGGCACGGCCCTCGCGGCGGTCGCCGTCTTCACCAACGGCACCGACGAGCAGATCGGCACCTGGGTCCCGCAGATGTACGGCGACGCCGACGACGTGAAGATCGCCGCCTTCTGCTCCTCCGAACCCGACGCCGGCTCCGACGTCGCCGCCATGCGCACCCGCGCGGTGTACGACGAGGCCAAGGACGAATGGGTCCTCAGCGGTACCAAGACCTGGGCCACCAACGGCGGCATCGCCGACGTCCACGTCGTCGTCGCCGTCGTCGACCCCGGGCTCGGCGCCCGCGGCCACGCCTCCTTCGTCGTACCGCCCGGCACCCCGGGCCTGGCCCAGGGCCAGAAGTTCAAGAAGCACGGCATCCGCGCCTCCCACACCGCCGAAGTCGTCCTGCAGGACGTCCGTGTGCCCGGCCACTGCCTCCTGGGCGGCAAGGAGAAGCTCGACGAGCGCCTGGCCCGCGCCCGCGAACGCACGCGCACAACCGGCGCCGAGCGCGCCGCCAACGCCGCCATGGCCACCTTCGAGGCGTCCCGCCCGGCCGTGGGCGCCCAGGCGGTCGGCATCGCGCGTGCCGCCTACGAGGTGGCCCTCGACTACGCCTGCACCCGCGTGCAGTTCGGCCGCCCTATCATCGACAACCAGGGCGTCGCCTTCCAGCTCGCCGACATGCGCACCCGCATCGACGCGGCCCGCCTGCTGGTCTGGCGCGCCTCGTGGATGGCCGCGACCGGCAAGCGGTTCACCTCCGCGGAGGGCTCGATGTCCAAGCTCTTCGCGGGTGAGACGGCCAAGACCGTCACCGCCCAGGCCATGCAGATCCTCGGCGGCAACGGCTACACCCGCGAGTACCCGGTCGAGCGCATGCACCGGGACGCAGCCATCTACACCGTGTTCGAAGGCACGAGCGAGATCCAGCGCCTGGTCATCGCCCGGGCCCTGTCGGGCCTGCCGATCCGCTGACCGGCCGCGGCAGGAACGGGGCGGCGCCCATGGCCGGTCCCTCGCCCGCGACATGGGCGCGCATCCCCGCGTTCGGGCGGGGTGAGGGTGGCGAACGCCCGCGCGCGAGGCGGGCGCGCGCGGGCGGAGTGCTGCCGGGAGCCGGAGGCGGACACGGCCGGCCGGGGTAGGCAGGGCCCATGGTCAAAAGGCGTGCGCTGGCATGGGTGTTGAGTACTGCGGTTCTGCTCGCCTCGTCCGCGCTGTGGGTCGCGGCGGGGCAGGCCCCCGACGACGGCAGTAGATGAGCCTCTGCTTCGAACTCGTTGATCCAGCCTGGCCGTTGTCCGTGATTCCTCCTTGAATGAGGGTGTTTCCGCCCCCATCCAAGGAGAAGTCATGGGCAACTTAGTCAAGTTCAAGACCACGCTCGCCGCGCTGGCCGTCGCCGCCGGCGGTCTGACGCTCGCCGTGACGGGCCAGGGCACGGCACAGGCCGCCACGGCCGAGCCCGCGCCGAGCTGTGTCGAGGGCTACGGCTGGAACATGATGGACATGTACGCGACCGTCCACATGACCAACAAGTGCACCACCGTGCAGCGCGTGCGGCCGACCTACGCCAACGACGCCCTGCAGTGGGGCTGCTACGAGCTGCAGCCCGGGCAGACCGTGGAGGACAAGAAGTCCGTGGTCTTCGCCCCCTACTACAAGTACACCGGCCTCGTCCGCTGCTGAGCGGACCGCTGCCGGAGCGGATCCGGGCACGCCGTCGCGGCGTGCCCGGCCGCAGGTGCGCCGACGGGCTAAGGTGGGGCCCGCACGCCGCCGCACCCGGGGAGGGCCCGTGAGCACCCCACACTCGTGGACCATCGACAGCATCGGTCACGCCCTGCCGCACCCCGAGCTGCGCGCCACCTTCCTGCGCGAGGTCACCTTCACCGACGTACGGGAGCTGCCGGCGGTGATCGAGCGGTGGGTGGCCTTCATCGAGGACTTCGAGGCCGAGCGGCCCCGGCTGGAGCAGCTGCGGGCGCTGGTGCACGACAACGGCCGGCTGCCGGCCACCTACACCGCCGCTCTGGTCGAGATCAGCCCCGAGGAGCTGCGCGCCGCCACCGGGCGCCGCGGGCGCCGGGGTGCCGCGTGACCTACCGGCTCAGCCTCGACCCCAGCCTGCACGCCTCCTACAAGAGCCTGCCCGACGAGGCGCGCCGCGACCTCGCCGTGTGCCTCCTGGACGCCCTCGCCGACCCGATCGCCCATTCGAGTGCCTACGGGGTGGACGACGGCACCATGCGCACCATCGCCCACGGCCGCACGGCCGGCGTCGTCCTGATCGGCGACGACACGGTCACCCTCGTGCACATCACCTGTCTGGGCTGACCCCGCGGCGGGCGCCCCGTCAGGCCGCCAGCTCCTGCGGGTCCAGCCGTGTCACGTCGTACCGGCTGCCGATCCGCCCGCGCACCGCGGCCGCCGCGTGGCCCGCGCCCACGGGGACGTCGACGATCGTCCAGCCGGCGGGCCAGGCGGGCGTGCCGGGGCCGCCGTTGCCGAGGTAGTCCAGGGCGGGGGAGCGGCCGAGGCCGGTGCCCAGGCCCTTGAGGTAGGCCTCCTTGCGTACCCACAGCCGGGTGAAGACCGCCGCGCGGCGGACGGCGGGGGCGGACATCACCTCGCGCTGTTCGTCCGGATGCAGGGCCGTGGCCACCTCGCCGACGGTGTGGGCGGCGGGCAGCTGCTCGGTGTCCACGCCGACGGGCGCGGCGGCGACGCCGACGAGGACGAGGTTGCCGCCGTGCGAGAGGGAGAAGTGCGGGCCGTCGTCGCCGGCGAGGGCCGGCCGCCCGTGGGGCGCGCCGCAGCAGGGGCAGGGCTCGCGGACGAACGCCACCTCGCCGGCGGGCCGGTCCAGGTACGCGCCCAGCAGCCGGCGCAGCATCAGGTGGGAGGCGACGTACTTGGCGCGGTCGACGGTGTGCACGAAGGAGGCGGCGCGTGCGCGCTCCTGCTCGTCGAGGGGGGCGGTGTCGAGGACGGCGCCGGCGAGCCAGGGATCGGGCAGGTGCAGCAGCCACAGGTCGAGCGCTCCGTCGGCGGGGGCGCTCAGGGTCTTCGGCCAGGGGACGACGACGGCGTGGCCCGGGCGGAGGGCGGCGGTGTCCATAGGTCGCTCCAGTCGATCCACGTGCGGCTGCACAGCTCGCTCCGGTGGTGTCGGTGAACGGCCCGGAGCGTACAGCAGTCATATGTCCTGCACATATCAGCATCGCGAGAGCCGTTCAGTTGCGAACCAACCAGGTGGGTGAACGCTCAACTCCGGTCGAAAACAGGGCCCTGGGGCCCGAGTGAGTCCATGTCTAGGTCTTTCCTTGTCGTGCCGGTGGGCACAGTGTGAGCTTCACCAGGCTCACCAGCCGCCAGGAAGGCGAGGTACCTCCCGTGGTAGACCAGCACCTGTCGCGTCGCCGGTTGCTCGGCATGACGGCACTCGGCGCTGCCGCCCTCACCGGGGCCACCACCATCACCACCGCGAGCCGCGCGGCCGCGGCCGTACGCGCCAAGGGCGCCGCGGCGGACGGGCCCCGGCACGTGCGGGCCGTGGTCGTCGGCACCGGCTACGGCGCCGCCGTCACGGCGCTGCGCCTGGGGGAGGCGGGCGTCGAGACGCTCATGCTGGAGATGGGCCGGCAGTGGGACGCCCCCGGCGCCGACGGCAACGTCTTCCCCGGCATGCTCAAGCCCGACGAGCGCTCCACCTGGTTCAAGAACCGCACCGAGGCCCCGCTGGGCAGCTTCCTGTGGCTGGACGTGGTCAACAAGAACATCACGCCCTACGCCGGGGTCCTGGACCGGGTCGCCTTCGAGGAGATGTCCGTCTACGTCGGGCGCGGCGTCGGCGGCGGCTCCCTGGTCAACGGCGGCATGGCCGTCACGCCGCGGCGCGCGTACTTCGAGGAGGTCCTGCCGCAGGTCGACGCGGCGCAGATGTACGAGCGCTACTTCCCGCGCGCCAACGCCGCCCTCGGGGTCAACCACATCGACCGGCAGTGGTTCGAGGAGACGGAGTGGTACAAGTTCGCCCGCGTCTCGCGCAAGCAGGCGGAGAAGGCGGGCCTGAGCACCACGTTCGTCCCCAATGTCTACGACTTCGCGT
This sequence comes from Streptomyces sp. PKA51, assembly GCF_057552455.1. NCBI lineage: Bacteria > Bacillati > Actinomycetota > Actinomycetes > Kitasatosporales > Streptomycetaceae > Streptomyces > Streptomyces sp. PKA51. The sequence continues at coordinate 15,365 of NZ_BAAJPZ010000011.1, forward strand.
ACATGAAGCGCGAGGCGGCCGGCGAGGTGCCGAAGTCCGCGCTCGCCACCGAGGTCATCTACGGCAACAACCACGGCAAGAAGAGCCTGGACAAGACCTATCTGGCCGCGGCCCTGGGCACCGGCAAGGTCACCATCGCCACCCTCCACCAGGTCAAAACGATTCGGCAGCGCGGCGACGGCGCGTACCTGCTGAGCGTGCAGGAGAGCGACGCCCACGGGGCGGTGCTCGCCACCAAGGACATCTCCTGCACGTATCTGTTCCTCGGGGCCGGCAGCCTCGGCTCGACGGAACTGCTGCTGCGCGCCCGGGAGACCGGCACCCTGCCCGCGCTGAGCCCCGAGATCGGCAAGGGCTGGGGGCCCAACGGCAACATCATGACCGCCCGTGCCAACCACATCTGGAACCCCACCGGCACCAAGCAGGCCACCATCCCGGCACTGGGCATCGACGACTGGGACAACCCCGAGCACCCCGTCTTCGCCGAGATCGCCCCGCTGCCCGCCGGCCTGGAGACGTGGGTCAGCCTGTACCTGGCCATCACCAAGAACCCCGAGCGCGGCACCTTCGTCTACGACGCCGCCACCGACCGGGCCGCCCTGCGCTGGAAGCGCGAGCAGAACGCGCCCGCGGTCGAGGCCGCCAAGTCGCTGTTCGACCGGATCAACAAGGTCAACACGACCATGTACCGGTACGACCTCTTCGGCGCCCGGCTCAAGAACTTCGCCGACGACTTCTGCTACCACCCGCTCGGCGGCTGCGTCCTGGGCGAGGCCACCGACCTGTACGGCCGCGTCAAGGGCTACCGCAACCTCTACGTCACCGACGGCTCGCTCATCCCGGGCTCCATCGGCGTCAACCCCTTCGTGACCATCACGGCGCTCGCCGAGCGCAACGCCGAACAGGTCATCCACCAGGACGTCACCAGGGCCTGAAGCAGGCTCCGTGGCACGGCTTAGGAGGTCTGCAGGTCGCTCGTGCCGTCGTGGGAGACCCACTCCCCGAACGGCACACCGCCCGTGACCCGGGAGCGGGCGCTGGAGAGCCGGCCGTCCATGCCGAGCACCACCGCCACCGTACGCCCCCGGGCGTCGCGGACCAGGGCGGGCGTCCCGCGGTGCGGGACGCCCCCCTCCCGCCAGGGGCCGGGGCGGCCCGGCCCGGCCGACAGCCGGGCCAGGCCCGCGTCGTCCCGGGCCGCGAGCACCGTGGTGCCGCCCTCCTCCGACAGCGCCACCCGCCCGTAGCCGCCCAGGGGCGCGCAGGAAGTGACCGGCCGCCAGGTGCCGTCCGCGGGGCGGTCGAAGAGCAGCACCCGGGCGGTGCCCGCCTCGCGCATCGCGAGGCGCACGCCACCGCCCGGCAGCGCCGCCAGTGCCGGCGGCGCGCCCGCCGCGGGCAGCCCCGTCGGCCCGGCCGGGCGCAGGGGCGCGCCCGGCCCGTCGGCGATCCAGTGCTGCACGGTGCGGGCGTCGGCGGCGACCACGTGCACCCGGCCCCGGCCGTCGACGACGGCGTCCAGCGCGTCCTCGATGCGCACCGGCGGCTGTTCGTCCTGCCCGGCCGGCGCCTCCCACGGCGACCACCGGCCGTCCGGGTCGGCCGTACGGAAGGCGAGCCCGCCGGCCCAGTCCTTGACGACGACGCACAGCGTGCCGTCCGCGCCGGCCACCGCGACCGGGTGCCCCACCTCCAGCGAGTGCTCCGCGTCGTCCTCGGGCGAGCCCAGCGAACGCCAGGGCCCGAAGGTCGGGGCACCGCCGGTCATGCCCTGCTGCACGGCCGTCATCACCTCCCGCCGGTGCGCGGTGCCCGGGCGCGGCAGCACCGTGCGCACGGAGAACAGCACCAATGTGCCGTCGGGCCGGCGCAGCGCCTGCACCTGGCCCTCCAGCATCGAGCCGCCGGCCGGTACGGGCGGCGACCAGATGCCGCTGCCCGCCGCCGTCTCCGTCCAGCACTGCGCCTCGCCGTCGAGGACGGCGAAGGCGGCCAGCCGTCCGTCGGGCAGCGCCTGCACCCAGCGCTGGGTGCCCGGGGCGCGGTGGCGGAGGTTGTCGGACCAGCGGATGTCCTTCGACCGGTTGCCGATCTTGCGGTCGCCGCAGCCCGCCGCATCGCCGCAGTCCCTGCCGTCGGCCCAGCCGTAGACGTCGAGTATCTCCACCTTGTGCGCGGTGGCCGCCCGGTCGAGGCTGTCGGGCAGCAGGGCCACCTCGTAGCCGACGTAGGCGTCCACGGCGGTCGGCCGGGCGTGCGGCCGGCCCCAGTACTGGGCGAGGGCGGCCTGGGTGAAGCGGGCCGAGGCCGTGTGGTCCTGGTGGTCGTGGCAGGCCAGGCCGTGCAGCACCGCCGGTACGCCGGGGAAGTCCGGCTGCTTGGGCAGGTGGGTCGGCGTCGGGTCCAGTGTGCGCACGACGGTGGGCCGGTATCGCTCCAGGACGGCCGTCAGCGAGTCGATCACCTGCTGCCGGGTGTAGCGCTGGGTGCGCCGGACCGGGCTCCCGGCCGGCACGAGGGTGGGCAGCTGCTCGGTCGCCCCCAGCCACAGGCCGCGCAGGCTCTCCCGGCGCGGCACCCGCACGTACCGGGCCTCCACCAGCTCCATGAAGATCAGCTGGATCTGCGGTGCGGCCCGCAGCGTCTGCAACTCGACCTGGAAACCCGGCAGCAGCGTCAGCGGCTCCACGCTCCAGGGGCTGAGCCAGTCGCCGGTGACCATGCGGGCGGTGGCCTCGCGCAGCCCGTTGATGCGCGCCCGGACGAACTCCGGCCGCTTCTGCGGCAGCCGGGCGTACCCCGGGGTGCGCGTGAGCGCGTTGCGCCCGTCGGACTCGCCGCCGGTCATGCAGACGGTGACCGAAGGCGCGCCGCTGCGCAGGGACTGCTCCAGCTCGGGGTTCATGAAGTACAGCGAGTCGTCCGCGTGCGCCATGACGTGGACGAACGCCTCGGCCGGGGCCGTCCTGGCGGGGCGCGCCGCGGTGTGCCCGGCCCCCCGCTCCCGCGGTGCCTCGGGGGCCAGCCACTGCCAGGCGCCGCTCATCGCGCCCGCTCCCAGGAGCAGACCGCCACCGGCGCCGAGCATGCGACGACGTGCTATTCGTGCCGGCACGGACGCGTCCCCCTCCGCCGGGCGGGCCGGCGCGTGCATGGAAAAGGGCGATGATGATCAATCGCCCGTCGAACAAGACGCTGATCGTATGAGTCGTAACCTCCGGTTTGCCTGCCGTTGTGTAACAGCCGTGCCACGGCCACCCATGGATCGGGCATCGGCCGCGGCCGTCCACGGCATGGCCGGCGTTGCGATCAACGGTTGATGCGATCATCCGTTACCGCTGGGCGGGTGTCGTCACCCCACCGGGTGGGCCCGGCGCTGCGGCGCTTCACGCAGCGGGCGCCACCGGGCGGTCGTTGAGGATCCGCTGGAAGAGGACGTGGTCCTGCCACGCGCCGTTGATGTGCAGATAGGCGGGGGCGACACCGATCCGCTCGAAGCCGCACCGGGCCAGCACCCGCTGCGAGGCGGCGTTGGCGAGCACCGTACCGGCCTCCACACGGTGCAGTCCGAGGTGCTCGTCCGCGTCCCGGCACACCGCCGCCACCGCGGCGGAGGCCAGGCCCCGGCCCGTGCGGGCCGCCGCGATCCAGTACCCGAGGTTGGCGCTGCGCCATGCGCCGTGGACGATGTTGTTCAGGTTCACCACGCCCACGATCTCGCCGGAGCCGGTGCCCGCGCCGTCGTCCTCGGCCAGCACCCACGGCATCGACCGGCCGGCCGCCCGCAGCTCCACCAGGTCCCGCAACCGGGCGGCCTGGCCCTCCGCCGTGAAGAACGTCTCGCCGCGCACCGGCTCCCACGGCCGCAGGTGCTCGCGCTCCCGGCGGTACGCGCGGGCCATGGCCTCGGCGTCGTCCTCCCGCACCGGGCGCAGCACGAGGTCGGGACCAAGGATCTGGATACGGGATTCGAAGATCATCGCCCCACCGTAGTCGCGCTCCGGACACCGCTGTCATACCTGGGTATCACCTGCCGGACAGCACCGTGGAGTGACGCGGCGTCAGTCACCTGCTCCCTACGTTTCCCCTCGTCAGCACGGCACGACGAGGGAGAACCACCCATGCGCCGCCTCAAGCGCACCCTGATCGCCACGGCCCTCGCGGCGACCGCCATGGCAGGCACCGCCGGCTGGGCCGCCGGGGACCGGCAGGACGCCGTCACCGGCCCGCCCGCCGGCAGCGCCGCCTGGTGCGCGGACGACGTGCTGCACCGGCCCCTGCCCGACCCGGCCACCGCCACCCCGCGCGAGATCGCCCGCTTCTTCGCCTCCCTCGACGGCCCCCGGCAGCAGCAGCTGGCCACCCGTCACCCCCTGGTCGTCGGCAACCTCGACGGCGCCCCCGTCGCCCTACGCTACGCCGCCAACCGGCTCGCCATCACGGCCGAACGCGACCGGCAGCTGGCCCGCTCCGCCGACGGCTCCCTCACCGCCCACGAGCGCGAGCAGGCCGGCGTGCGTGCCGCCCGCTACGCCCGCCTGCTCGCCCCCGGCCGGCAGATCCTCGCCTTCGACCCCCGCGGCCGCGGCCAGCTCGCCGAGGTGTACGGCGACTGGACGGCCGCCCGGCACACCGCCGTCGTGGTGCCCGGCTCCGACACCGACCTGGCCACCTTCGACCGCGGCGAGCAGCGCTACGACAGCCCGGCCGGCATGGCCCGCGCCCTGCGCGCGGAAATGGCACGCCAGGACCCCGCGGCACCCACCGCGGTGATCGCCTGGGCCGGCTACACCACCCCCGTCGGCGTCGGCCTCGACGCCGCCACCGGCCGCCTCGCCGAGGCCGGCGCCCCGCGCCTGGACCGCTTCCTCGCCGGACTCGCGGCCCTCGGCGGCGACGTCGCGCCCGCCGTCTTCTGCCACAGCTACGGCTCCGTCGTCTGCGGCCTGGCCGCCCCGCACCTGGGCGCCGCCGAGGCCGCCGACCTCGTCGTCCTCGCCAGCCCCGGCGTGCACGCCGACTCCGCCGCCGCCCTGCACACCGGCGCCCGCGTCTGGGCCACCCGCCGCAACGGGCAGGACTGGATAGGCGACGTGCCCAACGTCAGCCTCTTCGGCCTCGGCCACGGCGCCGACCCCACCTCCGGCGCCTTCGGCGCCCTGAGCATCCCCTCCACCGGCGCCCACGGCCACAGCGGCTACTTCACCCCGGGCACGCAGTCGCTGCGGCACTTCGCGCAGATAGCCCTGGGGCGGTACGACGAGGTGCGGCACGCGGCAGCATGACCGAGCCCGGCCGAAGGAGCTGCCCGGGCGTGCCCCGCGACGAAGATCCGCCGGACACGCCTAGAGGTGCCGCTCCACCAGGTGGTCGGCGAGCGCGAGCAGTTCGAGCAGTGCCCCAGGCGTCGGTGCCGCCGCCGACAGTCGCTGCCGTGCCGAGGTGGCCCGTTCGCGGGCCAGGGTCAGGGCCGCGGCGCGGCCGCCCGCCTCCTCGACCAGGTGCGCCGCCCGCCGGGCCGCCTCCGCGTCCAGGGGTGCGCCGAGCAGGGCCGCCAGGCGGCGGGCCGGCTCGCCGCCCGCTGCCAGTGCGGCCACGACCGGCAGCGTCTTCTTGCCCCGCCGCAGGTCGGCGTGGACCGGCTTGCCCGTGTGCGCCGGATCCCCCCAGATGCCGAGGACGTCGTCCACGGCCTGGAAGGCGGTGCCCAGGTCCCTGCCCGCGGCGGCGAGGGCGTCGGTGACCGCTGCCGGCGCGCCCGCCAGCACCGGGCCGAGGGTCAGGGCGCACGCCAGCAGGGCGCCCGTCTTGGCCACCGCCGTCGCCTCGTACTCGGCGGCCGTGACCGCCGCCGGGCCCGTCCAGGGGCGGGATTCGAACAGCAGGTCCTCCGCCTGGCCGTGGACCAGCGAGCGCATCGCGCCGGCCAGCAGCCCGAGGGCCTGCGCGCCGTGCCGGCTGCCGGAGCCGGCCAGCCTCTCCACCGCGAGCGCGAAGAGGGCGTCGCCGGCCAGCACCGCCGGCCCCGTGCCGTACTCCTTCCACGCGCTGGCGCGGTGCCGGCGCCGTTCGTCGCCGTCCATGATGTCGTCGTGCAGCAGCGAGAAGGTGTGCACCAGTTCCACGGCGACGGCCGCGGCCACGGCGTGCTCACGCGGGGCGGCCACCGCCTCGGCGCCCAGGACGGCCAGGGCCTGGCGCACGCCCTTGCCCCCGCCGCCGGTCGTGGGCGTGCCGTCGGCCTCGCACCAGCCGAGGGAGAAGGAGGCCATGCGGTGCGGCCAGGGGTGCAGGCTCGCCACGGCCTCCCGCAGCGCGGGCTCGACCAGGGTGCGGCAGCGTGCGAGGACCTGCTGCGCCTCGACGACGGGCGGGGCGGTCGGTGCGGTCGTCATCGCCGGGCCCCCGCCGTCGCCGGGTCCAGCTCCGCGCGCGCCGTGGCGACCATCTCCCGCACGTGCCGCAGCCCCGTTCCCTCCAGCGACTGCTCCAGCGCGTCGAGCGCGGCGGCCGTGCGGGCGGGGTCCTCCCCGAGCCGGGCGCGGGACTTGACGAGCCCCAGCGTCGCCAGGGCGGTGCCGCGCGGCTCGGCCATCTCCCGGAATTCGGCCAGCGCCTCCTCGTAGACCGCGCGCGCCTCCTCGTACCGGCCGGCGCGGAAGAGGACGTTGCCGCGCATCTTGTGGTTGTAGGCGAGCGCGCCGGCCAGGCGCATGCGGCGGCAGCCGGCCTCGGCCCGGGACAGCAGCTCCAGGGCCCGCTGCGTGTCCCCGCGCAGGGACAGCACGTCGGCGATGCCGCGCAGCGCCCAGGCGTGCCCGCGGGTGTCGTCGGCCTGCAGGGCTATGGAGGCCGCCTCCTCGAACATCTCCAGGGCCTTGTCGTGGGCGCCGGTGTTGCGGTGCATCTGCGCGATGCCCTCCAGGGCCCACACGGTGTGCCGGGCCTCGCCGCGCCGTCTGGCCTCGGCGAGCAGCTTCTCGTGCAGGTCGGCCACGGCCGCGTAGTCGCCCTGGATGCGGCCGGTCTCGGCCAGCCCGGCCAGCGAGTAGCCGCGCGCGACGACGTCGCCGCCGCGCTCGGCCAGGTCGGCGGCCAGGGCGAGGAGCCGGCGGGCGAGGGCGAGCCGGCCGCGCTGGCGGGCGAGCGTGCCGCCGCTCCAGACGGCCCAGGCCATGGCGCCCTCGTCGCCGGCCCGCCGCGCGGCCCGGTAACTGGCCCGCCAGGCCCGGTCCGCCTCGTCGATGCGGCCCAGGCGCCTGGCGGCCTCGGCGGCGGCGAGGCCGGCGTGGGCCGACTCCAGGTCGCTGCCGGCCGCTTCGGCCCGGCGCAGCTGCTCGGTGGCCGTGCGCAGGACCTCCTCGATGGAGGAGTTGACCGAGAGCTCGCCGAGGGCTCCGCGGTACTCGGGGGCGAATGCCTTGCCGTACATCTGCTGCCTCTCATCGGGGACGTTCCGGGCGCGCGGGCGGCCTCACCGGCGCCGCGCCGCCGTCGATCTCGAAAATACGTCCGGCCGGTGGGGGCGGGAGTCAGCCCCTGAGGCGGTCCTGGCGTACCTCTGAGGGCGGGTGGGGAGAGGGCGTGTCATACGTGAGGTGTACACGGGACGACAGAGGACGGCTTTGCTGAAGTTGATCTTCCGTTTACTCTTCGTTCACGAAGTGATGACCCATCACCGAAGGTCCAACACCGCCCATGCCCTACTTAGTTGAAGGATGCACAGTGTCCCGTCGTCGCCCACCACGCCGTACCCACCGTCTCGCGCGCAGCGCGGCGGCGTCGGCCGTCGTCCTCGCCGTGCTGCCCGCGGCCCCCGCGGTCGCGAGCCCCTCGGCCACCCCGCACCTGGACGCCGTCGAGAAGTCGCTGCGCGAGGTCTCGCCCGGCCTGGAGGGCGAGGTCTGGCAGCGCACCGAGGGCAACCGCCTCGACGCCTCCGCCGCCGACCCGGCCGACTGGCTGCTGCAGACGCCCGGCTGCTGGGACGACGCCACGTGCACCGAACGCCCGGGCACCAAGCGGCTGCTGGCCAAGATGACGGAGAACATCTCCAAGGCGCGGCGCACCGTGGACATCTCCACCCTCGCGCCCTTCCCCGACGGCGCCTTCCAGGACGCCATAGCCGCCGGCCTGAAGTCGTCGGTGGCCGCCGGCAACAAGCTCAAGGTACGGGTGCTGGTCGGCGCCGCCCCCGTCTACCACATGAACGTCCTGCCCTCGAAGTACCGCGACGACCTCAAGGCCCGCCTCGGCGCCGCCGCCGACAACATCACCCTCAACGTCGCGTCGATGACCACGTCCAAGACCGGCTTCTCCTGGAACCACTCCAAGCTGCTGGTCGTCGACGGCGCATCGGCCGTCACGGGCGGCATCAACGACTGGAAGGGCGACTACCTGGAGACCGCCCACCCCGTCACGGACGTCGACCTGGCGCTGACCGGCCCGGCCGCGCACTCCGCCGGCCGCTACCTGGACACGCTGTGGGGCTGGACCTGCCGCAACAAGTCCAACATCGCCTCCGTCTGGTTCGCCTCCTCCGGCGGCGACTGCATGCCCGCCATGGAGAAGGAGGCCAACCCCGAGCCCGCCGCCCCCACCGGTGACGTCCCCGTCATCGCCGTCGGCGGCCTCGGCATCGGCATCAAGGATCGCGACACCTCCTCCGCGTACCGGCCGCAGCTGCCCACGGCCTCCGACACCAAGTGCGTCGTCGGCCTGCCCGACCGGACCAACGCCGACCGCGACTACGACACGGTCAACCCCGAGGAGAGCGCCCTGCGCGCCCTGGTGGCAAGCGCCGAGCGGCACATCGAGATCTCCCAGCAGGACCTCAACGCCACCTGCCCGCCCCTGCCGCGCTACGACGTCCGCCTCTACGACACCCTCGCCGCCAAGCTCGCCGCGGGCGTCAAGGTGCGCATCGTCGTCAGCGACCCGGCCAACCGCGGCGCGGTCGGCAGCGGAGGCTACTCCCAGATCAAGTCCCTGTCCGAGATCAGCGACACCCTCAAGTCCCGCCTCGCCAAGGTCACCGGCGATGACGGCAAGGCCCGTGCGGCGATGTGCAGCAACCTGCAGCTGGCCACCTTCCGCAGCTCCCCGAACGCCACGTGGGCCGACGGGCACCCCTACGCCCAGCACCACAAGCTGATCTCCGTCGACAGCTCGGCCTTCTACGTCGGCTCGAAGAACCTCTACCCCTCCTGGCTGCAGGACTTCGGCTACATCGTGGAGAGCCCGCAGGCCGCCAAGCAGCTGGAGAGCAACCTGCTCGACCGGCAGTGGCGCCACTCCCAGGCCGGCGCGACCGTCGACTACGCCAAGGGCGTCTGCAACGGCTGATCCGGCCGCCGTCCTTCTCCTGTGACCTCCTCGCTCATCGGGCACGCGCATTCGACCGCCGATGAACAATCCGACGATCTGCTCGTAGGAGTGAAACGGATTTCGTCTCGTGTGGTGCGAGGTGCCAGCATTTCGCTCGCCTCAACCCGATGAGCGAGGACAACTGGAGATCGCATGCAGCGTTGTGGGGGAATCGCCGTCCGGCGGCTGCGCCGCCTGGCGGTGGCACTGACGGCCTCGACCGCGGCCGTCACGGCAGCCCTCCCGGCCGCCGGAGCCCAGGCGGCCGGCGGGCCGCCGCCACCGACCGTCGACGCCAAGGGCGCGTACCTGGCCGACGGCGACCAGCCGCTGTTCGGCAAGGCCGCCGACGTACGGCGCCCGATGGCCAGCACCACCAAGGTCATGACCGCGGTCGTGGTCGTCGACGAGCACGCCGCCGACCTCGACCGCGAAGTCACCGTCAAACAGGTCTACCGCGACTGGGTACGCGACCAGCAGGCCAGCACCGCCGACCTGCGCACCGGCGACCGGCTCACCGTACGGCAGCTGCTGTACGCCCTGATGCTGCCCTCCGGCTGCGACGCCGCCTACGCACTGGCCGACACCTTCGGCAGCGGCGCCACGGAAAAGGAACGCACCGAATCCTTCGTCGCCGACATGAACAAAAAAGCGCAGGAACTCGGGCTCGCCGACACCCATTACGATTCCTTCGACGGAAATTCCGGCCCCGCCGGAAAGAACTGGACGTCCCCGCACGACCTGGCCGTCCTCGCCGCGCACGCCCTGTCCAGCGACACCTTCGCCACCGTCGTGCGCGCCATGAGCACCCGGCAGCGGGCGCAGAACGTCAACCGCCTCTACACCTGGTACAACACCAACAAGCTGCTCGGCTCCTACGACGGCGTCATCGGCATCAAGACCGGCTCCACGCGCGCCGCCGGCCCCTGCCTTGTCTTCGCCGCCCGCCGCGGCGAGCACACCGTCATCGGCGCCGTCCTCGCCGCCCAGGGCGACCGCTACCGCGACGCCGCGAAGATGCTCGACTACGCCTTCCACACCACCACCCGCATGACGCTGCGCAAGCTCCCCGCAGGCGCCCACGAGGACTGAGAGCGGCTCTCACAGCTCCCGGGCCGGGCGCGGCGACGGGAGCGTGCCCACCGAGCGGTGCCGGAAGTACTCCACCGGCCGGCAGTACTCCAGCCCGTCCAGGCAGTCGCCGGAAAAGAAGCGCAGCAGCAGGTCCACCAGCTCGCCCGGGCACTCCAGGTGCACCAGGTGATCGGCGTTGCGCAAGGTGGTGAAGCGGGCGTCCGCCAGCCGGGCGGCCGCCTGCCGGCCCAGCGCCGGGGTGCTCAGCGGATCGTGCTCACCCGTCACCACCAGGGCCGGCACCCGCACCGCCGGCCCCCCGGGCAGCGTCGAACGCGCCAGGAGCCGCTCGGAGTTGTCCCGGAACTTGCGCAGGTCCTCGTCGCTCATCTCGTGCAGCGCCCGGTTCAGGCAGCGCACGACCGTGGGCCGGCGCGAGACCGTCACCCGGGGCGAGGTGCACATCATCCCCTCGATCACGCACTGCGCGAACTCGCTGCGCCGGCCCTCCTCCGCCAGCCGGATCGTCTGCTCGACCGTGGCCCGCACCCGCGGCGTCAGATGGGACATCGTGCCCACCAGCGCCAGGCGTTCGGCCCGCCCCGGGTGCGCCCGCGCCCACTCGTAGGCCACGGCCGTGCCGTAGGAGGTGCCCAGGACGTTGACCGGGGACGGCGCGACCTTCTCCAGCAACTGGTCCAGGGCCTCGGCGAGGAAGTCGAAGCCGTAGTGTGCCGGCAGCCGGTCCGCCCCGCCCCAGCCCGGCAGGTCGACGGTGATCACGCTCGCCGCCTCGCGGCAGCCCTGCTCCAGCCGCCCCCACGCGTTCTGGTACTGGAACGCCCCGCCGACGAAGACGATGGGGGCGAGCCTGGCACCGGGCTGGTGGACGACCCGGCCGCTGTACGCGTAACCGTCGAGGGTGAGCGGGATGACCTCTTCCAAGAGTGCGGTACGCGTCGGCACGGCCGGTCTCCGTTCGTGGGGGGCTTCACCAGGGGAACGAGAGCCGCGGCGGGACGTTACTGCCCGCCTGCCCGCCCGCCGCGGGCCCCCGCGGCCGGGCCCCGGCGGCCTGTTCAGGGGCACAGCGCGAGGATCTCCTGGCCGATCAGCGCGGGCAGCCGCTCCGCGATGCGGCGGTGGCCCTGATCGCTGACCACGGTCAGCGTGGCACCGCCGTCGTGCAGGCTCATCGTCACGGCCACCGGATGCCCGGGGCTCAGCGACGGCAGCGCGGCAATGCCGGTCAGCCGGGCCCGCCCCAGCCCGAGCGGGCCCGCATGGGTGGCCAGGCTGGAACACAGCAGCGAGGAATACAGGCAGGAATCGGCGTACCGGCCGAGCGCATCGCCCACGGCGCCGTAGCGGTGCGGCCGCGAGGCCACCAGCAGCGCCTGGGCCCGCGCCCGCCGCTTGAGCCCCGCCCGCCGCGTGAAGGCGTCCACCGCCGCGAGCCGCCGCAGCGGGCCGCCCGTCATCGGCAGCGGCACCCTGACCGCGGCGTAATGGTTGCCCAGCGGCGTCGGACCGCCGGGGGAGCGCACGTCCACGGGCACCATCGCGCACACGCCCGGCAGCCGCAGCCGCCCGGTCACCCCCGCCGCCCGCAGCGCACCCGCCGTCGCGGCCAGGAAGACGGCATTGGCCGAGGCCCGCCCCGACGGCAGCGCCTCCCGGGCCGCGCCCAGGTCCGCCGCCGGGACCCGGCACCAGGACACCACGCGCCGGGAGTCCACCGGCCCGTGGAACGGCAGCGGCCGCGCCCGGGGCACCAGGTCGGCCAGCGCCCGCGCCACCGCGAACCGCCCCGGGCCGCCGGGCGCCGGGCCCGGCAGACCGCGCTGCCCCGGCACCCCGGCCGGCTGGTCGAGCAGCGCCCGCACCAGCGTCACCATGGACATCCCGTCCAGCAGGGCATGGTGACAGCACAACAGCAACGCGAAGCCGCCCGCAGCCGGCAGCAGGTGCAGCCGCCACGCCGGACGGTCCCGGCCCATCGGCTGGGCCAGCAGCTGCCCGGCCACACCCGCCAGGCCGCCCGGCGGCCCCTCGGTGACGTGCCACTCGGGGGCGAACGCCGCGGCCGGCGTCCACCACGGCCACGTACGGGCATCCCCCCGGTCCGGCCCGGCCACCAGGCGCAGCCGCTCGTAGGCGCCCCAGCGGTCCGCCACCAGCTCGCGCAGCTCGCCGAGCCGGGGCGCCGGGCCCTCGAACCAGGCCAGCAGCCCGGCGGTCATGCACACCGCCCCGCTGCTCTGATGCCGGTGCAGCCAGGCGTCCAGCGGGGGCATCGAGAAGCCGGCGGGCTGCTCGGTGTCCGCCGGCAGGACCGGGGAGGGGGCGGGCGGGGGGAAGGGAAGTCTCATTGCGGGCTCCTCGACGTTCCGCGACGTGCCGGCCGGGTCAACAGGTGGCCTCCGCGACCGCCCGGGACACCGCGCCGGCGCCGTCCTCCAGGCCCAGCCGGGCGGCCAGTTCCGTGGCCCGGCGGGCGAAGCGCGGCTCGGCCGTCACCCGGTGCAGCGCGCCGGCCAGCCGGTCCGCCGTCAGCCCGGAGAACGGCAGCACCCCCGGGCTCACCCCGAGCCGCACCAGCCGCTCGGCCCACCACGGCTGGTCGGTGAAGACCGGCACCGGGACCGCCGGCACACCCGCGCGCAGCCCGGCGGCGGTGGTCCCGGCGCCGGCGTGGTGGACGACCGCCGCCATGCGCGGCAGCAGCCAGCCGTGCGGCATCGCCCCGACCGTGATGACGTCGTCGTTGACCACCGACAGGCCCGCCCAGCCGGACTGCACCACGCCCCGCACGCCCGCCTTCCGCAGCGCCCGGGCGGTGATCTCGGCGAGCCGCTCGGGATCGCCCGGCATCATGCTGCCGAAGCCGACGAACACCGGTGGCGGCCCCGCCGCCAGGAAGTCGCCGACCAGCGCCGGCGGCTGCCAGCCCGCACACTCGTGCGGCCACCAGTAGCCGGCGACGTGCAGCCCGGGCCGCCAGTCCGCCGGGCGCGGCAGCACCGTGGGGCTGAAGCCGTGCCAGATCGGCCAGCGCGAGCGCTCCCGCTCCGCCCGCAGCCGGTGCACGCTGCGGTGGGCGAGCCCCAGCCGCGCGTGCAGGCTGCGATTGGCCGCGGCGTACAGCGCGTCCAGCACCCCGTTGGCGCACCGGCCGCGCAGCCGGTTCGTCCGGCCCGGCGACCGCCACGCCGTCGTGCACGGCGAGAATGCCGCGGTGGGCGTGTCCGGCTGCAGGAACACGCCCATGCTCGGGATCTGGTGGTACTGCGCCACCACCCGGCCCAGCGGCGCCACCAGGGCCGACAGCAGCACCAGGTCGGCCTTGAGGTCCACTGCCGCCAGCACGCCCTCCACCAGCGCCAGCGCCGCCCGCTCGGTGGCCCGCGCGAACCGCGCCAGGGCCAGCGGCGAACGGCCGCCTCCGCGCAGCCGGTTGTGCGCGCCCAGCAGCTCCTCGAAGGGGTCCCCGGGCAGCGGGCGCATCCGCAGCCCGCAGCAGGCCACCGTCTCCTCGAACCGCTCGTGCGCCACGATCTCCACGTCGTGGCCCTCGGCGAAGAGCCGGTGCCCCAGGCCGGTGTACGGAGCGACGGAACCCGTGGTGCCCGCTGTGATGATCTGGATGCGCATCTGTCCGGCCCTCCTGCCGCCCTCCTCCTGTCAACGACACGGCTGCGGCACGGATACGCACCCGCCGCAGGCGCTCCCTTCGCCCGAGGTCAGGGGGCTGGTCACCGGGGCGGCTTCCGTGATGGAGTCGGACTGCCGGCCGACCGTCGGGCCATGAGAGCTGCGTCATGAGAGCTGCGCCATGAGAGCTGCGCCATGAGAGCTGCGCCATGAGAGCTGCGCCATGAGAGGGGACCCATGGACATTGCCGCGCTGCGCCGCGACACCCCGGGCTGCGCCCACCGCGTGCACCTGAACAACGCCGGTGCCGCCCTGCCGACCCGCGCCACCCTCGACGCCATGACCGGGCACCTCGAACTCGAGGCACGCATCGGCGGCTACGAGGCCGCCGCCGAACGCGAGGCCGACATCCGCGCGGTGCCCGCCCTCGTCGCCGAACTCCTCGGCGGCCGCCCCCACGAGGTGGCGCTGTTCGACAACGCCACCCACGCCTGGCAGGCCGCCTTCCACGCCCTGCCCCTGCGCCCGGGCGACCGCATCCTGACCGGCCGTTCGGAGTACGGCAGCAACGTACTGGCCTATGTGCACGCCGCCCGGCGCACCGGCGCCGAGATCGTGGTCGTGCCCGACGACGAACACGGCCAGCTCGACACCGCCGCCCTGGCGGAACTCGTCGACGAGCGCACCGCCCTGGTCGGGGTGAGCCACGTGCCCACCAGCGGCGGGCTGGTCAACCCCGTCGCCGAGATCGGCCGGATCACCCGCCGGGCCGGGGTGCCGTTCCTGCTGGACGCCACCCAGTCGGTCGGCCAGTTCCCGGTCGACGTCGCCGAGATCGGCTGCGACATGCTGTGCGCCACCGGCCGCAAGTTCCTGCGCGGCCCGCGGGGCACGGGCCTGCTGTGGGTGCGCGAGGAGATGCTCGAACGCCTGGAACCGCACGTCAGCGAGACCGCGTCCGCCCGCTGGGACGACACCGACGGCTACGCCTGGCGCCCCGGCGCCCGCCGCTTCGCGACGTGGGAGATGAACTACGCGGCCGTCCTCGGGCTGGGCAGCGCCGTGCGCCAGGCCCTCGACCTCGGCCTGCCGGTGATCGGCGACCGGGCCGTCGCCCTGGGCGCCGCCCTGCGCGAGCGGATCGACGCCGTCCCCGGGGCCCGCACCCACGACCTGGGGCGCGAGCGCTGCGCCATCGTCACCGCCGCCGTCGACGGCGTTCCGGCGGAGGAGGTCAAGGCCGAACTGGCCCGCCACGGCATCAACGTGACCGTCACGGTGCCCGAGCAGTCGCAGTTCGACACCGAAGTGCGCGGCGTGCACCCGCTGGTGCGCCTCTCACCGCACTACTACAACACCGAGGAGGAGCTGGACCGCGCCGCCGAGGTCCTGGCCGGCCTGGCGCGACGGCCTCAGCCGAGGTAGTCGATCTGGTAGATGTGCAGCGTCCTGGTCTGGTGCCCGAGGTAGAGGACGAGGAAGACGTCGTCGAGCACCAGCATCCGCATGATGCCGTCGTCCTCGCCGTACGGGACGGTGGACGCGAGGGGGTCCGCGCAGGCGGCGGCGAGGACGCCGCTGAGGTGCTCGCTCACCGGTGCGGGCAGGCAGTCCCAGACGGCCGCTATCGTCGCATCGTATTTCAGCGCGTACACGCGGCCCAGACTGTCAGCTCAGGCCGTCCCGCGGGCGCGAACGAGGGCGGCGTCCCGCTGCACCTTCTGGGTGATGTCGATCCACTCGCCCGGCACCTGGCCGCCCGCCGCCTCCAGCGCGGCGTCCCGCCGGCCGCGCTCGACGGCGGCGAGGGTGCGCTCGGCGATGCCCTGCCACTTCGCGAGGACGGCGGGCGCCTCGCGGGCCGGGGCGCGGCCCAGTTCGAGGGCGAAGCGCCGGCACAGATCGGGGCAGCCGAGGACCTCGTGGATGCGGTCGGTGCTCCAGACCACTGGGGTTCCCATGCGTCCTCCCCGCGTCGGCGGCTCGACCGCCCAGAGTAGCGAAGACCGGCCGCAGGGGAGGGGGAACGCGCATCCGGCGGGTGACGGCCGAACGGGTCACGCCCGGCTCAGTGCAGGAAGAGCACGCTGCGGAAGGACTCCAGGCGATAGAAGCCGGCCGGGAAGTAGGCGGCGGCGCCCTGGCAGTCCGGGGTGTCGAACAGATAGGCGTTGCGGTCGGTCTCGTTGCCCACGATGCCCCGGGCGTCGCCGACGGCGTAGCAGCGCCCGTCGACCGGGTCGGTGATGTCGTGCGCCTCCGCCCCCTGCCGGGTGAAGTACGTGAACGTCCCGCTGGCCGCCCGGGCGTCGCACGGCGTGCTCAGCACCAGCGCCGCGGCCAGCGCACAGGCGACGGGACCCGGGATCGGATGTCGCATCGGTCGCAGTGCCCTTCGTCGCCCTCGCCGCCGCCACCCCCCGCGGGCGGCGGCCCGGCCGCGACGGTACCGGCGCGGGGCGGGGGCTGGGCCGTTCGGCGGGGGCCTTCACCCGGACGGCTCAGCGTGCGGCCGGTGCGACCGGGAGTCCGTGCGCCCCAGGCGGTAGACGCGGCGGGCGTTGTCCGCCGCGACCATGGCCGCCACCCGGCCGGCGTCCGCCGCCGACCAGGCACCCTCGGCCACCCAGTCCCCGAGCAGCCGGGAAAGGGCCCGGCGGAAGAGCTCGGCACCCACCACGTACAGCTCGGGCAGGCCGTAGGCGTCGGTGGAGAACAGCAGCTTGCCGAACGGGGTGAGCTCCAGCATCTCCGCGAGCACCGCGTGGGCCCGGGCGCCGGTGTGGGTCAGGGCCAACCCCATGTCGGCGTACACGTGGGGGAAGACGCTCGCCAGGTAGGCGGCGCCGCGGTGGTAGGGGTAGCAGTGCAGCAGCACCACGGTGGCGCCGGTGGGGCGCACGGCGCGCACGAAGTCCGTCAGCAGCAGCGGGTCGCTGCGGTGCAGCGTCAGATCGGGGTCGCCGAAGCCGGTGTGCACCTGCAGGGGCAGCGCGGTGTCGGCCGCGGACCACAGCAGGTGGCGCAGCAGGACCGGGTCCGTGAGGCGTTCGCCCGGTGCCCGGGTCAGCAGCCACTGGTCGGCGGCGGTGCGCACCTGCGCCGGGCACGGGCGGTCCGGGGGCAGGTCGAGGCCGTGGCGGTAGGCGGCGACCGACTTGAAGCCCACCGCATGACGGGCGGCGTCGGTGACGGCGGTGGCGAGGGCGTCCAGGAAGGCGCCGGTCCCCTCGGCGGTGTCGGCGGCCCGCTCGGCCAGCGGTTCGAGGCGGACGACCTCGTGCCAGGTGGCCCCGCCGCCGGCGGCGGCCAGCTCGCGGGGGCCGGTCAGGTCGCCGGGGATGCCGGTGTCCACGAGGTACTCGGCGATGCCGGTGGCCCCCAGCAGCCGCCGCGCGGCCTCGGCGGCGCCCAGTTCCCGTCGGCGTGCGAGGTAGTGGCCCGGGGTGCAGTGCGGTTCCAGCCCCAGCAGGGGCGGGCACCAGCGGCGTACGGCGAAGCCGAGCTGGGTGTCGAAGAAGGAGGTGCCCGTCGCGGGAGGCGCGTCGGACTCGGTGAGGTAGGCCGCGAAGTCGCCGGCCGCCAGGTCCCGGCGGTCGATCCCGTGGCAGTGCTGGTCGACCAGCGGCGGAATGGCGAGCTCGACGGCCGCGGTGCCGGGCATGTCAGTACCGTCCGCGGGTGGCGGCGGCGATGGTGGCGGGGGAGACGCCCTCGTAGAGCGCGGCCTCGCCCCTGCGCACGGCCACGATCGCCTCGAACAGCGGGTCGCCGAGCGCCGAGCGCAGCAGCGCGGAGCCGGCGAAGCGGTCGGTGGCCTCGGTCAGCGAGGTGGGCAGGCGCACCTGGCCGCCCGTCGTGGCCGGATCGCCGGCCACCGGCGGCGGCAGGGTGCGCCCCTCCTCGATGCCGGCCAGTCCTGCGGCGATGACCGCGCCGGTCACGAGGTAGGGGTTGGCGGCCGCATCGAAGCACTTGACCTCGGCGTTGGCGCCCGAGGGGTCGTCGGGGGCGCCGGTGACGAAGCGCAGTGCGGCCTCCCGGTTCTCCAGGCCCCAGCACTGGAAGGCCCCCGCCCAGCGCGAGGGCTCCAGGCGCAGGTAGCTGGCGGGCGAGGGGGCGCCCAGGGCCAGCAGGGCCGGCAGCTCGTGGAGGACGCCCGCGAGGAACGCCTCGCACTCCCGGTGCATGGCGAACGGGCCGTCGCCGGCCCGGCACAGGTTCACCCCCTCCCGCCACAGGCTCAGGTGCAGGTGGGAGCCGTTGCCCACGCCGCCGGGCTCGACGACGGGCCCGAAGAAGGCGTCGAGGCCGTGGTCGGCGGAGACCGCGCGGATCGTCTCGCGCACGAGGACGACCAGGTCGGCCGCGTCCACCGGGTCGCTCGCGGCGACGGAGACCTCGAACTGCCCGGGCGTGTACTCGGGATGGATCTGCAGGGCCGTCACCTCCTGGGCGGCCAGGGCGGCGAGGACGTCCCTGAGGTAGCCGGACAGCTCGGTCACGCGCGCCATGCCGTACGCCGGTCCGGTCGCGGCGTAGCCGGGACCGGGGCCGGGCGCTCCGGCGTGCGCGACGACCCACTCGGTCTCGAAGCCCATCCGCAGCTCCAGGCCCCGCTCGCCGGCGGCCCGCGTCATGCGGCGGGCGAACAGCCGCTGGCACGCGGCGTACGCCCCGCCGTGCTGCTCGTAGCGGTCCGCGGGCGTCCAGGCCCAGCCCGGGCGGGCGGCGAGCACCGTGAGCCGGTCGAGGTCGGGGAAGAGCCGCAGGTCGCCGTCGGGGCCGCCGATGTGGGGGCTGGTGACGGCGGAGTCGTCGGAGAGGAAGACGTCGAAGGTGGGCGAGGCGCCCACGCCCCAGCGGGCGGCGTGGCTCAGCCGGCCGGTCGGCACCGCTTTGACGCGTGTGATCCCGGCGTTGTCCACGAAGGTCAGGGCCACGGCGTGCACGCCCTGGGCGGTCAGTTGCGCCGCCGCCTGCCGGGCCGCCGACTCCGCCCGTTCCCGTTCCGGATCCGTCACGGTCCGCTCCTTCGCCGCGGGGACGCCTCGTTGCGCCGCCTCATTACATCTCAACACCGCACGGCAGGTGTGCGTTGCCGCGAACCGGCGGCGGCCGTGCGCCGCCGCCGGGACGCCGTGGGGTCGGCGCGGGTCAGCGCGGGGAGAGCAGCCGCTCGGGTGCCGGGCCGCTGCCCTTGCCGGCCGGCGGGCGGGTGCCGCAGTACTCGGACTCCAGGAGGGCCTGCAGGTCGATCGCCGCCCAGTCGCCGTTGACGTTGAAGGCGGCGGTGTGCCGGCCGTCGGGGGTGGCCGCGGCCAGGGAGACCGAGCCGTGGACGCCGCCGCTGTGGAACCACACGTCCTTCCCGCACGACAGGCGGGCGGTCTCCACGCCGAGTCCGTACCCGACGGACCCGCCGTCGTTCGCCGGCACGGTGGTCAGCAGTTCGCGCTGCCGGCGTTCGGGCAGCAGCTCGCCGCCGAGCAGGGCGCCGTAGAAGCGGTTGAGGTCGCCCGTGGTGGAAATGATCTCACCGGCCGCCCATCCCCAGCTCATGTTGAGCTCGGTGACGTCGTAGGTGCGGCCCTCCGGGTCGGCGGGCATTTTGCTGTAGGCGCGGCCGGAGGGGTCGGGCATCCAGGGCGAGGTGCCGGGCAGGCTGGTCTGGCGCAGGCCGAGCGGGCGCACGATGCGCCGCTCGATCTCGGAGGCGTAGGAGTGCCCGGTGACCTTCTCGACCACCATGCCGGCCAGGATGTAGTTGGTGTTGGAGTACTGCCATTTGCCCGGCTCGCCGGGTGAGAAGAAGGGGGCGTGCCGCATGGCGGTCGCCACCAGCTGGGCAGGAGTGCGGGTTTCGTACCGGTGTGCGGTGAAGTCCTGGGTGAGCTCCTTCCAGAAGGCCGGATCCTGCGTGTAGTTGAAGATGCCACTGGTGTGGTTGAGCAGCTGGCGCAAGGTGATGCGGTTGCCGTCATGGCCGTTGCCGTGGACGACGCCGGGCAGGTACTTCTCCACGGTGTCGTCCAGGTCGAGCCGACCCTCGTCCTCCAGCTGCAGCAGGACCACCGAGGTGAACACCTTGCTGATGCTGCCGATGCGGAAGTGGTCGCGCTCCTGGCGCTTGCGGCCGGAGGTGAGGTCGGCGACGCCTGCGGAGGCGTTCCAGGCGAGGGTCCGGCCGCCGGTGCGTTCCCGGGTGCCGCCGAGGACGCCGGGCAGCCCGGCTCTGACGTGCTCCTCCATCACGGCGCGGGTCGCGGCGTGCCGGTCCTGTGCGCGGGCCGGGGCGGCCGTCGCGGTCGTGGTCAGGGTCGTCGTGGTCAGGGTGGTGGCGGCCAGCGCGGCGGTCACTGCGACGCCCAGCAGCGTCCGGCGGCGTGTTCTGGCAGTCCTGGGTGCGGTCATGGGTGCCTGCCCCTCGGTCGGAAGCGTTCCTGATCGCCTCCGAGGACCACGGGCGGGGCGCGCACCGTTGAGCGGCGCCGGCCGGAAGGGGCGACTTCCGGCCAGGGACGATCGGTCGTGCCGACCGGTCAGGATGGGCCGATCAATCAGGAAATAACACTCGTATCCTGCCAATCTCACCCGATCGACGGAATGCACCGAAAGTGCTGCCGCATCTACCCTTTCACCATGCCGATGTGGGGTCGCGCCGCAATCCTGCCGCCCGTGGTGCGGGCAGTGGTCGCCGTGCTGGCCTCCGTCCTGCTGGTGCTGTCGGGTTCGGTGTCCGCCGGCGCGGAGCCCGTCCCCGTCCGTGCGGGGGCGCCCGTCTCCGCGTTGATGGAGGACGACTCCTCCGACGAGTGCGTCACCTGCACGACCGAACAGCGCGTACCGCGCCCGGGGAGGGTCGGGCGGCCGGCGGGCAGGCGCACCTGCCCGCCGGCCTTCGTGCCCGCCGCCGGGGAGGCCGGGGGGCTCCCCGGCCCGCGGGCGCCGGCCCGGCCCGGTGACGCCGTCGCCACCGGGCACGCGCACCACTCCGTCCTGCGCTGCTGAGCACGTCCACGCCCCGTCCCCTCCTTCAGGGGGGCGGGGCGTCGCCGTGTCCCGGCTGTCCCGCAGGTACGACCCAGGAGTGACGTCATGCGCATCGATGCTGCGCGCGCACTCGGCGCCTACGTGCGCGCCGAGGCCTACCGTTCCGTCCGCCCCACGCCCGAGCCGGAGCCGGCCCCCGTCGTGGTGGAGGAGTCCGTCGAGGAAATCGCCGAGGAGATCGCCCAGGGGTTCGGTGCGGGGCGCGCCGGTGGGCGGCTTGCGGGGGAGCGTCCCTGCGGGCCGGCCGCCCGCGCCCGGCTGATCGCCCGGCTGCTGTTCCCACGCCGCCATCAGGAGGGGCCGGCGCAGGGCTGACCAAGGACCCTCGCCGGCGGGGGAGCCGACATGCGGGGCATGCCGTACCACCATAAATTGGTCGTGCCCTGCCGTCAGCCCTCGCCGAGGAGGGGCGTATGCCCAGCCACACGCTCAAGGACAAGGTCGTCGTGATCGGGGGCGCTTCGAGGAACCTCGGAGGCCTGATCGCGAAGGAAGTCGCCGCGGACGGCGCGAAGGTGGTCGTCCACTACAACAGCCCGTCCTCCAAGGAGGGGGCCCAGCAGACCGCCGAGGCGGTCAGGGCGGCCGGCAGCGAGGCGGTGGTGCACGAGGCCGACCTCAGCCGGCCGTCGGAGGCCGAGGGCCTGTTCGAGGTCGCGGTGGGCGCGTTCGGCCGGGTCGACTGCCTGGTGAACACGGCCGGCATGGTGATCAAGAAGCCGATGACCGAGGTCACCGAGGACGAGTACGACAAGATGTTCGCGGTGAACTCCAAGGCGGCCTTCTTCACGATGCAGGAGGCCGCCCGCCGGATCGAGGACGGCGGGAAGATCGTCACGATCGTCACCTCGCTGCTCGCCGCCTACACGGGGCTGTACTCGGTCTACGCCGGCAGCAAGGCGCCGGTCGAGCACTTCACCCGGGCGCTGTCGAAGGAGTTGTTCGGCCGGAACATTTCGGTGAACAACATCGCCCCCGGCCCCATGGACACCTCGTTCTTCTACCCGGCCGAGACCGACGACTCCATCGCGTACCACAAGTCCTCGTCCATGAACGGCGAACTGACCAAGATCGAGGACATCGTGCCGTACGTGAAGTTCCTGCTGACCGACGGCTGGTGGCTCAACGGCCAGACCCTGTTCGTCAACGGCGGCTACACCACCCGCTGACCCTCCAGCGCGAACAGCCGCACCAGTACCGGAACGCGGTAACGCGTCGCGCCCTCGGTGTCCGTGACCTCCAGCAGGTGACAGTCCAGCAGGTCGCCGAGGATCCGGTGCACCCGGGGCGCCCCGCAGCCCAGCAGCGCGGCCGCCTCCTCCATACCGAAGACGGCCCCGCCGTCCGCCGCCAGTCGGAGCAGGGCCCACTGGGTCTGGTCGTCGAGCAGGGCGAAGGCCGCCGCCACGGACGCCCGCACCGACAGATCCCCCGCGCTCAGCTCGCGCAGCCGGGTCCGCGGCTCGCCCAGCACCTCCTCCGCGAGCGTGCCCAGCGTCCAGTGCGGCCGGGCCCGCAGCCGGCAGCCGGCCACCCGCAGCGCCAGCGGCAGCCGGCCGCACAACTCGGCCACCCGCGCGGCCTCCCGCGGTGCCCGCCCCACCCGCTCCGCCCCCACCGTCCGGGCCAGGAACGCGAGTGCCTCCCCGGCCGTGAAGGCGCCCACCTCGACGTGCCGGGCGCCGGGCAGCGCCGCGAGCCGCCGCCGGCCGGTGGCCAGCACGGCCGAACCGCCGAGCGCCGGGCACACGCAGCGGATCTGGCCCTCGCGCACGGCGTCGTCGAGAACGATGAGCACGCGCCTGCGCGCGAGCACGGCGCGCAGGCGCGCGCTCGCCTCCTCCGGGGAGTCGTACGCCCCCGCCGGGGCGCCCAGTGACCGCAGGACCCGGCGGACGACCTCGTCGGGCCGCGGCGCCGGGCGGCCGGCGGGCGCCAGGTCGACGTGGACCTGCCCGTCGGGGAAGGCGCCGCGGCAGCGGTGGGCGGCGTGGACCGCCAGCGCGGTGCGGCCCGCCCCGGGATGCCCGGTGATCAGCACCAGCCGCTGCGGCGGACCCAGCGGCGGGCACAAGGCCTCCCGTACGTCGCGCAGTTCGGCCGTACGGCCCGTGAAGTCCGCGACGTCGGGCGGCAGCTCGCGCGGAATGCCGTCGTCCGGCGGCAGAGGGCGCGGAAGCACCGGCCGCTCGGGACCGCGCCCGGGGGAGAGCCGGGCCATCACGGCCGCCTCCAGCAGCCGTCGGGCGCCCTCCCGGCCGCCCGACACCGGCTGACGCTGCGTCAGGGCGCTGGTCAGGAGCTCGACCGACTTGCGCTGAGGGCTCGCCGTGCGACCGCGCTCCAGATCGCTGATGGCCCGCACGCTCAGCGTCGAGGCGCGGGCGAGCTCCTCCTGCGTCATCCCCGCCGAGAGCCGGCAGCGGCGCAGCAGCGCACCGAAGGCGACCTCCTGGGAACCGTCCACCCCACCCATTCCCCCTCGCGCCGGCAGCCTCCCCCGCGACCGGCCCCTTCCAGCGTAAGGTGCCCACCGACACGGTCAAGATGCCTCCTACCACCCGCTATGCAGGCAATACGGTGAGACGGCGCGAACCCGGCGCCGGAGCACGCGGCGCCATGCGCCCGGCGGACGCGCGCACACCAGCCGCCCCACGGACCGGAAGCCGACCGGCAGTTGGCCGACAGAAGCCCGGCGAACGCGTTGCGGCCCCCGCCCGCCCCGGACCACGATGCGCCATCAGGGCGCCACGGGCCCGCCGCGGCACCCCGCACCCGGAAGGTGGTCGATGGAACGGCAACGCACCGCCCGGCCCGGGCCGCGCTACGTCAAGGGCCACTGCTGCGGCGACGGTTTCCTCCTCCTGCTCGACCCCGGCGACCGGATCCCGCTGTCCGAGGACGCCGTGCGCCGCGTGTGCGACCCGCACGCCGGGCTGGGCGGCGACGGGCTGGTGCGGCTGACGCAGACCGCGGGCGGCGGCTCCCACCGCAGGCCGCGCACCGCCTGGTTCCTCGACTGCCGCGAGCCCGACGGCTCGCACACCCTCCTGTGCGGACCCGGCGCCGGCTTCGCCGCCCGCTACCTCGCCGAGGCCGGCCTCGCCCCCGCGGGCCCGGTGCGCTTCGCCACCCCCGTCGGCGACCAGCGCGCCAGCGTCGACGACAAGGGCCGCGCCACCGTCGAACTGCCCCGCCCCCGCGTGCTGGGCAGCGCGTCGGTGACCGCCGAGGACCGCACCCACCCGGCCACGACGATCTCGCTCGGCAGCCTGCACCTCGTCAGCGTCGTCGACACCCCCGTCTCCTACCTCGACCTGAGGAAGGAACCGCGGACCGACTCCGCCGCCTTCCCCCGCACCGCGGGCGTCATCCACCCCGCCCCGGACCTCGTCTTCGTCAACGTGCTGCCCCGCGGCAGCCTGCGCGTACGCGCCTACCGGCCCGGCACCGGCGAAGTCCGCACCGGCGGCACCGTCGCCTGCGCGGCGGCCGCCGCCGTCCAGCACGCCGCCGGCGGCTGGGACACCACCGTCGTCGAGAACCCCGCCGGAGCCCTGACCGTCACCCTCGCCGCCGGCGCCCCCGCACTCCTGACCGGCCCCACCGCGATCAGCGCCGAGGGCGCCCTCGACCCCCGCTGGCTGGCAGCGGCCTCGTAAGGGGCGCGGGGCTGTGCCGATCGGCGGCTGCCGCCGCGTGGGCGCGAGCGGCCACCGACGGCCCGCAGTCGAACGCGCCACCCCGGGATCCGGGCGCAGCACGGCACCGCATCTGCGGGCGCGTCGTGGCTTGTCGCGCAGTTCCCCGCGCCCCTTGGGGCGCGGTCGCGCCGAGTGACGAGCCGGCGCCGCCGCCGGGGCGCTGCCGCGGCCCCCGGCCGGGCGTGGCGTCACCTCTTCGTCCGACGGCCGCTTGGCCTACGGCCCCGGCGCGTCCCGCAACGCCGTGACCGCCGCGGCCGCCGCGCGCGGTGCCACCCGGGCGGGCGACGCGCCCCGGCGTCCGCGGTTGCGGGAGTGCGCACCTGCCCCGAGGGTTGGTGTCAAGATCATCGAACCGGTGTCGTGCCGGGGTGAGGTGAGGGACCGTGCCGTGCCGGCGGTCCGTCACCCGTGAGGAGTCGTGCATGTCCGGATACGCAGAGGTCTTCCGGCGTGGCCGGGGGCGCCACCGGCGGCGCCGGCGGATTCCGCTGAAGACCGTGGCGGTGCTCTCCGCGCTGGTGACCTGCTCGGCGTTCGCGGTGACCCGGATGGAGGACGACCCCTTGGACTGCGCGCCCCGCCGCGGCGCGGACGGGCGCCCGGCACGCCTGCCCGCCGAGTGCCGGGGCGCCGCCGCAGCGCTGCGCGCGGGAGCGCCGGCGGGCAAGGCGCCGGGCCACGCCGGCGGCGAGGGCGCGGACGGGGTGCCGCACGACGGCGACGGTGGCCGCCCCGGCCGGGCCTCCGCGCCGCCGGAGGCCGAGGGCGGCTACGACCGCGAGCGGTGTGGCAACACCTCCGGGCGCCTGCTGCTGTCCCTGGACGACTGGGCGTACAGCGATCCGGAGCGCTCGGTGCGCATCGGCGCCCAGCTGCAGGCCCAGGGCGTGCGGGCGGCGTTCTTCCTCATCGGCAAGTTCGCCGCCCAGTACCCGAACATCACCGCCACGCTGCGGCAGCAGGGGCACTGGGTGGGCAACCACTCCTTCACCCACAAGCAGCTCACGGCTCTCGACGAGCAGGAGTTGCACGACGAGATCCGCAGCGGCGTCAACGGGAACCTGCTGCGGCCCCCCTACGGGGATGCCGGCGAGCGCGAGCGCGACGTGGCCGCGGATCTGGGCTATCGCATCTGCAACTGGACCATCGACACGCACGACTGGGAGAAGGGCGACGGCCCGGGCGGGCTGCGCAGCGCCGAGGCCGTCAGGGCGAGCGTGCGGGACGCCTCGCAGGAGGAGAAGCACAACGGCGTGATCCTCGGGCACTTGTTCAGCAACTTCCCCGCCGCGCTCAACGACATCATCGCCGACCTGCACGCCCAGGGCTACCAGCTGTGCCGCAACACCGGCCCCGTCACGGAGAACGTCCCGCACCCGCTGCCCTGCTGATCCGCCCGCTTCCCCGTGCGGCGCTCACGCATAGCGCAAGTACTTCGCCCGTACCGTCCGGAACGCCGCGAGCTCCGTGCGCCAGGCGCCGACGACCTCGTCCGTGTCCGCACCGGCGTCGATCATGGTGCGCAGCCGTGCGGATCCCGAGAGCTTGTCGATGAAGTGGTCCGGGCGCCAGGCGAACCCGCGCCAGGTGCGCTTGGCGGTCACCAGCAGGGCCACGGCCGTGCGCAGGGGGTCGTAGGCGGCGCGGTCGTGGACGTGCAGCTGCACGCCGCCCATCGTCCTGCCCAGGAACGGGCCGAAGGTGGGGACGAAGTACGCCTCGCGGAAGTGCACACCGGGCAGGCGGGCGGCGTTGGCGGCCTTGGCCCAGCGCCCGTCCAGTCCCTCCGCGCCCAGCATCTCGAAGGGCCGCACCGTACCGCGTCCCTCGGACATGTTGGTGCCCTCGAACAATCCGGTGCCGCAGTAGACGAGGGCGGTGTCCGGGGTGGCCATGTTGGGACTGGGCGGCACCCACGGCAGGCCGGTGGCGTCGAAGAAGTCGGCGCGGTGCCAGCCGGTCATCTCCACGACGGTCAGCTCCGCCCTGCGGCCGGCGACGGCGGGTACGAACTCGCCGTTGTACAGCAGTGCGAGCTCGCCGACGGTCATGCCGTGCGCCTGGGCGATGGGCGCGCGGCCGACGAAGGTGGCCCACCGGGGGTCGAGGACGGGCCCGAGGGCGTGCCGGCCCGAGATCGGATTGGGCCGGTCCAGGACGACGAAGCGCTTGCCGGCCGCGGCGGCGGCGACCAGGCAGTCGTAGAGCGTCCAGATGCACGTGTAGTAGCGGGCGCCGCAGTCCTGGCTGTCGTAGACGAGGGTGTCCACCCCCGCCCGCTCGAACAGCTCGACCAGGGGCTGCCCGCTCTTGCGGTAGGTGTCGTACACCGGGAGCCCCGTCGCCGCGTCCCTGGAGTCGCCCTCGGACAGGCCGGCCTGCGGGGTGCCGCGGTAGCCGTGCTCTCCGCCGAGGACGGCGACCGTACGCACCCTGCGGTCGGCGTGCAGGACGTCGACGATGCCGCGCGCGTCCCAGGTGATGCCGCTCTGGTTGGTGATGACGCCGATCCGCTGTCCGGCGAGCAGCCGGTACCCGTCGGCGGCCAGCCGCTCGAACCCGGTGCGGACCCGGCCGGCGCGGCGTGGGGCCGCTCCGGCCGGCGCCCGGCCCGCCGCTCCCCACGCGGCGGCGGTTCCGGTGGTCACCAGGGCCCGTCGGGAGACCGTCGGCCTATAGGGCGTCACACGGCGCAAACTAGCCCATCGGGGCGGCCACGGCGGGCAGCACACGCGGCCGGCACGCGCCGCTCACCCCCGGGCCGGTGCGTCAGTACCGCACCGGCAGGGCCCGCAGGCCCCGCAGGGCCAGGCTCGGCCGCCACTGCAGGTCCGCCGGGTCGGCGTCCAGGGTCAGACCGGGCAGGAGCCGCAGCAGCGTCTCCACCGCGACGGCCGCCTCCAGGCGGGCCAGCGGCGCGCCCAGGCAGTGGTGGACGCCGTGGCCGAAGGCGAGGTGGCCGCGCGCCTCGCGGTGGAGGTCGAAGCGGTCGGGTTCGGGGAAGCGGCGCGGGTCGCGGGCCGCCGCGGACAGCACGACGATCACCGCCTGCCGGGCGGGCACGAGGGTGCCGCCGATCTCCACGGGTTCCTTCGTGTAGCGGTACGCGGCCCGCTCCACCGGCGAGTCGTGCCGCAGGGTCTCCTCGACGGCTGCCGCCACCAGTGCGGGATCGGCGCGCACCGCGGCGATGCGCCCGGGATCCTGCAGCAGGTTGAGGACCGTGCTGGAGATCAGGTTGACCGTGGTCTCGTGCCCCGCGACGAGCAGGAGGAAGGCCATGCCCAGCAGTTCGGCGGACGAGAGGCGGTCGCCGTCGTCGTCGGCGGTGCGGGTCAGGGCGCCGAGCAGGTCGTCCGCGGCGCCGGTGCGCTTGGCTTCGATGAGGTGGGCGAGGTAGCCGGTCATGGCCCCGGCGGCCGCGGTGGCCGCCGCCTCGCTCGTGGGCTGCACCATCTCGTCGGACCAGGCCCGGAAGTCGGCGCGGTCGGCCGGGGGCACGCCGAGCAGTTGGCATATGACGGTCAGCGGCAGCGGCAGTGCGAAGGACTCGACCAGGTCGGCGCGGCCGCCGGACGGCAGGCCGGCCACGAGCCGTTCGGCCAGGCGGACGATCTGCGGGCGGAGGGCTTCCATGCGCTGCGCCGTGAACTCCCGGGCCACCAGGCGGCGCAGCCGCGTGTGGTCCGGCGGGTCGGTCTGGAGCATGTTCAGGCCGATGGCGTAGCCGCCGTCCCCGCTCCAGCCGGGGGAGTGGCGCAGGTCGCAGCTCAGCCGGGGGTCGGCGAGCGCTGCTCTGGCCTCCTCGTGGCCGACGACGAGCCAGGCGTCGCGTTCGTCGGGGGTGCGCACGCGGTGGACGGGCCCCTGGGCGCGCAGCCGGGCGTAGAGCGGGTGGCGGTCGGCGGCGAGGTCCGTACCGGGGTACGTGAGGTCGTCGAGGGCAGGTGCGGGCATGCGGGATCCCTTTCTGCGGCCGGATGACCGGAAATCAAACGGGGGCTGTTCCCCGTTTTCTCGGTACGAGCCTACAGTAACCGGGGAATGCTCCCCGATTCGGGTCCGGGATCGTCCCGCGGGTCAGGCCGGGGCCACCAGCAACGGCCGCAGCCGGCCCTTGCGGGCCCGCTCCACCCAGCGCGCCCCGTGCGTCGCGAACACCGTGAGGGGGACGGCGAGGGCGACGCCCACCAGGGCGCCGGCGGCGACGTCGTGCGGATAGTGCACCCCGATCCACACGCGGGAGGCGGCCATCGCGATCGCGGCCAGCACGGCCACCGCACCCACCCTGCGGTCGACGAGCCACAGCGCGCCGGCCGCCGCGAAGGCGACCACCGCGTGATTGCTGGGGAAGGACCAGTCGTCCCGCGGCGGGCACGCCGCCAGCGTGAAGCTGCCGGGGATCGAACGGCAGGGCCGCTCCTCGCGCACCACCGCCTTGAGCAGCAGGTCCACGCCGTAGACCGCCACCACGACCAGGGGGACGGCCAGCGCCCGGGCCATCATCGGCGAGTCCGAGCGCCGGGCCCGCCACCAGGCGACGAGCATCAGCGCGGCGAACAGCGCCAGCCCGAACGCCGACCAGGTGCAGACCGTGTCGTTCAGCAGCCACGGCGCGTGCTGGGCGTCGTGCGTGATGTCCGTGTAGAGGCCGCCGTCGATGCCCGAGCCGTCGAACCCGGGGGAGGGTGCGGGCCGCGGCCCGGGGCCCGTGAGCGCCGTCAACGGGCCCCCTCGGGGTCCGAGGGGACCTCGGGGGTCCGGTCGGGATGGGGCGGGTGTGTCGCGGCCTCACCGGAGCATGCGGCGGCGGCCCGCCGCCTGCCGCGCAGCACCTCCAGGGCCACCGGCAGCAGCGACACCGCCACCACCAGGCCCACCAGGGGCAGCAGATAGCGGTCGACGTCGGGGACGGCGGACCCCAGGGCGTACCCGGCCAGCGTCAGCCCCACCGTCCACACCAGCCCCCCGGTCACCTGCCACAGTGCGAAGACGCGCGCCGGGACGCCGAGCGCCCCCGCGAGCGGGTTGAGCACCGTGCGCACCACCGGCACGAAGCGGGCCAGGACGATCGCCCGCGCGTGCCCGTAGCGGCCGAGCAACTCCTCGGCGCGGGCGGCGCCTTCCAGCAACCGCCGGTTGTGCGAGCGCGCCAGCAGGGCGCGGCCGCCGCGCGCCCCCAGGACGTACCCGCACTGCGCGCCCAGCAGGGCGCCGGCCACGGCGGCGGCCAGCACGGACAGCAGGTCCAGGTGCGGTCCGGAATGGGCTCCGGAGCGGCACAGCAGCCCCGCGGTGAACAGCAACGAGTCGCCGGGCAGCAGGAAGCCGATGAGCAGACCGGTCTCCGCGAACAGCACGACGGCGATCCCGAGCGTGCCGAAGGCCGTCAGCAACGAGGACGCGTCCAGGACGTTGACGGCCAGTGTGGGGGCGGATGCTACGAGCACGAGTGCGTGGCCTCCCTGATCGAGGGGCGGCGGGCGGCCGGCCCTGCGGAATTGCGTTCGAGCCGGGAATCCGGCCGGGCCGCCCCGGCGCGGTGCCGCCCGTCCGGACATACAAGAATCCCCCCGCCCCGGGGCCCGTACACCCGGAGCGGGGGGAATTCATGGCACTGCGACGATCGTCAGTGCCCCTCGCCTTCGTTGCCCGAACCGTTGCCCGAAATGATCGGGATCTCGTCGACCAGGTGCGACAGCGGGTCGTCACCGTCGTTGATGGTCGAGTTGTCCGTGCACTGCTGCTGCTGCTGGGACGTGAGGATCGGAACGTCCTGGACGCCGATGTTGATCAGGGCGAGGATCGACTGGACGCCGACCTTGCCGATGCCCACGCAGAGCTTGTTGAGCGAGCCCTGGATCAGGCTCATCTGCGGGCTTTCGTGACCCCCGGTCCGGGTGTTGCCGTAGCCGGTCTTCGCACCGTTGGCGTTGGCCACATCCTGGTCGTTGTCGACGGCCATCGCTGGAGAGGCGACGGCACCCACGACGGATGCCGTTACCGCTGCCGTGGCGAGCACCTTGTTGAGCACGTCACTTGCCTTTCGATCGATCGATGATTCCCACCGGGAAGCGAACTGAGTAACTGCGGCCGAATTGAGAAGTTCCGGAGTTTCACTCATTCGCTCCAGTGCGGAATTACCGCAAGAAGGGCAGGAACACAGGTCAACTCCTTTGTGGTGGCGGGCTTTGCGATTTCCCGCCGGTCCGGCTGGTAGCGTGCGCGGCGCGGCGGGTTCGCCGACCGCCCGGCCCGTCCGGACAGCGCCCCCACGCGCCGAGTCCGGGCGGGCCTTCGCAGGTTCCCAGGTTCCGCCGAGCATCGCCGAACCCGTCGGGGGTTCGCTGCAGAAGGGTGCGACGTGACCGTCGAATACATCCGTTACCGCATCGCCGACCCCGAGCGCCGCGCCGCCTTCGAGAAGGCCTACGCCGCGGCGGCCCCGCATCTGTACGCCGCTCCCCAGTGCCTGGGGTACGAACTCTCGCGCGGGGTCGAGGAGCCGGAGCGCTACGTCCTGCGCATCGAGTGGTCCTCCGTCGAGGACCATGAGCACGGATTCCGCCACGGCCCCCACTTCCCGCCATTCTTCGCCCACGTCGGGCCGTACGCCCGGGACGTCGAGGAGATGCGGCACTATGAACGGACGCTGCTGGTCGACAAGCGCCGAAGGTGAACGGGCGAAGGGCGCAGGGGCGGAGGCGAGCGGCGACGGGTGACCGGCGACGGCTGGACGGCCGAGACCAAGCGGCGACGGCTGAACGGCTACGGTTTTGTGAACGGCGTGTGACGCGTGCCACGCCGCCGACATCTGGCTCTTCCTTTGAGAACGTATAAGCTGGCGTTATGAACATGCTCGTCAAGCGCCGCCACGTGGACTTCGCCCGCGTCACGAGCACGTCCTGTCGCCGCTGCGGCTGACCACGCCCGAGCCCGTCCCGTACCCGGGGCCCGCGGCCGCGTGATCCCCTCCGGGCGATCTCTTGTTGCGCCTGATCGTCTCATCCTGCTTTCCACCCCTCCCCGGCCCCGCTCCGTCCGCACATCCTGCGGCTGTCCGGCGGGCCGTCCGGCCACCCGCCGGGCGTGACCGGGCTCTCACGCAGTGGACCTTCCATGATCAATGAGCTTCCCGTCCTCGACCTCTCCGCCGCCTCCGCCGGCCCCGACGCCCGCGCCCGCTTCCGCGAGGCCCTGCACGCCGCCGCGCGCGACGTGGGCTTCTTCCAGCTGATCGGCCACGGCATCACCGCCGAGGAGACCGCGGAGCTGATGCGCGTCATGCGGGCGTTCTTCGCCCTGCCCGAAGCCGACCGGCTCGCCATCAGCAACCTCAACTCCCCCCACTTCCGCGGCTACACGCGCATCGGCGACGAGCGCACGGGCGGCAGCCAGGACTGGCGCGACCAGCTCGACATCGGCGCCGAGCGCGAACCGCACGTCCCCGGCCCCGGCGAGCCCGGCTACTGGTGGCTGGACGGCCCCAACCAGTGGCCCGCCGCCCTCCCTGAGCTGCGCACCACCGCCCTCGCCTGGGTCGAGCGGCTCGGCGACGTCGCCCGGCGCCTGCTGCACGAGCTGCTGGCCTCGATCGGCGCGCCGGAGGACTTCTACGACGACGCCTTCGCCGAGCGCCCGCACCTGCACCTGAAGCTCGTGCGCTACCCGGGCACCGCACCCGACGGCGCGGGCCAGGGCGTGGGCTGGCACAAGGACTACGGCTTCCTGACCCTGCTGCTGCAGGACCAGG
Source organism: Streptomyces sp. PKA51 (assembly GCF_057552455.1). Lineage (NCBI taxonomy): Bacteria > Bacillati > Actinomycetota > Actinomycetes > Kitasatosporales > Streptomycetaceae > Streptomyces > Streptomyces sp. PKA51. The sequence goes on from NZ_BAAJPZ010000011.1 coordinate 47,972, forward strand.
TCGGCGGCCTGCAGGTCGACCGCGGCGACGGCACGCCCATCGACGTGCCCCCGCTGCCCGGCGCCTTCGTGATCAACCTCGGCGAGCTGCTGGAGGTGGCCACCAACGGCTACCTCAAGGCCACCAACCACCGGGTGATCAGCCCGGCCGGCAGCCGCGAGCGGTTCTCCGTGCCCTTCTTCTTCAACCCCCGGCTCGACGCCCGCATCGCGCCGCTGCCCTTCGCCCATGCCGACCGGGCCCCCGGCGTCACGCAGGACACGGCCAACCCGCTGTTCGCCGAGTACGGCCGCAACGAGATCAAGGGCTGGCTGCGCGCCCACCCCGAGGTGGCCCGCCGCCACCACGCCGCACTGCTGGAGGAGACCTCCGCGGCCGTGGCCTGAGCCCCGCGCCGCCCGGCCCGCCGTGGGCCGGGCGGCGGCATTGCCAAGATCACATCCCGCCCGGTTTTTTCCTCGTCGATCAAGGGTTTACCAGGCCCACGCAGGGAATCACCCTCGCAACACGGTGCCCAGGGCGCCACGGGGGAACGTACGGGGGGTGTACGGCGATGAACGCCACACAGCACGCGACACGCGAACGCGACGCAGCACGGCATGCGGCACCGCACGCCGTCCTGGGAACGGGCATCGGCTGGCGGCCGGAGATCGCCGAAGCCGTCGAACGGCTGCCCGGCCTGGACTGGGTCGAGGTCGTGGCGGAGAACATCTGCCCCGGCCACCTGCCCGAGGAGCTCCGCCGCCTGCGCGAGCGCGGCACGCCCGTCGTCCCGCACGGCGTCGGCCTCGGCCTCGGCGGCGCCGAGCGGCCCGACCTCGGCCGCCTCGTCGCCCTCGCCGAGCTGGCCGAGGCGCTGCAGGCACCCCTGGTCAGCGAGCACATCGCCTTCGTGCGGGCCGGCGGCGGCCACAGCGGCCGGCCCCTCATGGAGGCCGGACACCTGCTGCCCGTGCCCCGCACCCGCGACGCCCTCGACGTCCTGTGCGCCAACGTGCGCGCCGCCCAGGCGGTCCTGCCCGTACCGCTCGCCCTGGAGAACATCGCGGCGTTCCTGGCCTGGCCCGACGAGGAGCTCACCGAGGCGCAGTTCCTCACCGAGCTCGTCGAGCGCACCGGCGTACGGCTCCTCGTCGACGTCGCCAACCTCCACACCAACCACGTCAACCGCGGCGAGGACCCGGCCGCCGTCCTCGACGGCCTGCCCCTGGAGGCCATCGCCTACGTGCACGTGGCCGGCGGGTTCGAGCGCGACGGCCTGTGGCACGACAGCCACGCCCACCCCGTCGGCGAACCCGTCCTCGCCGTGCTCGCCGAGCTCTGCGACCGGATCACGCCGCCCGGGGTCCTCCTCGAACGCGACGACCTCTTCCCCGAAGAGGCCGAACTGGCCGCGGAACTCGACGCCGTCCGCGCTGTCGTGGCGGGTGCCCGTGTCCGCGCCTGAGCAGGCACCGGGCACCGAGGCCGCCCGCCGGCGCCTCGCCCACGCCCAGCACGCCCTGCTGTGCGCCCTCGTCGCCGGCGGCCCGCCGCCCGAGGGCTTCGACGAGCGGCGACTGACCGCCCAGCGCCGCGCCCTGCTGGCCAAACGCGTCTCCGTCGTCGGCAAGGTGGCCCCCGAACTCCCCGGAATCCTGGGCGCCGACTTCCGCGACCTGTTCCTCGCCTACGCCCGCAACCGCCCCATGACCGGCGGCTACCGCAAGGACGCGCTGAACTTCGCCCACTACCTGCTGCTGCGAGGCGCCGTCCCCGATCCGGAGCGCCGACAACGGCTGGCCGCGTGGGCCGACGGGCACCACGCCCCCACGCAGCCGGCCCGGGGGCCGCTGCGCCGCCTCGCCGCGTCCCTGCGCCGCCGGCACACCGCGCGCTGACGCGCCGCTCACCTGCCGATCGAAAGGCATCCGACCCATGACCTTCGTCGTCGTGGCGGCACTGTGTGCCGCGCTGCTGTGCATCCTCATACCGACCGCCCGGCTGATGATCCTGCGCCGCCGGGCCCAGGGCTCGTCGTGGTCGCTGCGGCCCGAGGACCTGGACCTGACCGTCCTCGCCTACCTGCGGGGCGGCGCCGGCCGCGTCGCCGACACCGCCGTGACCGCACTGCACGCCGACGGGCGCCTCACCGTCAGCGGCGGCCGCATCCAGGTGGTCGAGCCCGTCGCGCACAACGCCGTGGAACGGGCCCTGCTCAAGCACTGCGGCGCCGACTGGAGCAACACCCTGCGCACCCTGCGCACAAAGCTGCGCCAGGACGACGCCATGGCCCCTCTCGACACCACCCTGGTCAAGCTGGGCCTCCTGCTGACCCCGCAGCTGCGGCGCGAGTGGCCCCGGGCCGTCACGGTGCAGCTCGCAGGGCTGATCGCCGGCGTGGCGCTGGCCCTTGTCGTCCTCGTCCAGGGCGACCTGTGGGCGTGGGCCCTCGTGCCGCTGCTGTCGGCCGTGCCGGCCCTGGTGGTCCGGCACCACTGCCGACCGCCCGCCGGGATCCCGTACACGGACGCGGGTGCGGCCCTGGCCCGCAGCATCGGGAAGGACGACCCCTGGAGCCGGAAGAACGCGGAGACCCACCCGGCCGGAGAGGCGGGGATCGTCGCCGTGCACGGTACGAGCGTGCTGCCCGGCAAGGAGCTGCGCAAGGCGTTCGAGCGGGCGGCGGAGCGACGCAGGAGCCACCGCCGCTCGGGCACCTCCCGGTCGTCCTCCTCCTCGTCCTTTTCTTCTTCGTCTTCCTCGTCCTCGTCGTCGGTGGCCGTGGTGGGCGCCTCGTGCGACGGGGGCCTCTTCTGCGGCAGTTTCGACTCCGGCAGCTCCTCCGACTCCGGCAGCTCCTCGGATTCCGGCAGTTCCTCGGACTCCGGTGGTTCGAGCTGTTCGTCGTCGTCCTGTTCGTCGTCCAGCAGCTGTTCGAGCTGTGGCGGGGGGAGCAGCTGCTCCTGAGACGGAGGGGAACGGGGGCGATTACCGGACAGTCGCCCGAGCGAACGTCCGGTAGTCGCCCGCTGCTGGGAGAGGCACGCGTGCGGTTCTGAGCGAACGTGTGCGGCCGGATGTCTTCTTGTGGACCGTCCGCGCCCGGGCGGACACTCGTTCGCGACTCGCTTGGCATGAACGCGACGTGCGGTTGCCGTCATGCCGGCCAGACCCTCCGGGCCCGGCGCCTCCCGCCGGGCACACCCCCCTCACAGGAGGTCGACGAGTTGACTCCCTCACGCATGCCCGCCCGGCGCACGACCCTCGCGGTCGCCGCCACCGTGGCCCTGGCCACGGCCTCCCTCACCCTCCAGCAGGCCCGGGCGGCCACGCCCGGCCCGCAGACGCTGACCGCCGCCCGGGCGGCCGGGCTCGCCCAGCGCCTCGGCACCGAACTCGCCGCCGGCACCGCCGGTTCGTACTACGACGCCGGAACCCGCACTCTCGTCGTCAACGTCCTCGATGCCACCACCGCACAGCAGGTCAGGGCCGCCGGAGCACAGCCGCGTACGGTCACGCACTCCTCCGCCGAACTCGCCGCCGCCAGAGTGCTCCTGAACCGCCGGGCCGCCGTCGCGGGCACCGCCTGGTCCGCCGACCCCAGGAGCAACAAGGTCGTCGTCACCGTCGACAGCACCGTCACCGGCGACCGGCTGGCCCGCGTCCAGAAAGCCGTGGCCGACCTCGGCGACCGCGCGACCCTCCGGCACACCACCGGGAAGATCCGGCCCCTCCTCGCCGGCGGCGACGCGATATGGGGCAGCGGCGTGCGCTGCTCCCTCGGCTTCAACGTCACCAAGTCCGGCGAGCCGTACTTCCTGACGGCCGGGCACTGCGGCAACGCCTCGGCCTCCTGGTCCCCTTCCTACGGGGGTTCCGTGGTCGGCTCGACCGAGACCTCCTCCTTCCCCGGCCACGACTACGCCCTCGTGCGCTACACCTCCGGCAGCGAGCCCCACCCGAGCGCGGTCGACCTGTACGACGGCGGCAGCCAGCCCATCGGCAGCGCCGGCGAGGCCACGGTCGGCGAGCAGGTCCGGCGCAGCGGCAGCACCACGCAGGTCCACGACGGCCAGGTCACCGGCCTCGACGTCACCGTCAACTACGAGGAGGGCCAGGTCGACGGGCTGATCGGCACGACCGTGTGCGCCGAGCCCGGCGACAGCGGCGGCGCCCTGTTCGACGGCGACACCGCGCTCGGCCTGACCTCCGGCGGCAGCGGCGACTGCTCCTCCGGAGGCGAGACGTTCTTCCAGCCCGTCCCCGCCGCCCTCCGGGCGGTCGGCGCCCAGCTGCCCTGACCCCGCGGGCCCGGCCCCTCGGCCCCGCGGGCGGGACAGCCGGGCCCGTCACGGCAGCGAGCGGCCCCCGCAAAACCCGGGGGCGCTCGCGGTGGTGAGGGTGGCATGCTGTGGGACGTGAACGGTCCGCAGATCCACCTGACTTTCGCCCCCGGCCTGCAGCTCTTCGTCGCCGCCGAGCGACGCCGGCCCCGGGCGCCCTTCGTCACCGACGGCGTCTCCACCCTGGGGCACGTCGTGGAGTCCCTGGGCGTCCCGCTCACCGAGGTCGGCCGGCTGCTCGTCGACGGCCGCCCGGTCCCGGTCTCCCACGTGCCGGCGGCGGGCGAACACGTGGAGGTGGAAGCGGTCGAACGGCCCCAGGAGGTGCCGGGGGCACCGCTGCGCTTCCTGCTGGACGTCCACCTGGGCACGCTCGCGCGGCGGTTGCGGCTGCTGGGCGTCGACGCGGCGTACGAGAGCGAGGACATCGGCGACCCGGCCCTTGCGGCGCTCTCCGCCGCGGAGCGGCGCGTGCTGCTCTCGCGGGACCGCGGCCTGCTGCGCCGGCGCGAGATCTGGGCGGGCGGCTACGTCTACAGCGACCGGCCCGACGACCAGCTCAAGGACGTCCTGAGCCGCTTCGGCCCGCCGCTGGCGCCCTGGACGCGCTGCACGGCCTGCAACGGTCCGCTGCAGGACGCCGACAAGGACGCGGTGCGCGAGCACCTCGAACACGGGACGCGCCGCACGTACGACGTCTTCGCCCAGTGCGTCGCCTGCGGACGGGTCTACTGGCGCGGCGCGCACCACGCGCGGCTGCAGGCGATCGTCGACGGCGCGATCCGCGAGTTCGGCACGGCGGCGGCCTAGGGCGTCTCCCGCGCCCCGTAGGGGCGCGGGGAACTGCGCGACAAGCCACGACGTACCCGCAGATGCAGCCATCAGCCGGCGCCGGCCGCGTCGCAGAGCTCGGCGGCCGCGTCCAGCCAGGCGACGGATGTGCGGACGGTGGGCCACAGGGCCTGCGAGGCCTCGGTCGCGGCGTCGGTGCCATCGGCCATGGTCCGGCAGCATGGCACGGCCTCCGACGCCACCGGTGTCGCATTCCGCCCCACGGGTGCACGCTGGAAGGTACTGCCGGAGGAGGTGCACTCATGAAGACGATCGTTGGCTGGCACGTCGAGGTGGAGTTCGAGGAGATCGACAAGCGGACCCACGCGGCGGTGCTCCTCAGGCTCCCGGACGGTACGGAGCTCAGGGCGCGGGCCCACGCCACCCGGCACCCGGACGACCCCGAGCAGGAGCGGGTCGGCGAGGAGGTCGCCGCGGCCCGGGCGCTGAACGAGCTGTCGCGGGAACTGCTGCAGAAGGCCGGGCACGACATCGAGGCGGTCACCCATGTGGCCGCGCACCCCAGGATGTGAGGCGGGGCCCCCGCGCCCGCCGGCTGCGCCGGATCTACTTTCGTCGGACCTTGTCGCGACCTTCGGTGAATGTGCCGGGCGGACCGGTCTGCCTAAGGTGCGGGGGTGGATGCGACATCGTGGGCACGTGATCTGAGGGCGCGGCTGACCGACCGGCGGGAGTGGTCGCGGCGCCGGGTCGTCGGCGAGAGCGTGCTGGCCGTCGTCCTGGCACTGCTGACCGTCTGGTCGGAGCTCGTGCAGGACCACGGCTGGCCGAGAGCCGTCGCGGCGACCCTCGGCGTCGTGGCGCTGCTGCTGGTCCGGCGCGTGCTGCCCGCGACGGCGCTGATCGCCGCGGCCGTCCTGGCCGGGCTCGCCGACAGCGGGGCGGTGCTGGTGCTCGCGGTGGCGGGCTGGTCCGCCGGGCGCCGGATCGCCGGGGTGCTGCGGGCGCTGCTGGCCTTCGCCGCCTCCCTGGTGCTGTTCGTGGGGCTGGCCGCATGGGTGGGGCACCAGTCGTCCACGTTCATCGTGGTGCTCAACACCCTGTTCTTCCTGGTGATCACCGTCGTCCCCGGCCTGGCCAGCCGCTACTGGACCCAGCGCCGGACACTGCTGCAGACGCTGCAGCAGCGCAACGCCCAGCTGCTGCGCGAGCGCCAGATGATCGTGGGGCAGGCCAGGATGCGCGAGCGGCAGCGCATCGCGCAGGACATGCACGACAGCCTGGGCCACCAGCTGGCCCTCATCGCCGTGCAGACCGGCGCCCTGGAGGTGGACCGGACGCTGACCGGGCAGCAGCGCGAGGCGGTCGGCGTGCTGCGCCAGGCGTCGGTGGCGGCGATGCACGAGCTGCGGGAGGTCGTGGGCATCCTGCGGGACGGCACCCCGCAGGACGAGCACTCCGGTTCCCGTGGCGTCACCGGCATCCCCGCGCTGGTCGACGCCGCGACGTCGGCCGGGATGAAGGTGTCCCTGGAGAGCACGGGGGAGGAGCGGCCGCTGGCGCCCGCCGCCGACCACGCCGGTTACCGGGTGGTCCAGGAGGGCCTGACCAACGCCGCCAAGCACGCACCGGGGGCGCCGATCACCGTCGGGTTGCACTACGAGCCGGACTCCCTGCTGGTCGAGGTCGCCAACGGGACGGTGCCCCTGGGGCGGCGGGTCGCCGAGGCCGGCAGGAGTCACCCGGAGCCGGTGAGCGGCGGCCAGGGGCTGACCGGGTTGCGCGAGCGGGCCCGGCTGATCGGCGGGATGGTCTTCACCGGCCCCGCCGAGGGCGGCGGCTTCCGGCTCGCGGCCGTGATCCCCTACGACTCCGCGGAGGGCAGGGAGGCCGGCGCCGGCCGGCGGGCGGCCCTGGGGGAGACGACGATCGTCGACACGACGGACGACTTTCGGGAGCAGACCGGGCCCTGGGCTCCGGGCGAGGGTGGAGCGGTCATCGACCCGCTCGACCCCCGCGAGGAGTTCAAGGACATCATGGGCACCAAGAAGAGCAACGGCTGCGCGATCGGCTGTGCGGTGGGCCTGCTGATCATGCTGGGGCTGGGGTTCCTGGCCCTCTTCGGGGTCGTCCAGTTCGTGGACGAGCTCGACAAGGGAATGATCGAGCCCAGCGTCTACGAGTCCGTCCGCATCGGGGACTCCGAGGCTCAGGTGCGTCAGAAGCTGCCCTCCGGCAGGTCGATCATCACCTCCGACGTGCGCGGCAAGATACCGGCCGAGCCGGCGGGGGCCGGCTGCCTGGTGCTGCTGTCCACCGACACCTCGCGCGGCCTGGACACCGATACCGTGTACCGGTTCTGCTTCACGGACGGGAAACTGTCCGAGAAGCGTGAGTTCCACGTCAAGAGTTAGCGCGAGCCGGCAGAAGCCGGCCGGCAGCAGCCCCGCGCCCCGCCCCAGGAGTTGAACCAGTGATCCGCGTCCTCATCGCCGACGACGAGCCGCTCATCCGGGCCGGAATCCGGATGATCCTCACCTCGGCCGACGACATCGAGGTCGTGGCCGAGGCGGCGGACGGGCGCGAGGCCGTCGAGCAGGCCCGGTGCCACCGCGTGGACGTGGCGCTCCTCGACATCCAGATGCCGAGGCTGGACGGGCTGGCCGCCCTGGCCGAGCTCGGCCGCAGCGTCCCCGGCGTCCGGGTGCTGATCCTGACCACCTTCGGCGAACGGGACAACGTGCTGCGGGCCCTGCGGCAGGGCGGCGCCGGCTTCCTGCTGAAGGACTCGGCGCCCGGCGAGCTCATCGGTGCCGTGCGGGCGGCCGCCGCGGGCGACGCCTACCTCTCCCCGGCCGCCACCCGGCACGTCGTCGACTCCCTCGCCACCGGGCAGGCCGGCGCCGCCGACACCCGCACCGCGGAAGCCCGCAGACGCGTGGCGGTCCTCGGCGAGCGCGAGCTGGAGGTGCTCGCCCTGCTCGGCGAGGGCCTGTCCAACGCCGACGCCGGCCGCCGGCTGCACATGAGCGAGGCCACGGTGAAGACGTACGTCAGTCGCATCCTCGCCAAGCTGGAATGCGACAACCGGGTGCAGGCCGCCCTGCTGGCCCGTGACGCGGGCCTTGGGCGATGACGGATCTCCTTACACATCCCTGATGGCAGAAAGCAAGGTTTCCAGCCATCTCCGCCTGACATGTGGTCAGGGGAGTGGTCGGTGTGCGATATCTTCTAAGGCGTTCCGACGTGACCGCGCGTCAGATCCAAAATCGTAGCCGCGGAGCGACGCTGAGGATGCAATCCACGCACCTCGCGGAACACCCTTCAACAGTCACGTGGCGGGCTCAACTGGCCAGAACCCGCCACGTATTGCTGTGCCGCAACACCAAAAAGAACCTTCACCTGCCCGCATGACCTAGGCAAAGGCCATATGTCCGTCCTTCAACTATCGGACCTTATCAGTTATGCCCGCCATAACTCTCCCTTTTACTCGGCGCTCTACGCCGACCTGCCGCCCGGCACCGACCGGCTCACGGATCTGCCCGTCGTCGACCAGGGCGCCTTCTGGGCGGCCAACACCCTCCACGACAACCGGGTCCTGACCGCCCCGCTGTCGGAAGCGGTCGTCTACAAGACCGGCGGCACCACCGGCGCCCCCAAGTTCTCCTGCTACACCCGCGAGGAGTGGCGCGAGTTCACCGCCGCCTTCGGCCAGGGCCTCGTCGACGCCGGCCTGCGCCCCGGCCACCGGGTGGCCGACCTGTTCTACGCCGGCGAGCTCTACGCCAGCTTCCTGTTCATCCTGGACTCCCTCGCCCAGGCCCCCGTCGACAACGTCCGCCTGCCCATCGGCGGCGCCGCCCCCCTCGAGACCACCGTCCCCACCCTCGAGGACTTCGCGGCCCACGTCGTCGCCGGCACCCCCACGACCCTGTGCCGCCTGGCCGAGCACATCGTCGCCACCGGCCGCACCCTGCCCGGTGTCGAGCTGCTCTTCTTCGGCGGCGAGGCACTCTTCGACGACCAGCGCAGGCTGTTGCGCGCCGCGTTCCCCAACGCCGAGCCGTGCTCCCTGGGTTACGCCAGCGTCGACGCCGGCCTCCTGGGTCGCCCCGTGCCCGGTGCCGACCCCCGTCTGCACCGCGCGTTCACCCCGCACACCGTCGTCGAGATCCTCGACGAGACGACCGGCGAGCCCATCCGCGAGGCCGGCCGCCCCGGCCGCGTCGTCGTCACCCAGCTCTACCGCCGCCTCATGCCCGTCATCCGCTACCCCGCAGGCGACCGCGCCGCATGGGCCGACCCCGAGGCCGGCACCTTCCGCATCCTCGGCCGGGCCGAGGAAGGCGTGCGCGTCGGCCCCGTCTCCCTGTACTCCGAGGACACCTTCGCCGCCGTCGCCGAGGCCGACACCACCGGCCGCGTCACCGGCACCCAGCTCGTCGTACGCCGCTGGGACGGCCGGGACGGGCTCGTGCTGCGCCTGGCGACCGCCCCCGGCGACACCGACGAGGCCGGCCTGGAGGTTCTGGCCAAGTCGATCGTCACGCACCTGGACGAGGTCCGCCCGCTGTACCCCGACAGCGTCCGGGCCGGCCATGTGCACCCCGTCACCGTCGAATGGGTGCGCCACGGCGATCTGACCGTCAACCCGCGCTCGGGCAAGCTCGTCCGCGTCATCGACGAGAGGCCGACCGCATGAGCACCCCCGCCACGGACGCGGGGCGCGGCACGTCCCGTACGCCTCTCGTCCTGCGCAACCGCGCCTTCGGCACCGTCTGGGCCGCCCAGGTGCTCACCCAGGCCGCGGTGCGCATGTTCCAGGTCGGCGTCTCCTGGTGGCTCGTCGCCTACGCCGTCTCCGGCGGCCGCGGCCTGGCCTCCGGGCTGTTCATGGCCGTCAGCACCCTGCCCGCGGTCGCCCTGGCGCCCGTGGTCGCCCGGACGATCGCCCGCCACGCCCACCGCTCGGTGCTGCGCGCAGCCGCGGCCGGCGCCGGCACCGCGGCCGCCGCCCTGGCCTGCTGGGCGTACGCCGCCGACCTGCCGCTGGCCGCGGCGTACGCGGCGACGCTGGCCCTGGCCACCGGCCAGGCGTTCTTCGACCCCTGCCTGACCACCTCCGTCCCCGAGCTCGTCGACGACGCGGACATCGAGGCGGCCACCGGGTTCGAGCTGTCCACCCAGTCCCTGGCGAGCCTGGGCGGTGCCCTGCTCGGCGCGCTGATCGTCGACGGCGCCGGCCTGGCCGGCCTCGCCACCGGCTGCGCCGCCGCCTACCTGACGGCGGCCCTGCTCATCACGACGGTCCGCTTCCGTACTCAGGCCGCCCCCGGCACCGCCGAGGACGCCGGGACCGCCGAGGGGACGGGCGCCCCCGCCCAGCCGAAGCTGCGCCGGATCCTCGGCGGGCTGCCCTTCGTCCGCCGCATCCTGCTCTGCTTCACCGCGGCCAACCTCTTCACCACCGCCGTCTTCGTCATCATCCCCCTCTACACCCGCTCGGTGCTGGAGGACGGCGGCGGCACCGTGGCCCTGCTGGAGGCATCCCTGGGCGCCGGCACGCTCATCGGCTCCTTCACCGGCGCCCGCGTCCCCGGCCGTCCCACGACCGCCGGTGCATGCCTGATGGGCCTCATGGCCCTCGCCCTCGCCGTCCCCGGCCTGGTGCCGGGCCGCCCCGTCATGGCGGGCTGCCTGCTGGTGGCCGGCTGGTGCGTGGGCGTGATCGGGGTGCGCTTCGTCGCCCTGTTCCAGCGGCTGGTCCCGCCGGCCGACAAGCCCGGCTTCTTCGCCGTCATGCAGGCCGTCCTCGGCGCGACGTTCCCCGTCGCCTCCCTGCTGTTCGGCCTGCTCGGCGACCACGTCGAGCCCCGCGTCCTGTGCCTGGTCCAGGCGGCCGGACTGCTCCCCGCCGCCTGCGCCCTCGCCCTCCTGCGCGAGGAGCGCCCCACCGCCCCGGCCGTCCCCGAACCTCAGCTCACCGCCTCCGGAGGAGAGCGATGACCACCACGATCGACCGTGCGGCCCCCGCCGACATCGCCGATCTGCGCCAGCTCTACTACGCCGTCTACGGCCCGCACTACCCCGCCGCGCTGGGCACCGACCCCGCGGAGATGTCCCGCCTCATCGCCGACCCGCACACCCTGTGGCTGGTGGCCCGCTGCGCGCGCACCGGCCACCTGGCCGGCTCGGCGGCCATCCACGGCGAGCCCGGCAGCCGCATCGGCCGCCTCGAAGGTCTGGCCGTGCACCCCGACCACCGGGCAGGCGGGCTCGCCCACACCCTCACCGACGAGCTGTGCCGGCAGATGCTCGGCACCGGCCGCCTGGACTCGGTGTACGCGACCGTACGGACCGTCAGCGCCGGCCCGCAGCGGGTCGTCACCCGCAACGGGTTCAAGCCGCTGGGCGTCCTGCCCAACGCCGTCGACCTCAACAGCCGTGAGAGCCTTGCGCTCTACGCGCGTCACTCCCCGGGGGTCCTGGACCGGCGCCTGCCCGTGCCCGAGGTCCCCGCCCCGCTCGCCCCGCTGCTGCGCACCGTCGCCCGCACCCTGGGCACCGGCGGCCCCGAGCCGCGCGCGACCGCGCCCGCCCCGGCGCCCGAGGGCCGCTCCACCGCGCGGCTGGAGATGGTCGAGGCCCCCGCCTTCGTCCGTCGCCGCTTCCACGAGCGCTTCCCCGACGCGACCAGCTGGTTCTACCCGCTGCACACGCCCAACGCGCTGCTCGTCGCGGACGACGGCGGCTTCGAGGTGTACGCCTACCTCAACCGCACCGGCCGCTACTGCGCCCTGATCGCGGCCCACCCCTCCCCGGCCACCGCCGCCGGATACCTCGAGGCCATCACCCGGACCCTCACCCGCGCCGGCACAGGCTACGTCGAGGCGCTGGTGCCGCTCGCCGAGCACGGGCCGCTCTCCGCCTTCCTCGCCCAGGGTTTCATCCCCAGCGCCCTGTACCCGGCGATGCGCCCCGACCCCGCCGGCACCGGCTTCCACGACTACGTCGTGATGACCCGCACCGCCGAACAGATCGACTTCCGCGGCGTGGTCGTCGACACCGCCCTGCAGCCCTACGTGGACGCCTACCTGTCGGCCTGGGCGGCCACCTACCTGCCCACACTCGAGGTCGCCTCATGAACCCGATCAACCCCCACCTTGCACCGGTCGCCGTCCCCGACCCCACGGCCCTCGCCGCCGTCCAGCAGCTGTGCGACCTGACCGACCCCTACGCCACCGGCCCCGCCGAGGACGCACTGTTCGCCGCCGCCATGGCCGAGAGCAACGCCTGGCACGCCGAGCGCTCCCCGTTCTTCCGCAGCCTGTACGTCGCCACCGCCGCCGAGCAGCCCTTCCACGCACCCCTGGTGCACGCCAACTTCTTCAAGCGGCACGAAGTGCTCTCCATCGACCGCGACGACGTCGACCTGCACCTGACCTCCTCCGGCACCACCGGCCAGAAGTCGCAGATGTTCTTCGACAACTGGACCATCCGCTCCGCCCAGCGCATGGTGGCCCGCATCTTCGAGCGCAACGGCTGGATCACCCCCGACCAGCAGGTCAACTACCTGCTCTACAGCTACCAGCCGGCCCCCGACCTGAAGCTCGGCACCTCCTTCACCGACAACTACCTGTGCGACTTCGCACCGGCCCGCCAGGTCGAGTACGCCCTGCGCCACACCGGAGGCGGCCACGAGTTCGACCCCTTCGGCTGCATCGCCGCACTCCAGCGCTTCGCACAGGACGACGCCCCCGTACGGATCCTGGGCTTCCCGGCGTTCTTGTGGTTCACCCTGGAGCGCATGCAGGCCATGGGCCTGCCGCCGCTGCAGCTGCCCGAGGACTCCCTCGTCATGCTGGGCGGCGGCTGGAAGGGCAACGCCGACCGGCAGATCGGCAAGGACGCCTTCTACGCCCGCGTCACCGAACAGCTCGGCATCCCCTCCGAGCGCATCCGCGACACCTTCGGCTCCGTCGAGCACTGCATTCCCTACATCGAGTGCGAGCAGCACCGCCTGCACGCCCCCGTCTGGTCCCGGGTGTTCATCCGCTCCACCCGCACCCTCGAACCGCTGCCGTACGGCGAGGTGGGCTACCTGCACCTCGTCTCGCCGTACATCACCTCCGTACCGGCACAGAGCGTCGTCATGGGCGACCTGGCCGAGCTGCACCCGGGCGACGCCTGCCCCTGCGAGCTCGACACCCCCTGGTTCATCCACCGCGGCCGTGCCGGAGTGAGCCGCAACCGAAGCTGTGCGGTGGCCGCCGCCGAACTCATGAAGGGCCTGTCGTGACCACCGAGACCATCAAGCACCACTACTGGCAGGGCACCTTCGTCGACGACGAGGAGGCCGCCCGCCGCCTGGCCACGCTGCCGGCAGCCGTCGAGGCGGCCCTGGCGACGCCCCTGGAGACCGGCACCGTCCTCGCCGCCTGCGACGCGCTCGCCACCGCCCTGGCCGAACCCGGCCACCCCGTCCGCACCCGCCTGATCCCGCACCTGCCCGAGGACGAGGCGGACGCCGTCCTGGGCGAGCTGGCCGCCTTCCTCGCCCGCCCGCAACTCACCCGCAAGCTCCGCCGCGAACTCGGCGACGGCGCCCCCCAGCGGCTGACCCGCCCCGACGCCAGGGAAACCGTCTACGAGGCGTGGGCGCCCGTCGGCCTCGTCGCCCACATCGCCCCCGGCAACGCCGCCACCGTCGCCCCGCTGAGCATCGTCGAGGGCCTCCTCGCCGGCAACGTCAACATCCTCAAGACCAGCAGCGCCGACACCCTCCTGGCCCAGCACCTGCTCGCCGAACTCGCCGACCTCGATCCGACCGGCGCCCTCGCCGAACGCGTCATCGTGCTGCGCTTCTCCTCCTCCCGCCAGGACTGGCTGCAGCAGATGTGCGCGCCCGCCGACGCCGTCGCGGTCTGGGGCGGCGAAGCGGCCGTCGAGGGCGTCGCCGCCCACGTACCGCCCGGGTGCCAGCTGGTGGAATGGGGACACAAGATCTCCTTCGCCTACCTCACCCGCGACGCCTGGCAGGACCCCGCCACCGTCACCGCCCTCGCCGGCGACGTGTGCCTGCTGGAGCAGCAGGCGTGCTCCAGCCCCCAGGTCGTCTACCTCGACACCGACGACGACAAGGACGTCTTCGCCTTCGCCGAACACCTGGCGCAGGCCCTCGCGACCCAGCCGGCCGCCGAGGAGGCGCAGCCGCCGAGCCCGGGGGAGGAAGCCGAACTCACCACCACCGAGCTCATCGCCCGCCTGGAGGAACACCTCGGCCTGACCCGCGTCCTCGCCGCACCCGACGGCTCCTGGCGTGTCATGGCCGACACCCGCCCGGCCCTGACCGCCTCCCCGCTGCACCGCAGCATCTGGGTCAAGCCCCTGCCCCGCACGGACCTGCTGCGCACCCTGCGCCCCATGCGCCGCTACCTGCAGACGGCCGGCATCGGCGGCAGCCGCACCGACGTCGCCGAGCTCTCCCGCCTCGTCCTGGCCGCCGGCGCCACGCGCGTCACCCCCGTCGGCGCCATGCTCGGCAGCTACGCGGGCGAACCGCACGACGGTGTCTACGCCCTGCAGCGCTACAGCCGCCGCGTCGCCGTCCAGGCCGACGCGCGCTTCGCCACCACCGCCTGCCTCGACGACCTCGTCCGCACCCCCGACGTCCCGGCGCCCGCCGGCCCGCTGCTCGACAAGGCCGCCGTGCAGGTGCTCAACGACGCCGTCGCGGCGCAGGACGCGGAACTGTACTTCCGCAGCGGCGGCACCACCGGCAAGCCGGCTCTGTCGCTGTTCACCTACGACGACTACGACACCCAGATGCACGCCGCCGCCCGCGGCCTGATCGCCGCCGGCTACGACCCGGCCCGCGACCGCACCGCCAACCTCTTCTACTGCGGCGGCATGTACGGCGGCTTCATCAGCTTCTTCTCCATCCTCGAACGCCTGGGCGGTGTCCAGCTGCCCATGGCCGCCGGGGCCGACCACCGCGTCACGGCGGAGACGCTCGTCGCCCACCGGGCCGACACCCTCTTCGGCATGCCCTCCTACCTCTGGCAGCTCCTGCACGACCAGGCGGACCTGCTGCGCGCGTACGGCGGCATCCGCAAGATCTTCTACGGCGGCGAGCACTTCACCGCCGAACAGCGCCGCACCCTCACCGAGGACTTCGGCATCGAGGTCGTCCGCTCCATCACCTACGGCAGCACCGACCTCGGCCCGCTGGGCTACCAGTGCACCGAGAGCACCGGCGGCGTCCACCACCTGCACGCCGACCTGCACACCCTGGAGATCCTCGACACCGACTCCGACCGCCCGGTCGCACCCGGCGACACCGGCCGCCTCGTCTTCACCACCCACGCGCGCCGCGGCCAGAAGCTCGATCGCTACGTCATCGGCGACCTCGGCCGGGCCGTACCCGGCCCCTGTCCCTGCGGCAACCGCTCCCCGCGCTTCGAACTCCTCGGCCGCGGCGGCGACGTGATGCGCGTGGCCTCCTACTTCCTCAACTACCGCCGCTTCCTTGCGATAGCCGGGGCCGACTGCGGCTACAGCGGCGAACTCCAGCTGATCCTCGGCCGCTGCGACGCCCGCGAGCACCTGACCGTACGCGTCGAGCACTCCGCCACCGCCGGCCCGGACGCCCTGCGTGCCGCCTTCCTGGCCGGCTACGAGGAACTGCGCTCGGCCGTCGACGACCGCCTGCTCGACCTGGCGGTCGAGCAGGTGGATCTCGCCGGTTTCACCCGCACCGCGAGCACCGGCAAGCTGCGCGCCGTGGTGGACAACCGCCACTGAACCCCCGCTGCCGTGGGTACGGCTCAGGGGGCGGGCCGCCGACCGGCGGCCCGCCCCCGATCACGGAGGTGGCACGGATGGCGCAGGACCCGGGGCTGCGGCCCGAGCCGCAGACGATGCACGCGGCGGTCGAGGAGGCGTACGGCCCGGGCGACCTCGGCAGTACGCCCCTGTTCGGCGGCGGGTTCATCAACTTCGGCCACTGGCAGGGCATCGACCTCGACGGCGAGCCGACCGAGGACGACCGGATCCGCAGCCAGCAGGCCCTGTACCGGCACGTCCTCGGCACCCTGGCGCCCACCGCCGGGCTGCGCGCCCTGGAGGTCGGCTGCGGGCTGGGCACGGGGTGCGCGATGGCGCTCGCCGAGTACGGTTTCGCGCACGTCACCGGCATGGACATCCACCCGCGGCAACTCGAGCGCGCCCGCCGGGCCCAGGCCGCCCTCCTGACCGACGCCCACCGCCCGGAGCCCCTCCGCTTCGCGCAGGGGGCGGCCGAGGACATGCCGTTCCCCGAGGCGGCCTTCGACCGCGTGTACACCGTCGAGGCCGCCCAGCACTTCCGCGACCTCGGCGCGTTCGCCCGCCAGGCCGCCCGGGTGGTGAGGCCGGGCGGCCGGATCGCGGTCAGCAGCTTCTTCGTCCCCGACGATCACCCGGACCGGCCCGGGCAACTGGCCGGCCTGCTGGAGACGTTCGCCGACGGCCTGGACGTCGCCCACAGCATCCCCGAGCTGACCGGCAGCCTGGAGAAGGCCGGCCTGACCGGGATCCGCGTCACCTCCATCGGCGCGTCGGTGTGGCCCGGCTGGGACCGCTGGCTGTCGACCATGTGGCGACCCGGCACCTGGCCCCGCAACTTCCTGCGCGCCTACCGGGACGGCCTCCTGGACTACTACACGGTGACCGCCGAGCGGCCCGTGGGGTGAACGCCGGGCCGGGTCAGGCCGTCCCGGCGCGCCCCTTGTCGTCGTCGACGATCTCGGCGTCGACGACATCGTCCTCGGCCTTGGCCTGGCCGTCGCCCGCGGCACCGGCAGCGCCCTGCGCGGCCTGGGTGTCGGCGTACATGGCCTGGCCGAGCTTCTGGCCGACCGTGGCGACCTTCTCGATCGAGGCCCGGATGCCGCTCGTGTCGTCCGTCTTCAGCTTCTCCTTCAGCTCGCCGACGGCCGTTTCGACCTCACCCTTCACGTCCGCCGGGACCTTGTCCTGGTTGTCCTTGAGGAACTTCTCCGTCTGGTAGACGAGCTGCTCGCCCTGGTTGCGGGTCTCGGCGGCCTCGCGGCGCTTGTGGTCCTCCTCCGCGTACTTCTCGGCCTCCTGGCGCATGCGGTCGACTTCGTCCTTCGGCAGCGAGGAGCCGCCGGTGACGGTCATCTTCTGCTCCTTGCCCGTGCCCAGGTCCTTGGCGGTCACGTGCATGATGCCGTTGGCGTCGATGTCGAAGGCGACCTCGATCTGCGGGACGCCGCGCGGGGCCGGGGGCAGGCCGGTCAGCTCGAACATGCCGAGCTTCTTGTTGTAGGCCGCGATCTCGCGCTCGCCCTGGTAGACCTGGATCTGCACGGACGGCTGGTTGTCCTCGGCCGTGGTGAAGATCTCCGAGCGCTTGGTCGGGATCGTGGTGTTGCGCTCGATCAGCTTGGTCATGATGCCGCCCTTGGTCTCGATGCCGAGGGACAGCGGGGTGACGTCGAGGAGCAGGACGTCCTTGACCTCGCCCTTGAGGACACCGGCCTGCAGGGCGGCACCGATGGCGACGACCTCGTCCGGGTTCACACCCTTGTGCGGTTCCTTGCCGGTGAGTTCCTTGACCAGATCCGTCACCGCCGGCATCCGCGTCGAACCGCCGACCAGAATGACGTGGTCGATGTCCGCGACCTTGATGCCGGCATCCTTCACCGCGTTGTGGAACGGGGCCTTGCAGCGCTCCAGCAGGTCCGCGGTCAGCTGCTGGAACTGGGCGCGCGTGAGCTTCTCGTCCAGGTGCAGCGGGCCCTCGGCGGACGCCGTGATGTAGGGCAGGTTGATCGTCGTCTCCGTGGCGGCCGACAGCTCGATCTTCGCCTTCTCGGCGGCCTCCCGCAGCCGCTGGACGGCCATCTTGTCCTGCGAGAGATCGATGCCGTAGCCGTTCTTGAACTGCTTCACCAGATGGTCGACGACCCGCTGGTCCCAGTCGTCGCCGCCCAGCTCCGTGTCACCGGACGTCGACTTCACCTCGACGACACCGTCACCGATCTCCAGCAGCGAGACGTCGAACGTACCGCCGCCGAGGTCGAAGACGAGGACGGTCTGGTCGTTCTCCTTGTCCAGGCCATAGGCGAGCGCGGCGGATGTCGGCTCGTTGATGATCCGCAGGACCTTCAGCCCCGCGATCTCGCCCGCCTCCTTGGTCGCCGTGCGCTGGGCGTCGTTGAAGTACGCCGGGACGGTGATGACGGCTTCCGTCACGTCGTCCCCCAGGAACGCCTCCGCGTCCCGCTTGAGCTTCTGCAGCACCCGGGCGGAGATCTCCTGCGCGGTGAAACGCTTGCCGTCCACGGTCCCCGAGTCGGGGAAGCGCCACTGCGCATCGCCCATGTGCCGCTTGACGGAACGGGCGGTGCGTTCGACGTTCGTCACGGCCTGGCGCTTGGCGATCTCGCCGACCAGTACTTCGCCGCCCTTCGCGAACGCGACGACGGACGGTGTCGTTCGCATACCCTCCGCATTCGTGACGACCGAGGGCTCCCCGCCCTCCAGGACGCACACCACGGAGTTCGTCGTACCAAGGTCGATTCCGACAGCGCGTGCCACGATGCATCACCTCTCTGCCTTCATAAAACTTGAGTCGGGCCCTGTCAAGATGGCGAAGTGGCCGCCAGGCCCTGCGCTGCGCGCCCATGCCCCACCGCGGTACCCGGAACCCGCAGCCGTCGGCACCGGCTGGGCCACCACCTGCCGCATCACCGACGCCGTCAGGGCTTCGGCTCCTGTCCCTCCTCGCACCGTTCCACGAGCAGCATCGCCGCGTCGTCCGCCAGGTGGCCCCGTGTGTGCCCCAGCAGTGCCTCGTGCAGGTGTTCAAGGAAGTCCTTGGGCAGGCCGCAGGGGAGGTCGGCGGCGGTCTTGCGCATGGCTTCCGGCAGGGGGAAGAAGGCGTCGTTCGGGTCGCGGGCCTCGACCACGCCGTCCGTGTACAGCAGCAGGCGGTCGCCGGGTACGAACGGGTGGCTCTCCGCCGTGGCGGGGTGGCCCGCGGCGAAGTCCTCCAGCCACAGAGGTGGGAGGGGGTCGGCGGGCGTGAGGACGTGAAGGGTGTCGCCGTGCGTCACCAGCGGGGGCGGGTGGCCGCGGTTGACCACCTCGACCACGGGTTCGTCGGCGACCTGGGCGACGAGGGCGGTGACGAAGCCCTCCAGGAGGGCGGTCTGGTCGAACGCGCCGGGTACGGCGGTCTCGCGGCGCAGGGCGGCGGTGCAGCGGTTCATCACGTCGGCGAGGTCGTCCTCGTACTGCGCGGCCTCGCGGAAGGCGCCGAGGACGGCCGCGGCGGCGCGGACGGCCTGGAGCCCCTTGCCCCGTACGTCGCCCACGATCATCCGGAGCCCGTAGCGGGTCTGCAGGATCTCGTACAGGTCGCCGCCGATCTGTGCGCCCTGTTCGGCCGCGAGGTACATGCCGGCGGTCCGGAAGGGGCCGATCCGCTCGGGTACGGGGCGCAGGACGACTTCCTGGGCCGCGGTGGCGATGCGGCGGACCTGGTCCAGCTCGTTCGCCCTGCGCGTGCGCATGGCGCTGTTCGAGGTGATGCCGGCCACGGAGACCAGGAAGATGGCCAGCAGATTGGTGTAGACCTGTTGGGTGCCCCAGGCGTCGTTGTACGTCGCGGTCATCACGCTGACGGCCAGCGCGAGGCCGATCGTCGCGAGGGTGCCCCGCAGCCCCCACGTCACGGCCGCGAGCGCGGGCGTCGCCGTGAGGAGCGGGCCGGTGTACAGAAAGTGAGCGGGCGAGAACTCGATGGCCAGCACCAGCAGGGCGATCGCGAAGGGCAGGCACTGTCCCAGCGTCAGGAGGCCCCAGGTGTGGGTGCTCACTCCCGGCCGGGGAGCGGAGCGCAAGAGCGACCCCATGCCTCCAGGCTCGCCCGCGGATGGCCCGGGGTCCACTCGTCGTGCGCCGTGCGCCGCGTCCTCAGGTCGCGTCGGCCGGGTCCGCGCCGAGCTGGGAGAGGAACGCGGTGGCGGCAGGGGAGGGGCCGAGCGTGCTCCACACGAGCATTTCGACGCGGGAGGGTGCGTTGCGCACCTGCAGGGCGTGCACGCCCTGCAGGGTGGAGGCGATGGCCTTGGGCACCATGCCGATGCCCAGGTCGGCGCGGACGAGTCGTACCAGTGCCGCGATGTCGGTCACCTCGAAGGGCACGTCCGTCACCAGGCCGGCCGCCTCGAACGCCGTGTCGCGCTGCCGGCGGGCCGCCGATCCCACGGGGAAGTCGACGAACGGCTCGCCGGCCAGGCGCTGCAGGTCCGTGTGCGTGCGGGCGGCGAGCGGGTGCCCGGGTGCCACGACGGCGACCAGCTCGTCGTGGGCCAGTTCCTTGCGGCGCACGCCCTGGGGGCGCGTCCCCGGCACCAGGCCGATGAAGGCGACATCGAGCGTGCCCTGGCGCACGCCCTCGATGAGGGCCTCGCTCATGGCGGTGCGCAGGCTGATGCGGACCTGCGGGTACCGGGCCCGGAAGCGGCCCAGCTCGTGGGCCGGGTCGACGGCGGCGACGGTGGAGATCGTGCCGACGGCCAGCCGGCCGCGGACCTCGCCCGTGACCGCGTCGACCTCGGCGCGGGCCCGGTCGGCGGCCTCCAGCGCCTGCCGCGCCACCCGGACGAAGGCCTCGCCCGCGGCCGTGAGACGCACACTGCGGCTCGTACGGTCGAACAAGCGTGCCCCGAGCTCCTTCTCCAGGCGGGCGATCTGATGACTGAGCGCGGACTGCACCACGTGGCACCGCTCGGCGGCACGGGTGAAGCCGCCGGTCTCGGCGACGGCGACGACGTAGCGCATCTGCTGGAGCTCCACTCACCGATCTTAAATCGCGATCGATGCGATGAACATTATGTGTTGGACTCATGGATCGGGCCCGGCCGAGACTCGATCCATGACCACGACCACCTCGACCACCCCGACCACCGCGATCACCCCACGAAGCCGAGGGCTGGGCCGGGGCACGCTGCTGCTGATGGCCGTGGCCTGCGGCCTTTCCGTCGCGGGCAACTACTTCGCCCAGCCGCTGCTGGACGTCATCGGCCGCGACCTGCACATGAGCGCCGGCACCTCGGCGCTGGTGGTGACCGTCGCCCAGGTCGGGTACGCGCTCGGGCTCGTCCTCCTCGTCCCCCTCGGGGACCTCGTCGAACGCCGCCGCCTGGCGGTCGGGCTGTGCGCGGCGACAGCCGTCTTCCTCGCGGTGACGGCGAGCGCGGCGGGCGGCACCGGGCTGCTGGTGGGCACCGCCCTCACCGGGCTCACCTCCGTCGCGGCGCAGGTCGTCGTCCCCTACGCGGCCACCCTCGCCGCGCCCGAGAAGCGCGGCAGCACGGTCGGCACCGTGATGACCGGCCTGCTGCTGGGCATCCTGCTGGCCCGCACCGCCGCCGGCCTCCTCTCCGGCGTCGGCGGCTGGCGCACCGTCTACTGGGTCAATGCGGCACTCATGGCCCTCGTGGCGGTCCTGCTGCGGCTGTCCCTGCCCCGGCTGCGGACGCCCGCCGGGCTGACCTACCCCAAGCTGCTGGGCTCGACCGCGGCGCTCTTCGCCCAGGAGCCGGTGCTGCGGCGCCGGGCGGCGATGGGGGCGCTGTCCTTCGCCGCGTTCAGCGTCCTGTGGACGGCCCTCGCCTTCCTGCTGTCCGGCCCCGCCTACGGCTGGTCCGGGTCCGCGATAGGACTGCTGGGCCTGGTCGGCGCCGCCGGTTCCCTGTCCGCCTCGGTCGGCGGGCGGCTGGCGGACCGCGGCCTGGTGCACCGGGTGAGCGGCGCCTCGGCGTTCCTGCTGCTCGCCTCCTGGGTCCTGCTCGGCGCCGGCGGCGCGGGAGGCGCCTGGGCGCTCACGGCCCTGCTCGCCGGCGTCGTCGTGCTCGACGCCGCCGTCCAGGGCC
The DNA here is from genome assembly GCF_057552455.1 of Streptomyces sp. PKA51. Taxonomy (NCBI): domain Bacteria; kingdom Bacillati; phylum Actinomycetota; class Actinomycetes; order Kitasatosporales; family Streptomycetaceae; genus Streptomyces; species Streptomyces sp. PKA51. The sequence goes on from NZ_BAAJPZ010000011.1 coordinate 70,038, forward strand.
TGCACATCAGCAACCAGAACCTCGTGTACGCGCTGCGCCCCGAGGCCCGCAACCGCCTCAACTCCGCGTACATGACCTCCTACTTCGCCGGTGGTGCCGCGGGCTCGGCCCTCACGTCCGCCGTGTGGGGCGCGGCGGGGTGGCACGGGGTGTGCGCGCTGGGCGGTGCGATCTCGGCGGTCCTGGCGGTGGTGTGGCTGACCGAGCGCCGCGTCGCTTGAGGCTCAGGAGACCAGCGGCGGCTCCTCCAGCTCGGCCAGCTTCACCGTGCACAGACCGTTGCGTTCGGTCGTGACGTCCGTCACCTTGAACTGCGTGCCCGGCAGGAGGATGAACTCCTCCTCGTCCGTGAACGCGGAGAAGCTGCGGATGCCCACGGCCCGCGCGGGGAGCACCTCGAAGAGCGTCCGCTTGCCGCGGCCGCCGAGGAACGCCCGCGCCACGCTGTGCTTGGAGGTGCACGAGGACACGCCCCACCAGGTCACGGTCCCGCCGACCGGGTACTGGGCCCGCAGGTCCAGCGGTACGCCGCGCCACAGCGGCTCCGTACGGGCGGGAAGGCCGGACACCGCCGAGAACAGCAGGCGCAGGTACGGCAGATACGGCAGGACCCGGGTCCGGTCGGGGGAGCGCAGGACGGCGTTGATCTCCCGGTAGAACGCGGACTGGCAGGTGTAGAGGTGGAGGGCGGCGATCGCGTCGGCGGACAGCCCGCCGGACGTCGCGTCCGCCCGCCTCTTGGCGAATTCGTGCGAGAGCGTGACGTGCCGGTCGAGGCCGGACAGCAGCCGGGCGACGGGGAAGACGGCGTCCCGGAAGTCCATGAGCGGCGTGTCGAAGACGCCGGTGACGGGGGAGAGGGCGAGGCCCTCGTCCTTCACACCGGCGAGCCGGTCCAGGTACAGCTGGTGCAGCTCCATCGTCGACGCGATGAACGCGCCCATGCGCTCGGCGATGCCGCCGTCCGCTGCGCCGCCCCCGCCCGCGTGTGCGTCCCAGCCCTTGCTCGGCAGCCAGTCGATGGCGTCGGCGCCCAGCGAGGCGAGGGCGTCGTTGACCACGCGGAAGTGGTCGCCGTCGCAGAAGAGGTCGCCCTGTGCGGCGGGGTTGGCGTGGTCGATGTGCCGGACGTCGACGTCCGGGTACTTCTCCTGGAGCCGCAGGACGACCTTCTTCAGGCTGCGTGCGTGGGCTCCCCACCATGCGAAGACGACACCGCGGTCCTCCTCCTTCGCCGCGTCCTGCTTGGCCTTGAGGATCTCCTCGACGATCCGTTCCGCCACCGGCCGCCAGAACGCCGTGTGCCGGTCGGTGCCCATCGCCCCGTCGGCGCTGGCCGTGAGCGCGGCGTTCAGCAGCAGGACGCCCTGCGTGAGCATCGCCTGGAACCACTCCGGCGGCTGGACGGTGTCCTGCTTCTTCAGCAGGGCCCGTATCTCCGCGATCGGCGTCTTCTTGGGGATGCCGTACTTCCACATCGCCGCCGCCTTGATCAGGCAGCGGATGCTGACGACCCTGCCGAACTGACTGTCCTTCCAGTCGTGGAAGGTGTTGTCGAACATGGCGATGCCGGTGGCGCTCTCCGGCCGTGGGTAGGGGTTCTGGCCGAAGACGACGACCTTCCACTGGTGGGGCGCATGCGGCTTGAGCGCCTGGAAGGTCAGTTCGCGGACGGGCACGACCTCCGGGCTGCGCCCCGGGCCGATGAACGCGGAGGCGTCCGGCTGGGCCTCGACGACCGGCTTCAGCAGCGGCAGCCACGGCTCGCCGCCCCCCTTGAACAGGTCGGCGAGGGCCAGCGGGTCGCCCGCGTCGGGCAGGGCGGAGGTGTGGGCGTCACTCATGGTGGAGGGGCTCCGAAAAAGTCGAACAGCGCTGGTGGGAGGCCTGATCGGCGAAGTGCCCACGACCATAGGGCAGCCCACTGACATCGTCTCCGGACCCCGGTCGCGGGCCGGACGCCCTGTCAGTGGGGCGCGCTAGCGTTCCGATCAGTCGAGTGAACGTTCCCGATCGGAGTGAATCATGACCGTGTATCCCGTGCCGTCGCCGCTCAAGGTCGTGCTGACCGACATCAACACCGCGGTGGTGGAGGCATGGCGGGCAGCCTTCGCCGACACCCCCGGCATCGGGATCCGCCATGGCTCGATCCTCGACGAGAACGTCGATGCCTGGGTCAGCCCGACCAACTCCCGAGGACGGATGGACGGCGGTGTCGACGCGGCCATCAAGCGGTACCTGGGTGCCGGCATCCAGCTGCGCGTCCAGCGGGAGATCCGGGACGACTTCGGGGGCACCCTTCCGGTGGGCAGCGCGGTGTGCGTCTCCTCCGGGGCGGTCACGCCCAGGTTTCTGATCTCGACGCCGACGATGGAGACGTCCTCGCAGAACGTGAGCGAGACCTTGAACGTCGCCCTGGCGTGCGCCGCCGCGTTCCAGGCGATCCACCGGCAGAACAAGAAGGCGCCGGGCAGCATCCGGTCGGTGGCCCTGGTCGGCATGGGCGCGCAGACCGGCCGGGTGCCGGCACGGGTGTGCGCGAACCTGATGTGGACGGGCTACACGCTGTTCAACGACTTCTGCTTCGAGGACGACGACGACCTGCGCAGCACGATCACCGCCCAGCTGGACGACATCGAGAACGCCCCCGGCAACCAGCGGGTCCGCATAGCCCCGCCCCGTAGCGGCGCTTCCCGCCGCTGACGGAAGGGGGACGCCCCGGCGGAAACGAGAGGCCGGCCGACCACTTGGGGCGATTCCGGGAGAACCCCGGGCGAGAGGGATATCGTCGGATGCCATGGGGCGACATGCGGCAAGTACCCGGCCCGGGTGGGGCTTCACCCACACCCAGTACAGCGCGGAGTACGGCGTACCGGAGGCCACCCGCAGGGCCGGCGCCCTGCTCTCCGCGCGGCCGCTGCCGCAGAACCAGCACATCATGGGCTGGGGCGCGGAGAACCCGGAACCGTCCCCCGGTCGTCACGACTTCGAGGCTCTCGACGAGCGCATCGCCCTGATGCGCGGCACCGGTGCCGTTCCCGTCCTCACCCTGTGCGCCGCCCCCGACTGGATGAAGGGCGGCCGGGCCGGTCACACCGACTGGTCGCGGCTCGAAACCGCCCCGGACCCCCGGCACTACGCCGACTTCGCCCGCCTCGCGGGCGCCGTCGCCCGCCGCTACCCCGACGTCCGCCACTTCCTGGTGTGGAACGAGCTCAAGGGCTTCTACGACGAGGACAACCGCCGCTGGAACTACGAGGGCTACACCCAGCTGTACAACCTCGTCCACGCGGAGCTGAAGCGGCAGAACCCCCGCAACCTGGTGGGCGGGCCGTACGTCGTGATGGACCACGACCCGCCCGCCGCCTACGAGGAGGACTGCTCGCGCGAACTGCGCGGTTGCTGGGGCGAACTCGACCAGCGTTCGGCCGACGTCCTGCACTACTGGAACGCGCACAAGACAGGTGCGGACTTCGTCGTCGTCGACGGATCGAGCTACACCCGTGAGGGACACCGCACGATCCCCGACGAGTTCGCCGCCACCGAGAAGTTCGCGGACGTCACCCGCTGGCTGAGGCAGGTGACCGGGCTGCCGGTGTGGTGGGCCGAGTGGTACGTCGAGCCGCCCGCCGACGACGACCGGCCGGGCGGCCGGGACGACTGGAGCGAGCAGCACCGCACCGCCGTACAGGCGACCGCCATGATGCGGCTGGCGGAGAGCGGCGCGTCGGCCGCCTTCTACTGGAACCCGCAGCAGACAGGGGACGACTGCCCCGGCTGCCTGTGGCGCAGCACCCACCTGCGCGACGGCGGAGGGCCGCTGCCCATGGCACGGCTGCTGAGCCGGTTCGCCCACGAGTTCCCTCCCGGCACCGCCTTCCGGCCGGTCGCCGCGACGGCCGGAAGGGGTGACCGGATTCAGGTCCTGGCCGACGACGAAGCCCTGCTCGTCGTCAACACCGAGCGCCGCCCGGTCGTGGCCAGGGTGGACGGGCACGTGCTGCCCCTGGCCCCGTACGAGGTGCACTGGTTGCCCCACTGAGCTCTCACGCCCGCAGGAAGCCCTCCAGAGCGGTCGCGAAGGCCACCGGCACCTCGTGCATCGGATAGTGACCCGAGTTGGTCAGGACCTCCAGCTCGGCCTGCGGGTAGTGGGCCAGCCAGGTGCCGCGCACAACCTCGGCGGTCAGGGCGAGGTCGTACTCGCCGACGAAGACCTTCACCGGAAGCGTGCTGCCGACCACCTTGGCGGCGAAGTCCTGGGTGCTCCAGTCGTCCAGGTACGAGGCGAAGGCCTCGGGCCGGGAGCCCGCCACCGAAGCGGCCGTCATCGCATCCAGCCACCGGTCGCAGGCCCGGTGCCCGGTGACCAGGTCGAGAATGGCCCGCCGGTTGGCGGGAGCATGCGCCGCACCGTGGAAGAGGTCGTAGGCGTCACCCTCCAGCGGAAACGGCCCGGCAGGCACCGGCGTCACCCCGGCCAGTTTGCGCACCCGCCGCGGCGCCTCGGCCAGAACACGCTGCGCGGCCTTGCCGCCCATGGAGTGACCCACGACGGAGAACGCGTCCCAGCCCAGCTGGTCGGCGAGGGCCAGCGCGTCGGCCGCGATCTCGGCGAGCGTGAACTCGCCCTCCACGTCGCGCCGCTCCCCGTAGCCGCGATAGTCGAGAAAGGCGTAGGTGAAGTCCTCCGGATCCAAATGATCGAGGAACGCCCCCCACCCCGCGCTGGTGCCGAACCAGTCGTGCAGAACCAGAACCTTGTGCGGACCGGTGCCGATGGTGCGATGGCTGATCGTCATACGGGCTCCCGTCGGAGGGGGTGCTGGCTGATGTGACGGCCATTACTTGCCCAACCGACGCGGTACTAGGCCGTGCCCGGCGAATCTTCGTCACGGGGCAGCCCCCGCGCCCCGCCAGGGGCGCGGGGCTTTGCCCGGGCCTCGGGGTGGCGCGTCGGCTGCGGGCCGTCGGTGGCCGATCGCGCAGTTCCCCGCGCCCCTGACGGGGCACTGCACCAGCCACGGCGCCCCATAGGGGCGCGGGGAACTGCGCGATGAGCCACCGCGCGCCCGCAGACGGGGTGCCGTATCGCCCCCACGCCGCGGCAGCCGCAGGGCGCTGCACGATCCGCCGGAAAGGCGGCCGGCACCGGCCGACGGCCCCGGGCCGTCAGCGGTGCCCGCCCCTGGACGTCGGCCGACGCCCCTGGAGGCCGTCAGTCGCCGGGCCTGATGCGGCCGCGCCAGGCGCCCGTCTCGCCGCCCTGCTTCTCGATGTAGTCCTTGAAGCGGCGCATGTCGCCCTTGACGCGGCGGTCGATCGTCTTGGTGAGGTCGCCGGCCTTCTCGGCGATGCCGCTCGGCTCGACGTCCATCACCAGCTCGACCCGCGTGTGCGTGTCGTCCACGCGCCGGAAGCTGACCGTGCCCTTCTGCTTGGTCTCGCCGCCGACCGTGCGCCAGGTGATGCGCTCGTCGGGGTGCTGGTCGACGATCTCGGTGTCGAATTCCCGCTGGACGCCGCCGATCTTGGTGGTCCAGTGGTTGTGACGGTCGTCGATCTGGCGGACCTCCTCGACGCCTTCCATGAAGTTCGGGAACTCCTCGAACTGCGTCCACTGGTTGTAGGCGGTGTGGAGGGGCACGTCGACCTCGACCGCTTCCTTCACCGTGCTCATGGGGACTCCTCGCTGTAGTCGCGGCAGCGCGGCGCGTGTCCGCCGCACTCGGACTCCTCCGCGGGTACCCGTTCGCGCGCGTTATGCGCGAAGAGTCCGGGAAAAAATCCGGCCGGCGACTCCTACTGCTGCTCCGTGCCCGAGGGCACCGGGTGGGAGCTGGTGCGGTAGCGGCTGCGGAATTCGGCCAGCAGCTCGTCGGTCGCCTCGGCCCCGGCGCTCACGGCGGCGTGGACGTCACGGAAGTAGTTCTCGTAGCCGGCAGGGGTGTACAGGCACAGGGCGCGTGCGGTGACCGTGCCCGCGTTGCGGAAGCCGTGCGGCGTACCGCGGGTCGCGGCGAGCAGGTCGCCGGGGCCGGCCGTCACCTCGCCGTCGCCGGTGTGGAGCGTCAGCTCGCCCTCGAGGACGTAGAAGTACTCGTCGTGCCCCTCGTGGACGTGCGGCCGGGCGCCGATCGTGCCGGGGGCGAGGCTGAATTCCTCGAAGGAGAAGTGCCCGTTCGTGTGTTCGCCGGTGAGCCGGAAGAAGTGGGCGACTCCGGCGACGTCGATGAGCTCGCCCTCCTGCGGGCGGCGCAGCAGCGGACGGCCGGCAGGAGCATGGGCGTGATCGTTGGTCATGAGCGCATTCTCACCCAGGCGTTCGATCAGCGCCGAGTCGTATTGAAGTACGCGATAGGACCGGGGCCCGGCGAGACTGCCGTCATGGACCTTCTCTCCCTGCGCTACTTCCAGGCCGTCGCCCGTCACCAGCACATCAGCCGGGCCGCCGAGGAACTGCGGGTCGCCCAGCCATCCGTGAGCCGGACCATCATCCGGCTCGAATCCGAACTCGGGATTGCGCTCTTCGACCGCCGCGGCCGCCGGATCCGGCTCAACGAGCACGGTGAGGCCTTCCTGCACCGGGTCGAGCGGGTGCTGGCCGAGCTGGACGACGCCCGGCGGGAGGCCGCCGACGCCTCCGGCGCGGGGCCGGGCCGGGTGGCCGTGGCCGCCGAGACCCTGGTGCAGCTGGCCTCGGTGCTGGCCGTCTTCCGTACCTCCCGTCCCGGCGTGAGCGTACGGCTCTTCCAGGCGCCGTTGGACGAGATGCGGCGGCATCTGCGCACCGCCGAGGTGGACTTCGCGCTCGCCTCCCAGCCGCTGTCCGGGCCCGGGCTGTGCACGCTGGAGCTGGTGCGGGAGGAGGTGCTGCTGGCCGTGCCGCCGGGCCATCCGCTGGCCGGCCGGGAGCGGGTCACGGTGGCCGAGCTGGCGGGCGAGGACTTCGTCAGCACCCGCTCCGGCCTGTGGCAGCGCGTCCTCCTGGAGCGGCTCTTCGCTCGCGAGGGGCTCGTGCCGCGCGTGGTGTGCGAGGGCGACGAGGCCGCCGCGACACCGGAGCTGATCGCCGCCGGGCTGGGCATCGGGCTGATGCCCGCGGTCGCCCGGCGCACCATGGCCGCGCGCAGCCCGGTGGCCTGGCTGCGGCTGGACGCCCCGGACTGCCACCGGACCCTGACCCTGGTCTGGCGCCGGGACGCCCACCTTTCGCCCGCGGCCCTGGAGTTCCGCCGGCTGGCGAAGGAACACCTCATGCCCGGCACGTCATGAGTACATGGCAAAACCGGTCGTGGAAGGTATCAACGGGCGGCACTAGCGTCGACGGCATCGAGGGGGACATTCCGGCAAGGCCGGCAAGGCCGATAAGGACGGCAAGGCCGATAGAGCCTGACATCGTCCGACACCGTCCTACACGGCCCGACACGATCCGACACAGTCCGGCAAGGGAGAGCAGCAGCGATGAGCCAGCAGCAGCACACCGGCGGGCACGACGCATTCCGCAGCTACGTGGAGGCCGTCCTCGACACGCTGTCCGCCCACCCCGAGCGGGCCGCCGTCACCACCGCCGAAGGACTGGTGATCTGCGCGGGGGAGCTGCGCGACCGGGTCCACCGGCTCGCCGCGGAGCTGGCCGAGCGCGGCGTGGGCCGCGGCACCACGGTCACCCTGCTCACCGGCAACACCGCCGAGGCCCTCGTCGCCCGCTACGCCGCCAACCTGGCCGGTGGCCGGGTGGTCGGCCTGTACGAGGGCATGAGCCCGCCGACCATGGCGCACATCATGGCCGGTGCGGAGTCCTCCCTGCTGTTGGTGGACGACCGGCGGCACGCCACCGCCGAGGAGCTGCTGCGGCTCGGCGACGTGCCCCCGGTGCTCTCCCTGGGCCCGGCCGGCTTCGCCGAGGACGTCCTGGCCACGGCCGCCCGGCACCCGGCCCGGCCGATGCGCGGCCGGGTCGGCCCGGACGACGACTGGTGCATCCGGCACACCGGCGGGACCACCGGCATCCCCAAGGGCATCCGGATGACCCACGGCTCGTACCGCAGGGGCCTCGACCACCCGCTCGCGCATGCCGGCGACCCGCCCCGCTACCTGGCCTGCACCGCGCTCGCCCACCTCGCCGGCATCTTCGCCGACATGGCCCTGCACGAGGGCGGCTCGGTGGTCCTGCGGCACGGTTTCGATCCCGGGGACGTCCTGGCCACGATCGAGCGCGAGCGCATCACCCACACCTGGCTGCTGCCGCCCCTGCTGTACCAGCTGCTGGACCATCCGGCCCTGCCCACCACCGACCTGTCCGGGCTGCGCCGCATCACCTACGGCGGCACCGCCGCCTCGCCGGCCCGGCTGCGCCAGGCGGTCAAGGTGTTCGGGCCGGTGCTCCACGGCCTGTACGGGCAGGCCGAGGCGCAGCACATCACCGAAGCCGGCCCCGGCGACCAGGAACGCACCGGCCGCGGCGGGCACCTGACGGTCGGCCGGGCGCTGCCCGGGGTGGAGATCGCCATCCGGGACGCCGGCGGTACCACCCTGCCGCCGGGGGAGCCGGGCGAGGTGCACGTGCGCTCGCCGTACGTCATGCAGGGCTACTGGAAGCAGCCGGAACTGACCGCCCAGGTGCTGCGGGACGGCTGGGTGCACACCGGCGACGTCGGCTACCTCGACCAGGACGGCTACCTCTACATCGTCGACCGGATCAAGGAGGTGATCGTGGTCGTCGGCGGCCACGTCCACCCGGCGGAGGTCGAGGACCTGCTGCTGCGCCATCCCGCCGTCGCCCAGTGCGCGGTCTTCGGCAGCCGGGACGAGCAGTCGGTGGAGCACGTCCACGCCGCCGTGGTGCCCGCGGACGGGCAGCGGCCGTCACTGGAGGAGATCCGCGACTTCGTCACCGCCCACAAGGGACGCCTCTACGCCCCCGAGGCGCTGCACCTCGTCCCGGCCCTTCCCCTGACGGCGGCAGGCAAGCCGGACAAGCAGCGGCTGCGCGCACAGCTGGTGCCCTGAACTGCGACGCGCCCTGAACTGCGACGCACGCTGAACTGCGACGCGCCCTGAATCACGGCGTGCCCTGCACTAAGGTGCCGGGGCCGGGACGCGCCGGGTGCCCGCGTCGTCCGGCGCCCCGGCCAGGCGGTGCTGCAGGCGCAGGTGACGGAACTCGTAATGGGCACCCGACTGCCGCAGCACACCGCGGCGGTGCGCCTCGGCCAGGAACCCCATCAGCCGCCAGGGCGCCCGCCCCGTCAGGGCGAGCCAGACGCGGGCGACGCACAGCCGCCCCCAGGCACTGAGAGCGAGCGCGGACGTGCCGACCGGCACCCACAGTTCGGTGTGCATGGTGCCCAACCGGCCGCCGCGGCCCACCAGGAGGACGAGCGCCAGGCACACCCCACCGGCAAGGACGGCCGCGGCCGCACTGCGGGCCAGCGTGGCGGCGCGATCGGCGCGCAAGGTGCTGCGCGGGCCGGCCGCCCGCACCATGTCGGACGGCACGCTCAGGGCCCGGTACACGCCGGACGCGCAGCCGCCGATGGCCCCGATCAGCGCCCCGAAGCCCAGCAGGGGCACTGTGGCGTCGCGGACGACGACGGGGGTGGGACGCTCGGCGAGCCACAGGTGGACGGGCCGGGGCAGCCCGAGCACCACGTTCCAGGCGTCGGCCCGGGGCAGGCCGGAGGCGGAGAGCACCGGGCCCGCGGGCTCCCTGCGGATCCGGACCACCTGCTCGAAGTGCTCCACCCGGCGTCCGTTCCGGGCGATACGGGCGTGCCGCGGTACGGCCAGCGGGAGCTCGCCGTGGCGGCCGACGAGCAGCTCGCCCCGGTAGGGCCCGGTGGAGGTGGCGGTACGCGTGCCGTCCGCCGCCGTCCGCAGGCGCCAGCCCTCGCTCACCGAGCCGTCCGCCGGCAGATGTGCCGACCGGATCTCCTGCGCCGCGAAGAGCCCGGTAATGCCGCCGACGACCGCCGCGGCGGCCACCCCGACGACCGTACAGACGACGAAGCCGCGCAGGAGGCCGCCGGCGAATCCCTTGAGGACCGCGGCGGGGCTCGTGTACTGGGCGACGACCCGTTCGGCGTACCGCTGCCCCGCCACGCCCAGCAGGACGCCGGCGACCAGGGCGGTCGTGGCCGGCAGCACCTCCCCGCAGCACAGGAGGACGACTCCGGCGAGCGTGACCAGCACGCCCAGCAGCCGGACGGTCGCGCTGCCGTGGTGTCCGCCGGCCCACGGCAGCCCGAGGGGGAGGGGGCGGCGGGGGAGACCGGCGACCGCGAACAGCATCGCCAGGATGAGCCCCATGGAGCATCCGTTGAGGTACCAGGCCGGGCGCGGCGTGACGACGCCGCCCAGCCGCAGCCCGAGCACGGGAGGGCACAGCAGCCCCACGCACACCGCGACGACCGCCACGGCCGCCGTGAACGTCACGGTCATGCGTGCCAGACGGCGCGGCCCCCGCGGGCTGTCGGCCGTGGCGGGCGGGAGGACGGCGAGCCCGAAGCCCAGTCCCGTGAGGTCGCCGAGGAGGTTGAGGACGGCGGAGAGCGGGGTGTCCCAGTCACCGACGACGCCGTCACCGAACCGGGCGAGCGGTACGAGCACCGTGGCCACCATCAGCAGCGACAGGGCGGCAGGGCCCAGGACGCGCAGCAGCGGCGGCATCGCCGCGGGCACCTCCCACCAGGCGAACCGCCACGTGCCCTGCACGGCGTCCCGGCTGCCCAGGTCACGGGCGAGGCGGCACAGGATGCGGTGCGCGGCCTCCGGCTGCCAGGTGCTGCCGGGCCCGCCGGCGAAGGCCGCCGGCACGAAGGCGTCCAGCAGGTGCTCCTCGATGCTGTGCGCCGTGGGGAAGCGGGTGGCGTTCGTCAGCTCGGCCGGATCGCGGGCGGCGTCCCCGTAGACCGTCCGGGCCAGCGCCACCATCAGCGGCGTCCTGAGCACCGTGGCCAGCGGCTCGGGAGGGCACTGCAGGACCGGCGTCCAGGCGGTCGTACCGTGCTCGTCCGGCCGGGCCGTGCGCTCCAGGTAGCTCCGGGCCGTGGCCAGGTCGAGCGGGTCGAGCCGGACCACCTCCGCCGCGGTGAGCACGTCCCCCGACGCGACGGCGCGCGACCAGGCGGTGGTACGGCAGGTCAGCAGGACGGGCAGGCGGTCGTCCAGTTCCGCGTTGAGGCGGCGTACCGCGTCGCCGTGCACCGCCCGGGGCAGCTCGTCGAACCCGTCGAGGACCGGCAGGACCAGGCCGGCGTCCAGCAGTTCACGGGCCAGGGTGCGCTCGCCCGTGACGGCCGCCAGGGGCCGGTAGTCCGCGGCCAGGCGACCGGCCAGCCACTCGCGCAACGTGACGGCCCGCGGATCCCAGCCCGCCAGCGCGAAGAGCACCGGTACGGGACCGCCGGGGCGCCGGACCGCGAGCGTACCCAGCACGAACTGCACCGCGAGCACCGTCTTGCCCGCCCCCGGCTCGCCCAGCACGACCAGCCGGCGTGCCGGCAGCGCCCCGAAGGCCCGCACGATCCGCTCCAGCCGCTGGTCGCCGTCGCGCGGCGGCGGCAGCGGCCTGCCCCGCAGGACGTTGCGCCGGTGGTCGGCCAGCGGCGGCCCGAGCCGGGACCAGCCGACATCGAGCGGCTCGGGATCCTGCAACCGCCGTAACTGCGCCTCCCTCGCCCACTGCTCCTGCACCGCGTCGGCGAGCGCGTCGGCCGCGCGCTGCCGCCGGCTCCGCGGCGCCGGACCGCGGCCGCCGTCCGGGGTGCGCAGGAGGTCGGCGGCGAAGGCGCACACCGAGACGACCGCGGAGACGACGGAGATCCACAGGGAGGCCGCGTTGTTCCTGTCACCCCCGTTCCTCCACACGACGACGGCCATCACCACCAGCGCCGAGCAGGCCACGCCCAGCCCGATACGCCGCTGCATCCGCGCCCGCCCGAAACCACCCACACCCGGTCAACGAGACCCCGGCCGCGCCCGTGCCACGTACCGGGGAGGCGCACAGGAGCACGAGGGGAGCATCCGCCCTTAAGATCGTTCACTTGTCCGCTGAAGGGGAGACATGCGCAAGATCATCATCGGTACGGCTCTGGCGCTGACCGCAGTTCTGCTGACGGGCTGCGGCAGCGACGACCACCCGGCGGCCGCCGGCAAGTCGGCGTCCGCGTCCGCGAAGCCGGACGGCGGAAGCGGCAAGGCCAAGAGTGGCGAGGCCAAGAGCGGCGAGGTCAAGCACGAGGTGACCCTGGAGGTCCAGGGCACCGGAACGTCGTCGGTCTACTACAACCTGGACACCAACAACCTGGAGCAGGTGCAGCTGCCCTGGAAGAAGACGGCCACCGTCACCCTGACGACGGACGCCGAGAAGAAGGTCGGTCAGCTGGTCTCCGTCGCCCCCGGCTCCGTCACCGGTTCCGACGGCATGCTGCACGAGGCCGCTTGCTCCATCACCGTCGACGGCAAGAAGGTGGCGGACAACCAGAACGGCACGTCCGGCAAGCAGTGCTCGTACACGGTGAAGTAGACGGGGACATGGACGTGATCGACATACAGCGGCGGACGCAGAACCCGGCGCAGACGCGGGCCGTCATCCGGTGGGTCACCATCGGGATGTTCACCATCGGCGGGCTGCTCCTGGTCATCGGCCTGGTCCTTGCGGGCGTGTCGGTCTCCTACCTGAACGACGCGGAGCGGACCCCGGGCACGGTGGTGGCCCTGGACTGGGAGCACGGCCACGGCGGCGGATCCCGCGGGACACGGGCGGACGACGAGCCTGCGGCGTACCCCGTGATCGAGTTCACCTCGAAGGACGGCGTGCGAAGGAAGTTCCGGGACTCCACGGGTACCAACCCGCCGTCGTACGCGGTGGGCGAGCGGGTGGAGGTGCTCTACCGCGCGGATTCCCCCGAGGACGCGCGCATCAAGGGATTCGCCTCCCTGTGGCTGCCGCCGCTGATCGTGGGCGGGATCGGGTTCTTCTTCGCCGCGATCGGCACGGTCTTCGCGCTGGTGTCCCGGCGGCTTCCCGGCGGTGCGACGCGCTGAGGAGCAGCCGAGGAGCAGCCGAGGAGCATCTGCACCGGGCTGCGGCACGGACGGAGCTCTCAGCCGTCAGTCGTCGTCCTTGTTCCGCCTGTCCTCGTTCCGCCTGTCCTCGTCCTCGTCCGAAGCGGCCAGGGCCTGGGTGATCATGCGGGTGGCGAAGTTGCGGTCGTCGGTGATGCGGTTGATGTGCTCCGCGAGCAGGAAGGCGGTGGCTTCCAGCGGAGTCAGCTCGTCCTTGGTCCAGAACCCGTACTGCCTGCGCCACAAGTTGGGGCTCAGCCCGGTGCCGGCGGCGACGAGCAGGCCGGCCATGGTGGGGATGACCTCGGGCTTGACGCTCTTGGGCATCAGACGCATCGAGCCCACCAGGTTGGGCACCACGAAGTCGATGACGTCCTCGTCCTGGGCCTCGTAGGCCATCCGCAGCCACTGCATGTACATGAAGATGAGCGTGCACGTGCCGTCCAGCACGTCGTTGGCCCCTCCGGGCCCCAGGGAGGCGGCGAACCGGTCGATCATGTCCTGCTGTTCGGGATCGGTCTCCGTCTTGCCGTCATAGATGGCCTTGAGCCGGGAGTCGACCATCATGAGCGCGGTGCCCACATCGCCGGCGGGTGCGTTCTCGGGGTCACAGGGCGACGACACAGGGCTCCTCCTCGTGCGACCGCGCCGGCCGGCGTGGCCCGTCCGTTGGCACAACTCCGCGACCACTACTGGGCGCACCGGCACAGTAGCGCCTCCGAGCCTGCCGTCAGGCCAGGTCTTCATTTCATCCCACGGGTACTGCCGGCGGGAGTGAAGGCCGATGCAACCGGACCGGCACCGGTTACGCCTGCCTTCACATTGCCCGCGGCGAACCTCACGTCCGGCCCGTCCGACGAGGCCGCCCCGACGTGCTCCGGCCTCACCTGGAACGCGTACACGCTGATGTGGGCGGCGGTCGCGCCCCGCTCGGTCCAGCTGAAGCTGGCCACGGAACGGCGGAGGCCGGTGCCCGCACCCACTGTCAACCGCGTGCATGCTCTGCCTCTTCACCGTGTTCTGGGACGGCTGGTCAGGGGCGGGCCGCTCGAGCCGCGCCCCGGCCTGAGGACGACCTTTCAGATGATCAGGACCCGCCGCCCGCGCGTGTGACCGGCGCGGCTGTCGATGTGCGCCGCCGCGGCCTCGGCCAGCGGGTAGGACTTCTCGACCGGGATGTGGAGCTTCCCCCGCGAGATGAGGTCGACGGCCTCGGCGAGCGCGTCCGGCACGCTGCCGGCCACGCCGGAGAACCGGACTCCGAGCTGAGGGGCGCCGAGGTCGGCGATCGAGATCACCTTCTGCGGGTCTCCGGTGAGCTCGACGAGCTCGCGGATCACGCCCGAGCCGGCCAGGTCCAGGGCCGCGTCGACCCGGCCGAGCCGCCGTACCCGCTCGACCCAGCCCTCGCCGTACGTCGTGGCGAGAGCGCCCAGGCCGCGCAGATAGTCCTGGTTCGCGGCCCCGGCCGTGCCGATCACCGTGATGCCGCGGTCGCGGGCGATCTGCAGCACCGCCGAGCCGACGCCCCCGGACGCGCCGCTGACCAGCAGCGTCTGTCCGGGCTGCACACCGACCTCGCGGAGGATGCGCAGCGCGGTCTCCACCACGGAGGGGTACCCGGCCGCCTCTTCGAATGTCAGGCCCTCGGGCATACGGGCCCAGGCCGACAGCACGGCGAACTCGGCATACGTACTTGTGCCTTCGCCGAACACGCGGTCGCCGACCTCGACCCCTTCGACGCCTTCGCCGACCTGGTCCACCACACCGGCGGCGTCCAGCCCGACTCCGGAGGGCAACCGGACGGGGTGGGCCCCGAGGACCTGGCCTTCACGGATCCTCCAGTCGACGGGGTTCACGCCTGCCGCCCGCACGGCGACGCGTATCCGGCCGGGACCCGCGTGGGGCTCCTCGGCGTCCACAAGCTGCAGAACATCAGGGCCGCCGAACGCGGCGAAGCTCACCTTCTTCATGCGCCGACCATAACCCTAACGGTTAGTGTTTTGGAACAGTTGTTGTTAAGTGCTTGGTAGCGTGAGGGCATGACTGCGCCGACCGGACGCCGCGAACGCAAGAAGGCGGCAACCCGCCAGAAGATCGCCGACACCGCCCTGCGGCTCTTCCTGGAGCGCGGGTACGACGCGGTGGGCATCCGCGACGTGGCGGCCGAGGCCGACGTGGCCGTCACCACGGTCTTCTCCCACTTCGCCTCGAAAGAGGCCCTGGTGTTCGAGCAGGACCACGACTTCGAGCAACGCCTCACCCGGGCCGTCACCGACCGGGCGCCCCACGAGCCGCTCCTCGCCGCCCTGCGCCGCGAGGTCCAGGCCCTGGTACGCCACTGCACGGCGGAAAGCGCCGCCCCCGTCCGGCGCATGATCGACGCATCACCCGCCCTGCGGCAGTACGAGGAGTCGATCAGGCTGCGCCACGCCGAGTCGCTGGCAGCGGCCCTCGCCGCCGATCCCGTCCTGCCCCTGACCGCGACGGCCTGCCGGACGATCGCGAGATTCGTCATCGACGCCTATGCGCTGGCCCGTGAAGAGGCCGATCCGCAAGCCGCGGTGGACGAGATCTTCCGGATGATCGAGGCGGCCTGGGCCGTCGCCTGCCCCTCCGCAAACCCGGCAGGCACGGCCGGACCGTAGCCGAGCGGCTCAAAAAAATCTTGGACAGCGATGTCGAGAACCCGTGGCCGGCTCCGTCCCCGGGGTGAACGCGACCACAATGGGGCGCACCAGCACCGAGGAGAACCATCATGGCCAAGTACTTGCTGCTCAAGCACTACCGCGGCGCCCCTGACCCGGTGAACAACGTACCGATGGACCAGTGGACGCCGGAGGAGATCTCCGCGCACGTGCAGTACATGAACGACTTCGCGGCCCGCCTTGAGAAGACCGGCGAGTTCGTCAGCGGTCAGGCGCTCGCCCCCGAGGGGGAGTGGGTCCGCTACGACGGTGAGGGGCGCCCGCCGGTCACCGACGGACCGTTCGCCGAGACCAAGGACCTCATCGCCGGCTGGATGATCATCGACGTCGACAGCCACGAGCGCGCCGTCCAGCTGGCCGGGGAACTGTCGGCCGCCCCCGGGGCGGGCGGCAAGCCGATCCACGAGTGGCTGGAGGTACGCCCGTTCCTGACCGCGGAGCCCGGCACCACGGAGTGCCCTCACCGATGAACGAGGCCCTGCTCAGGAGCCTCACGCCGAGCGTGCTCACCGTCCTCGTCCGCCGCGGAGCCGACTTCGCGGCGGCCGAGGACGCCGTGCAGGACGCGCTCGTCGAGGCGCTGCGCGTCTGGCCCGCCGACCCGCCGCGGGACGCGAAGGGCTGGCTGGTCACCGTCGCCTGGCGCAAGTTCCTCGACGCGGCCCGCTCGGACGCCGCCCGCCGCCGGCGCGAGGACCTCGCCGACGAGGAGCCGGCGCCCGGGCCCGCACCCGCGGTGGACGACACGCTCCAGCTCTACTTCCTGTGCGCCCACCCGTCCCTGACCCCCGCATCGGCGGTCGCGCTCACGCTCCGCGCCGTCGGCGGGCTGACCACCCGCCAGATCGCCGAGGCCTACCTGGTACCCGAGGCGACCATGGCCCAGCGCATCAGCCGGGCCAAGCGCACCGTGGCCGGCGTGCGGTTCGACCGGCCCGGCGACGTCGCCACCGTGCTGCGCGTCCTCTACCTGGTCTTCAACGAGGGCTACTCCGGCGACGTCGACCTCGCCGCCGAGGCCATCCGCCTCACCCGGCAGCTCGCGGCCCGCAGCGACCACCCGGAGGTGGCCGGGCTGCTCGCCCTCATGCTGCTCCACCACGCCCGCCGGGCCGCCCGGACCGCGCCCGACGGCAGCAGCCTGGTGCCGCTCGCCGAGCAGGACCGCAGCCGGTGGGACACGCACCTGATCGCCGAGGGCATCACGATCCTCCAGGCGGCCCTCGCCCGCGACCGGCTGGGTGAGTTCCAGGCCCAGGCCGCCATCGCGGCCCTCCACGCCGACGCGCCCACGGCCGCCGAGACCGACTGGGCGCAGATCGTCGAGTGGTACGACGAGCTCACGCGCCTGACCGACAACCCCGTCGTCCGCCTCAACCGCGCCGTGGCCGTCGGCGAGGCCGACGGACCACGCGCCGGCCTGGCGGCACTCGCCGAACTGGACGCCTCCCTGCCCCGCCACACCGCGGTGGCGGCGTACTTCCACGAACGCGACGGCGACCCGGCGACGGCGGCACGGCTGTACGCCGAGGCGGCCCACAAGGCCCCCAACCTCGCCGAGCGCGCCCACCTCACCCGCCAGGCCGCCCGCCTCAACGCCAGCCTCAACGCCCGCCTCGACGCCGGCCGAAGCCGCTGACAGGGCATGCCGCCCCTGGGCCCCGTCGTCACATAGCCGAGGGAGGGGGGTGTGCTGGTCGTGCCATCCGCGTCATGATCCTGCCTGCACCGGATCGCGGTGGACGGACGGGCAGGGCGTGGCGGACGGAGAACGCGGTGATGGAGGGTCAGCTTCTCGGTGGTCGATACCGGCTGGGGCGCCTGCTCGGCGAGGGCGGTATGGGGCAGGTGTGGGAGGCGCGCGACGAAGCCCTGGCCCGGCCCGTTGCCGTCAAAGTGGTCTCCCTGCTCGCCGGAGGCGGGACCCGCGGAGACCAGGCACGTGCAAGGTTCCTGCGCGAGGCACGCATCACCGCCGGGCTCCGGCACCCCGGCATCGTGACGGTCCACGACCTCGGCGAGTCCGGCCAGGGAGAGAACAGGGTCCCGTTCCTGGTCATGGAACTGGTCCAGGGCGAGGGCCTCGACGCGGTGCTGCGTCGCGGCGCGGTCGCACCGGCACTCGTTGCGCGGTGGAGCGCCCAGATATGCGACGCGCTGGCCGCGGCGCACGACGCCGGAATCATGCACCGGGACATCAAGCCGTCGAACGTGCTCATCACCCCGTCCGGCAGCGTCAAGGTCCTCGACTTCGGCGTCGCGCGGGCCGCCGACCCCTCCGCCACCGGTGACCGCCTGACACGGACCGGGTTCATCGTCGGAACGCCCCCGTACATGGCCCCCGAGCAGGCGCGTGGTCGCCCCGAGCCGAGCAGTGACCTCTACGCGGTCGGCTGCCTGATCTTCGAACTGCTCACGGGACGCCTGCCGTTCCAGGCCCCGGACACGGTCGGCTTCCTCACGGCGCACCTGACCGAGGAACCGCCGACGCCCGGTTCGGTGGCCGCGGGGATCCCTGCGGCGTGGGACGACCTCGTCCTCACCCTGCTGTGCAAGGAGCCCGCCGGGCGCTACCCGGACGCCGGTGCCCTGGGCCGGGCCCTGCGCCGGCTGGACCTCCCGCCCGAATCCGCGCCCCCGGTGCTCACCCCCACCGTTCCGGCCACCACCCCGGAGACGGGCCGGACCTCGACCGCCCGGAGGAAAGAGGCCGCAAAGCGGTTCGGGCTGCCGGCGGTCCTGCTCGTGGCCACGCTGATCGCTTTCCCCGACCCGGCATGGCTCACCTACGCGGGCTCGGGCTTCCGCTACGTCTCCCTCACCCTCATGATGGCCCTCCTGGGATGCGCCTCGGCGCTCACACCCCGCGCCGGGTCCCTGCTGCGCACGACCGGATACGTGACAGCGCTGCTGAATGCCGCCAACACCTGGTTCCTCGTCCTGGGCATCGACGCGGGCCGCTGGACCAACGACTCCGTGTGGGCGTACGGCACGGTGGTCGCCCTGGCCCTGGCGACGTACGCCCACCGCGACATCACCACCCGCCGCGCCATGACCCCCGCGTCCTAGACGTTGCCGCGGCCCCACCGACCGAACCCCCGGGGCCAAGCCTCCGCCGGTCAGGACCCGTCCCGTGGACTTGGTGAAGGTGACGCTGCCGTCGGCCGGTACGGACCCCGCGCTGAGGTCCAGCGCGAACGAGCCCCGCGTCATCGGCAGGCGCACGCAGTACGGATGTCGACGTGGGCCATGACCGCCGGGCTCCGGGCGCCGAGCGCCACCCCTGGTCCGCCAGCGCCTTGGCGGCGGCAGCCGTCGGGCACAGATCCGCCTGCGCCTTGCCGACCTTCGGCTGCGGAGCGGGCAGCAGGCGCGGAGTGGTCCCCGTCGCCGCGCCGGCCCAGGCCGGGGCACGGGCGGTGGCGACCGCCGCGCAACCCGCCGCCGCAACGCGGGTCCAGCGCAGGGACATGACGACTCCTGTCGACGGTCGCGGGGCCGACGGTCGCGGGGACGCGGCTCGGGGAGCGGCCTCCCTCCACGCGACCACGCCGCCGCCGCGCCCGACCCTCGCAGGGTGAACGCGCACCGGGGAGGGCGGCGTGACCGTTCGGCGGGCGGGCAGCTTCAAGGAGTCGACAGTCTTGCAATCGGCGACCGGCCGCTGTCCGGCCGCCGAAGGAGGCAGGTTGCGTGACAGCCGTACACAACCGTCGTGCCGACGGTCCCCTACCCCGGTTCGACCGAATCCGGTTGATCGCGGTCAACGAGCTTCGCGGCGTGACCCTGCTCGACGTCGTCGCGCAGTCAAAGGATGCCTCCGAAGGCTCCGACTTCTATGTTTCCGGGAGCAGGACGGACGTTTCGGCTCTCTGCGAGGAGCATGCGCCGGACGTGGGGAGGGCGATTGCGGACTTTGTGGCCCGCAGCGCCCCCGACCGCGTTGTCGTCCGCATCCGGGTCGGACAGCGGCCCCCCGGCCGATCCCCTGGTGAGCCAGCGGAGCGCGGCCTGTTCGGCCCGCTGTACGAGACATCCGACGCATACGGGATCGCCGCCGACGGCGGGCTGGCCGCCAGCATGAGGGCGATCGCGGATCTCCGGCGGCATTGGGCATCACGCCCGGTGGAATACGACGGCTCCACCGTCCTCGTACGAGCGGAATGCGGGACATGCGGCTGTCTCCTGCCCCGGCGCATCCGCCCGGAGGCTCTGCCCGATGTGCTGCACTGCGCCGCCTGCGGAGGGCCCGGCGAGGCAGGCCCGGTTCCGCCGGGCCTGCCGGAGCTCACCGTGGAGGGCCTTCGGGTGCTGGTGGACACCGGCCTGTTCGACGTCCTCTACGGCGGAAGTCGGCAATGCCCGATCGGTAGGTACGACGGCCGCTGGAAGGCCGTCCTCATCGGCGAGAACACCCGCGACGAAGCCACGACCATTTCCCTCCCCGCGGAAACTCCCCTTCCCCGCACCTGCCCGCAGCGACTGGGATTCGTCGCCCGCAACGACACACTGTACGACATAGCAAGCACTGCGATCTCGGTCGACAGGACGCCGGCGATGCTGGCGTTCACCGAGGTCTGCTACGGCTATTTGTGGTGCATGTTCGACGGCGGCGTCACGTGCCGGAAGTGCATCAACGGTCTGGCGGCGCAATCCATGTACGCGACGTTCGCCGAGTACTACCACTTCGCGTCCGACGTGAACGAGTCCCTCGGCGAGCTCTCCCGGGCGACGGCGCAGTACATCCACCACTGCCTGACCGAGCATCCGGATTCCGCGCTGTGCCAGGTCATGGACAGCTTCGTCCTGGCGACCCAGGCCGTGTACCTCGATGTGCTGCACCCGAAGGCCACCGAGCTCCGGGTCGACGGGGACGAGGCACAGGCGTTGCGCTACCGGATGCTCAACAGCGGAGCCCGCACCATCACCCTCCTCAACCTGCTGGAGGGAACGCACAACGGCATCGTGACCGGCGAGCACATCGAAGCCGTGACCATGATGATGTTCAGCGTGCACGACGCGCTCGACCGCCGCTGCGACGTGCGCGGCACCGAGGCGAACAACTTCTTCACCATCGTCGCGGCGCACAACGGCACGGAGAGCGCCGACTTGCTCGGACGCTTCTGCACCGATGTGCTGGCATGGGCGGTGGACAGGCAGTCGATGTGGCCTCTCTTGGCGGCCGGCCGACTCCTGCTGTGGCAAATACACTGCTGCCGCTACCGAAGCGTCGAGATTCTCGACAACCTGAGGGTGGTCGAGCAGCCAGTCGTCGACCCCTACCAGGACCACGTACTGAATGCGTTCAACCCCCTCTTGCAGGAGGGTGGCGCCGAGCCCGCGCCGGACGTCATGCCGGTCGACCGATTCTCGGTACGCGCCCGCTGCTCGAACCGCGCCTGGTACGACCGGCAAGTCGGCGCATGCCTCGACCACTTCGCCACCTGCGGGACATGCAACGGGTACGACCGGGCTTCCTGGGCGGAACGGGCCGCACGAGCACAGCATGCGTACGTGAGGAAACAGGCCGGGGACTGCGAATGCGTCGACGCCATGGCCGTGTACAGCGCTCTCGTGCTCCTCGGAAATGTCTGGTGGGCTGCGAGCAGTGCTGCCGAGTACACAGGGCCCACCGGGGATTGGGACCCCTTCCTCGTCTGAAGAGGTCGTCTTTCTCCCGTGGTTTCTTCGGGAATCCGACTGCACGACCCCGCAGGAACGTTGTCGATCATGCAGGTGCAGAATGACCCATGTGCCCATGAAGAACACGCCGCAGATGGCGACGCTCGACGACGTCCGACCGATCAGCCGCGCGCTGGCCCGTGCTTTTGACGACGACCCGATGATGCGCTGGTTCTTCCCCGACGACGCCTCCCGCCAGGTGCAGTTGGGTCGCTACTTCACCACTCTCTTCACCCGGCAGTACGCCCTCCACGGTGTGTGCGAGCGCACCGACGCCGCGGCCGCGTTCTGGGTGGCGCCGGAGGGGCAGGAGAAGGCCGTTCCGGATGCGGGGACGATCCGGGAGCTGCAGGAGATCCTGGGCGACCGGGCCCCGGTGTTCCGCGACGCCGTCCAGGCGGCGGCCGCGCACGCGCCGCAGGAGCCGCACTGGTACCTGGCCGTGATCGGCGCCGACCCGGACGCCCGGGGCCAGGGCCACGGGTCCGCGCTGCTGCGCTCGGGCCTGGCCAAGGCCGACGCGGCGGGCCTGCCCGTCCACCTGGAGTCCTCCAAGCCCGACAACCTCCCCGTCTACGAGCACTTCGGCTTCGTCGTGCGCGAAGAGGTGCAGCTGCCCGGCGGCGGGCCGGTGCTGTGGGCGATGCGGCGCGAGCCGGTCCGCCCGGCCGGTGCCTGACGGCCTGACGGCCTGACGGAGCGTACGTACGCCCCCGCGTCGTCACGCGGCCGACCGTGACCCGGTCGGCCGACGTCCGCTCGTCCGGTGGCCGTCGTCCGCGCGATGCTGGAGGAGCGTACGGCGTCGTGCCGGCGCGCTGCCGAGGCGGATCGCCGGGAGGACGTACTCATGGCCACCGATGCCCACCCCGGTCCGCTGCGGATCCTGGTCTTCGGGGCCGCGCTGCGGGCCGGGTCGCTGAACGCCCGCCTGGCCTCCCTGGCGGCCCGGCTGTTCACCGAGGCCGGCGCCGACGTCGATCTCGCGACGATGCGCGAGTTCGACATGCCGCTGTACGACGGTGACGCGGAGGAGACCGAGGGCCTGCCGGCGGGCGCCCGGGCCCTGCACGACCGGATCGCGCGCTGCGACGCGATGGTGATCTCCTCGCCGGAGTACAACGCCTCGGTACCCGGCGTGCTGAAGAACGCCATCGACTGGGTCTCCCGCTTCCGGCCCCAGCCGTTCAAGGACAAGCAGGCGCTGCTGCTGTCCGCCTCGCCCTCACTCGTCGGCGGCAACCGCGGCCTGTGGACGCTGCGCATCCCGCTGGAACACCTGGGGACCCGCGTCTACCCCGACATGTTCAGCCTGGCCCGCTCCCACCAGGGCTTCACCGACGACGGCCTGCTCGCCGACCCCTCGGGTCAGCAGCGTCTGACGGACACGGTGCGGGCGTTCCTGAGCCTGGTCGAGGCGGACACGCGGTACGTGTGCCTGCAGCGCCGCTGGTACGAGTTCCTCGGCGACCACACGGACGCCCCCGTCACCCAGCGCACGCAGGACTAGCCGGACCAGGCGCCCCGTAAGGGGCGCGGGGAACTGCGCGATCGGCCGCCGACGGCCCGCAGTCGACGCGCCACCGGGGCCCGGGCGAAGCAGAGCACTGCGTCTGCGGGCGCGTCGTGGCTTGTCGCGCAGTTCCCCGCGCCCCTTACGGGGCGCCGTGGTGGCCCCGCGACGAAGATCGGCCGGACAGGCCCTAGCGGCCGCTGCGTGCGGCCCAGCCCCGCTCCAGGAGGGCGAAGATCTCGTCCGCGGCGCGCTGCGGGTCGGGGTGGCGGTGGGCGACGAGGGGGGCCTCCAGGGCGAAGCGGGCCAGGGCGGCGCAGGCGGCGTCGTCCTCGGGAGCGCCCGTCTCCTCGGCGATGGCGCGGGCCAGGGCCGTTTCGTGGCGGATCCACATCCGGTGGGCGTACTCGCGCAGGGCCGGGGTCTCCTCCACCATGCGGGCGAACTCCGCCAGCTGCGGTCCTCCCGAGTGCCCGCCCGGCGGCTGGGGGATCAGGCTGTGCGGGCCCACGGCCGTCACCAGGTGCTCGCGCAGGGCCTGGGGGACGGAGACGCCGGGTGCGCGATCGCGTACGGCGGCGACGAGGGCCGCCTCGATGTCCTGGTCCAGGTCGAAGACCAGGGCCTCCTTGCAGGGGAAGTGCTTGAACAGCGTGGTCACCGACACGTCGGCGGCGTCCGCCACCTCCTTCACGCCGACCTGGTCGTAGCCGCGGTCGAGGAAGAGCTCCAGGGCGGCGTCGGCCAGGGCCTTGCGGGTCTGGGCCTTCTTGCGCTCGCGGCGTCCGGTCGGTGCGTTCACCGGCCCACCATACCCCGCGAACGACGCCGCAAGTTGAGCGAGGCAAAAAGTTAAGTCGTTGCACTTACGTAGTGGGTGTGCTTTCGTGGAAGTGCCGCATCCGGCACGCACTCCCCACCCCCCTCCACCGTCGAAGGAGCCTTTGGTGAACGCCCATTCCGCCCGCATCGCCGTCGTCGGAGCCGGCCCCGGCGGGCTGATATGCGCCCGCATCCTGCAGGTGCACGGCTGGTCCGTCACCGTCTTCGAGCGCGAGGCGTCCGCTTCCGCGCGGACGCAGGGCGGCACGCTCGACATCCACACCACCACCGGCCAGCAGGCACTGCGCGAAGCCGGACTGCTGGAGAAGTTCCACGAGCTGGCCCGGCCCGAGGGGGAGGTGTGGCGCCAGATCGACCCGTTCACGGCCGAGGTCCTGGTGGTCGACAAGCCCGCCGACGGCGAGGCCGGCCGGCCGGAGATCGACCGCGGGCAGCTGCGCGGGCTGCTGCTCGACTCCCTCGCCCCCGGCACCGTCCGCTGGGGGTGCCCGGTCAGCCGTGTCGTCCCGCTCGGCGACGGTACGCACCGGCTGCTGCTCCAGGACGGCACGGCGCAGGACTTCGACCTGGTCGTCGGCGCCGACGGCGCCTGGTCGCGCGTCCGCCCGGCGCTGACCGACGCCATGCCCCGCTACACCGGCGTCACCTTCGTCGGAACCGGATTCGAGGACTCCGACACCCGTCACCCGGCGTTCGCCCACCTGGTCGGCGACGGCACCATGTCGGCCCGTTCCGGCAGCAAGGCACTGTCGGCCCAGCGCAACAGCGGGGGCTACCTCGACGCCGTCGCCATGTTCCGTGCGCCGGAGGACTGGTACGTCGCCGCGGGCCTCGACTTCGCCGACACCGCCGCCGTACGCGCCCACCTGCTGGCCAAGTACGACGGCTGGCACGACAGCCTGCTGTACCTGCTGCGGGCCGGCGACAGGGAATTCGTCAACCGGCCCCTGTACGCCCTGCCCGTGCCCCCGGCCTGGGACCACGTGCCCGGGCTGACGCTGGTCGGCGACGCCGCCCACCTGATGCCGCCGCTGGGCGTCGGCGCCAACCTCGCCCTCCTCGACGGCGCAGAGCTCGCCCTGGCGCTCGTCGCCCACCCGCACCTCGACGCGGCGGTCCGGGCGTACGAGGAAGTCATGCTGCCGCGCGCGGCGGACCTGGCCGCCCGTACCGCGGAGGGCCTCGGCCACTTGCTGCCGCCGGAGGGCGCGCCCGAGCCCGTCCCGGGGGCCAGGGGCTTCGAGGGCTATCAGGGGCCGAGCGGCTCGTAGCGGCAAGCGTGCAACGGTTCAGTCGGCCCACACCCGCGCGAGGCAGCGGCCGGCGTGCGGTGGGGGCGGGTCGGCGAACGCCGTCCTGCCGTGCAGGACGGTCATGTTGTCCACCAGCAGGAGGTCACCGCGGCGAAGCCGCACGCGCAGGGCCATGCGCGGATCCGCCAGGACCTCGTCGAAGGCGTCCAGCGCGGCGACCTGGGCGGTGGACAACGGGCTTCCGTGCTCCTGCTGGCCGCGGTTGATCCAGTACCGGTTGTACTGCATGTACAGGCGGCCGGCGCTGCGCCGGAAGACGGGGTAGATGTGCTCGAAGTCCGGCCCGCGGCCGAAGTGGAAGTCGCGGTAGAGGTCGGGCAGGACATCCGGCCGGGCCCTGAGCAGGACGTTGTGGACGGCGTGGCCGCTCACCAGCACCGACTCACCGCCGTGGCGCGCCGGGCGGATGCAGAGCATGCCCAGCAGCCGTGGCGGTCCGGGAAACGTCGCCCGGTCGGTGTGCAGGGCGAGGTCTTCCTCGGTGGGGTGCACGCGGGCCGGAGGCGCAGGGGCGGGGGCCGCGGCCGTCAGCAGGCTGTCGCCGGGGCGGTTGCGGTTCACAGGGCGGACGTCGCCCAGCGACGCCATGAAGCGCCGGCACGCCTCGACGCACTCCTCGTCGGTCAACGTGTCCAGGTCGAGGCCGCGTACCACCGCCAGCCCGGGACCGTAGTGCAGGCACTGCGTGGCCCGGGCCGCCGGATCGCCACCGCCCCGGCCCGGGGGCACATCACCCGTGGTGTCTTCCGGCAGCGGAGGATGCGCCGGAACCAGCCAGTCCCGTTCCGCGAGCGTCGCGCCCTGCCACGCGGAGGGTCCCATGGCCGCAACCGGTGCGTCCATCAGCCGGCTCCTTCCGCTCTTCTGCGGATGCCAATGTGCTTGCCCCGCCGCCGACTCCGCAAGAGGGGAACGCCATGGGCCTTGCCGGGAGTGGGGGTGCCCCCTCCGAACAAGCGGACAGGGCCGGGCAGGCGTCTCAGGGGCGGACCAGTACGCCCACGGTGCCGAACGCGTACGACGCCCCGTACCGGTCGTCGCCCCGGAAGGTGGCGACGTAGCCGTTGGTCAGCGTGCCGGCGCTCGCCGTGCCCAGGCGGAGGGGCCCGATGCACGCGGCATCGCCTGCGGCACCGGTGACGGCGCGGCAGATCTCGCTGCCGTCGGGAGTGCTGAACTCCACGGACTTGCCCTTGAGCGGCTTGCCGGTCTCGGCGTCGTACAGAAAGGCCCTCGCACCGATGGAGGGCGGGAAGAGGTTGGCGTTCGCGTTCTGGGCAGAGATGCGCGTCATGTGGGGTGCGCGGGAGTCGTGCTCCCCGTGAGCCGAGGCGACGTGGGTGCAGGACAGGACCGTGGCGGCGGCGAGGAGTGCGGTGCCGAACCAGGACCGTACGGACATGCGGGGCTCCTTGAAAGGCGGGTTCCGGAGCTGAATGATCTGCTCCTCATACTGGTCGCCTAACGGTGGGACGCGGCGGAGGTTACGGGCGAACGGAGTAGGAGGCGTGGCATGCGCCAGGTCAACTCCTCTCTGCCGCCGAGGGATTGACATGACCGGTGCCAGTTCTACAGTCTCCCTCGTGCTGTATCTGCTGGCGCTGCCCCCCACCGACTCCGTCACGGAGGGCTACCTTCCCGCCGCAGCCCGGCTGGGGCTCGACGTCACGCTGCTGACCGACGCACCCGAAGCACACCGGCGGGCCTACGAGGGGCGCGGCGGGGAGGCGTGGCCCCGCATCGACATCGTCCCCTGCGAGGTACGCGACTTCCGCGAGGTGATCGCCCGCATTGCGGCCCTCGACCGCCGGCCGGAGGCCGTGTTCACCAACAGCGACCACCTCCAGGTGCAAGCGGCGCTCGCCGCCGAATGGTTCGGCCTGCCGGGCAAGGGCTGGCGAGCCGCGCTGCTGACCAAGAACAAGGCACAGATGCGGCGGGCCCTCGCCGAGGCGGGGCTGGAGAGCGTATGGAGCACGGAGCTGACCCGGCCCGGGGACGAGCAGGACGTCCGGCCCCCCTTCCCCTGTGTGGTCAAACCCCGCGAAGGGGTGGCCAGCGAGGACGCCGAGCTGGTCGAGGACCGGGCGGAGCTGCTGCGCCACTGCCGGGACGTGTGGTCCCGGCGGCCCGGCCTGCCCCTGGTCGTCGAGGAGTACCTGCCGGGATCGTTGCGCACCCTGGAGACCCTGGGCGACGGACGCGACCTGCACATCCTCGGTTCCTTCCACGAAGTGGACGTCGAGCCTCCGCACTTCGTCCTGCGCCGCGCCGATCTGCTGCCGGCGCCGTCCCGGACGCATGGGGAGCAGGTGGTCGCACGGCTCGGGGCCCTCGGTGTCGGCTTCGGCGCCTGCCACACCGAGTTCGTGGACGAGGACGAGCGGATCCGCGTCGTCGAAGTCAACTACCGCTCCGCCGGCGACCAGGCCGACCTCGGTCTCGCCGAGGCGCTCGGCATCCCCTTGTTCGAGCACATCCTCGGCACCCACCTCGGCCACCCGCTCCCGGCCGACCTCGGCGCACGGCGAGCGGGACGGCTGCTGCGTATCGAGACCGTGCACGCCGAGCGCGCCGGAACCCTCGCGTCCGCACCGGGGCCCGTGGAGTGGGACCGGGAGGGGGTGCGGCTGGTCTACCGGCCGCAGCGCACGATCGGCGAGGAGCACCCCCTTCACCACTCCGACCGCGACCATCTCGGCGTCATACGGGCCACCGGACCCGACCAGGACCGGATCGGACGTGTCGTGGCGGAGTTCCGCGCCGCCCATCGCTGGGAGATCGTGTGACGGCGGCGGAGGAGGAAGTCCTCGCCCGGGCCCTCGGCGCCCTGCTGCGGGAGGACCCCTACGACCTGCGCCCCGGGGCGGTCGTCGAGCACCGGCCCGACGGTGACTGGCTCGCCCTTCCCCATGCGGACATTCCCATACGTCCCGACGGCTTCCAGTGCGAGATCCGGGTTCGTCCGGTGCCCGGCCTCGATGCCGTGCTGGACCGGCTGCGTGAGGCCGTGGCCGAGCGGGATCTACCGGGTTTCGACGCCTTCCGCGCCGAATGCGACCAGGCTTTGACCACGGTCCGGTTGCAGCGGCGGGAGCGGTCGCGCGTGGTCGCGGGACTGGCCGAGGAGCACGGGCCCGTGGAGGAGTGGACAGGGGTGCGGGGGTCCCTCGCATTCGAGGCGCTGGCCGCCTTCCGGGACCATCCGGTCTACCCCACCGGTCGAGTGCGCAACGGCCTCGACGAGCGGCAACTCCTGGCCTACGCACCCGAGTTCCGGCCCGTCTTCGGTCTGCGCTGGCTCGTGCTGCCGCGTGATGCGCTGGCCCTCGGGCGGCGGGCCCGGCTGCCGCGCTGGTGGCCGACGCCCGCCTCCCTCGGCCTGCCCCGGTCCGGCGACGGGTCCCTGGCACTGCCCGTTCATCCGCTCACCGCCGAGGGCCCCCTCGCCGAGGCCGTCACCGCCGCCGGCCTCGCCGGCCGCGCGCGGCTCGCCGGGAGAACATGGCCGGCCGTGGTCCCCACGCTGTCCATGCGGACCGTCGCCGTTGCCGACGACCCCGGCGTCCACATCAAACTTCCCCTGGCCACGTCCACCTTGGGACTGCTCAACCGGCGCACCATCAAACCGGGCGTCCTGCCCGACGGCGAGTGCGGTCAGCGACTGGTGGCGCGGATCGCGGCCCGCGAGCCCCGCCTCGCCGACGCCGTGCTGCTCACCGACGAACGCACCCACCTGGGCGCGGGCCACGAACTCCTCGCCGCGCTCGTCCGCCGCTACCCGCCCGGGCTCGACGACGCCCATGTGGTGCCGGTCGCCGCCCTGCTGGCCACCTGCCCCGACGGCCGTACCGTCGTCGACGTGCTCGCCGAACGCCACTACGGCGGCTCGGTGACCGCGCTGCTCGACGCCTACCTCCGGCTGCTGCTGGACTGGCACACCACCCTCTTCTCCTATGGCATCGCGCTCGAATCGCACCAGCAGAACACCTCGATCGTCCTCGACAGCCACGGCGGCACCCCCCGGGTGCGGCTGCTGCTCAAGGACAACGACGGGCCACGCGTACACCCCGCGCGTCTTGCCGCACGGATCGGCGAGGGGGCGGCCGCCGGTCTGCTGGACTTCACCGACCCCCGGGTCCTCGTCACCGACGACGGCCCGCTGGCCGATCTGTTCACGACCGTGACCGTTCATCTGTGCGCGGCTGCCCTTGCCTTCGAACTGGCCGAACGCGGCCGGGGCCCGTTGGACACCTGGCTGGGGCTTCTCCGGGACCGGCTCACCGAAGCCGTCGACCGGCTTCCCGCGGAACCGGCCGCGGTGCTGCGCGCGCGGGTGCTCAAGGCGCCCCGGCTGCCGATCAAGGCGATGGTCACCGCCGGAACGCTCTTCAGCAAGAACCGCTCGGGCGCCGTGGACATCAACAAGTACTACGTCGACGGGCCCAACTACCTGCTCACCACCGATGCGGAGCGGCCGGTGTGAAGGGGTGTGCACACCTCGAAGGCCCGGCCGTCCGGCGGCCGGGCCTTCGAGGTGTCTGCGTTTACGTGAAGCGGCGGAGCCGAAGGCTGTTGGTGACGACGAAGACCGAGGAGAAGGCCATGGCCGCGCCGGCGATCATCGGGTTGAGCAGCCCGGCCGCCGCGAGCGGGAGTGCGGCGACGTTGTAACCGAAGGCCCAGAAGAGGTTGCCCTTGATGGTGCCGAGGGTGCGGCGGGAGAGCCGGATGGCGTCGGCGGCCACGAGGAGGTCGCCGCGGACGAGGGTGAGGTCGCCCGCCTCGATGGCGGCGTCGGTGCCGGTGCCCATGGCCAGGCCCAGGTCGGCGGTGGCCAGGGCGGCGGCGTCGTTGACGCCGTCGCCGACCATGGCGACCGAACGGCCCTGGGCCTGGAGGCGCTTGACGACATCCACCTTGTCCTGGGGGAGGACCTCGGCGATGACCTCGTCGATGCCCACCTCGCGGGCCACGGCCTCGGCGACGGCCTTGTTGTCACCGGTCAGCAGTACCGGCGTCAGGCCCAGGCGGCGCAGCTCGGCCACCGCCTTCGCGCTGGTGTCCTTGATCGCGTCGGCCACGGTGAGGACGCCCCGGGCCTCGCCGTCCCAGGCGACGGCCACGGCCGTACGGCCTTCCGCTTCGGCGGCGGCCTTCGCCGCTGCCAGCTCGGCGGGAAGCTCCATCGCCCACTCGGCCAGCAGCTTCTCCCGCCCGACGAGGACCGCGTGGCCCTCCACGACGCCCTGCACGCCCAGTCCCGCGACGTTCTCGAAGCTCTCGGGGGCGGGCAGGGTGCCGGTACGGGCGGTGGCGCCGTCGGCGATGGCGCGGGCGATGGGGTGCTCGGAGGCGTGCTCCAGCGCGCCGGCCAGGCGCAGCAGGTCGTGCTCGGTGACGCCGGGGGCGGTGATGACGTCGTGGAGGGCCATGCGGCCGGTGGTGACGGTGCCGGTCTTGTCCAGGACGACCGTGTCGACGCGGCGGGTGGACTCCAGGACCTCGGGGCCCTTGATGAGGATGCCGAGCTGGGCGCCGCGGCCGGTGCCGACCATCAGGGCGGTCGGGGTGGCCAGGCCCAGGGCGCACGGGCAGGCGATGATGAGGACGGCGACGGCGGCGGTGAAGGCGGCGGTGGCGTCGCCGGTCACGAACAGCCAGGTCAGCAGCGTGCCGAGGGCGATCAGCAGGACGACGGGGACGAAGACGCCGGAGATGCGGTCGGCCAGGCGCTGGACGGCGGCCTTGCCGTTCTGCGCGTCCTCGACCAGCTTGGCCATGCGGGACAGCTGGGTGTCGGCGCCGACCCGGGTGGCCTCGACGACCAGACGGCCGGAGGCGTTGACGGTCGCGCCGGTGACGGCGTCGCCCACGGTCACGTCGACGGGGACGGACTCGCCGGTGAGCATGGAGGCGTCGACGGCGGAGCTGCCCTCGACCACGGTGCCGTCGGTGGCGATCTTCTCCCCGGGCCGGACCACGAACCGGTCGCCGACCATCAGCTCGGCAGTGGGGACGCGCACCTCGCGCCCGTCGCGCAGGACGGCCACGTCCTTGGCGCCCAGCTCCAGCAGCGCCCGCAGGGCCGCGCCCGCCTTGCGCTTGGACTTCGCCTCCAGATAGCGGCCGGCGAGAATGAAGGCGGTGACGCCGGCCGCGGCCTCCAGGTAGATCGAGGAGGAGCCGTCCGCCCGCGAGATGGAGAAGTCGAAGCCGTGCCGCATGCCCGGCATGCCGGCGTGGCCGAGGAACAGGGCCCACAGCGACCAGCCGAGGGCCGCGAGCGTACCGATCGACACCAGCGTGTCCATGGTGGCGGCGCCGTGCCGGGCATTGGTCCAGGCGGCCTGGTGGAACGGCAGCGCACCCCAGACGACGACGGGAGCGGCCAGCGTGAGGGAGAGCCACTGCCAGTTGTCGAACTGCAGCGCCGGCACCATGGCCATCAGCACCACCGGCAGCGCGAGCACCAGCGAGACCATCAGCCGCTGCCGCAGGGCACCGGCCTCACCACCGTCGTGGCCGGTCTCCTCCTGCGGGGTCTCCGCTTCCGCGCGGGCGGCCGGCTCGGGCGGTTCCTGAGCGGTGTAGCCGGTCTTCTCGACGGTGGCAATCAGATCGGCGACCTCCACCCCCGGCCCGTAGGCGACCTTGGCCTTCTCGGTCGCGAAGTTGACCGTCGCCGTGACGCCGTCCATCCGGTTGAGCTTCTTCTCGATGCGGGTGGCGCACGAGGCGCACGTCATGCCGCCGATGGAGAGTTCCACCGCGGAGGCGGATGCGGCGAGTGCCGGTGTCTTCTCGGGAGCGATGCTGGTCATTGCTGTGGGTCTCCTGGGGGAGGGCCGGGCCGTACGGCGGCCATATCAGTGGGGCGGTACGGCACGGCAGAGGACTACCGGGGGGTATCTCAGGCGCGGCCGGCGAGCTCGTAGCCCGCCTCGTCCACGGCGGCGCGCACGGCCTCGTCGTCCAGCGGGCCGGCGGAGACCACGCTGACCAGGCCGGTGGCGGCCACGGCCGTCACGGACCTCACGCCGGGGATCGCGGAGACCTCCTGCGCGACCGAGCCCTCGCAGTGGCCGCATGTCATGCCGGTCACCTTGTAGACCGTCGTGATGCCGCCCCGGACGTCGGCCGGGACGCCGGTGCCGCAGGTGCCGGCCGGGGTGCAGCAGGAGCCGGTGCCGGAGATCGTCTGGGAGGTCATGGCTACTTCCTTCGGGACGCAGGTGTGGTGCCGTGCGGAAGCGGTGCCGGGTGCTGCCCGGCGTCCTTCCGACAAGAAGAACGATATACCCCCCTGGGGTATTCCGGAAGGGTGAAGGCGAGGTGCGTCCGCCCGGCCGATCGCCGGGCGCGTAGTAGGGGCCCCCTCGGGGTGGGGAGAGCCGCGGCTGCGGCGCGGCACGCGCGTGGCGGCCGGCCGTGGCCTACAGGTGGGCGGATACCCCCGGGTCCGGGCGGTGCCGCATCGTGAGCAGGTCTTCGCCTTCCCGCCGCGCCGCTTGATACCCCCGCCCGGTACCTCTTGCCAGAAGCTTCCAGGCGAGTGCTGGCGCCTGCATGATCCGGTGGGCTACGTTGTGCGGCGATGACTACCGGGACGGCCTTGCGCCACACACGGATGGGTGACCCGGTGCTCTGCTGAGCGCCGTGCGGGCCGCTGCAGGCCCGCTGTTCGATCGGGGAGCCGGCGCTGCCGCGCGGGCTCCGCCTCCGTCGTGTCGACCACAGATTTCGACATGTCGACCGCGACAGGAGGATTCCATGCCCATCAAGACGCTGCAGATTCCCACCCCCGACGGCCTGGCCGACGCCTTTGCCGCCTTCCCCGACCATGGCGACCGGCACCCTGGGGTGCTGATGTACCCGGACGGCTTCGGCATCCGGCCCGTACTGCGGGAGATGGCTCAGGAGCTGGCCGGGCACGGGTACTACGTGCTCGTCCCCAACCTCTTCCACCGGCACGGCCCGGCGCCGGTGATCGCACTTCCCGAGCACATCGGGGAAGAGACCCGGCCCCGGGTCATGGCCGAGTTGATGCCCTTGATCGAGGCGCACACCGCCGAACGCGCCCTGCGCGACGCCGGCGCCTACCTCGGGTTCCTCACCGCCCGACCCGAGGTCGGCGCCGGTCCGGTCGCGGTGACCGGCTACTGCATCGGCGGCCTCCTGGCGATGCGCACCGCCGCGGCCCACCCCGATCGGGTGGCCGCCGTCGCCGCATTCCACGGCCCCGTGGGCGCCGACGGGCCCGGCCTCTTCGAGAAGATCACCGCCCAGGTCCATCTCGGCCATGCCGAAGGCGACCTGACACCCGATGCCCTCGGTGCGCTCAACCAGGCCCTGGATGCCGCAGGTGTCGACTACACCTCCGAGATCTACCCCGGCACCGTCCACGGCTTCACCATGGCCGACACCGACGCCTTCGACGCCCGCGGGCTGCAGCGCCACTGGGACCGGCTGCTCCCCCTCCTGGACCGCACGCTGACCAACCGCTGATGCCCCTGTGATCGCATAGCCTGCCGAGCAGGATGAGAAGCCCGGGGGATGGCGATGACCGTGATACTGAGCTCGGCAGGTGTGACACTGCGTCCATGGGAG
Source organism: Streptomyces sp. PKA51 (assembly GCF_057552455.1). NCBI lineage: Bacteria > Bacillati > Actinomycetota > Actinomycetes > Kitasatosporales > Streptomycetaceae > Streptomyces > Streptomyces sp. PKA51. The sequence goes on from NZ_BAAJPZ010000011.1 coordinate 103,778, forward strand.
GCCGGTGATGCCCCCGCGCTGGCGGCGCTGGCCGATGACGAGGAGCTGCGCCGCTGGACGTCGCACCGGGTGGCCGACCGGGACGAAGCGGAGCGCTGGATCGCCGCAGAGGCGGCGGGGTGGAAGACCCGGGAGCGGCTCGGTTTCGCGGTCCTCGCACAGGAGCAGGTCGTGGGGCACGTCGTGCTCAAACGGCCGGGCGGCGCGGGCGCCGTGGCCCAGATCGGCTACTGGACCGGTGCTCCCGCGCGCGGCCTCGGTTTGACCTCCCGGGCTGTCGAGATGCTGACGGCCTGGGCCTTCGACCCCGATGAGGGGGAGGGCCTGGCCCGCCTGGAGCTGATCCACAACGTGGGCAATCCGGCCTCCTGCCGGGTGGCCGAGAAGGCGGGCTACGCCCTGGAGGCCATCCTCCCGCCTCGCCCACCGCGCCCGTTGGAAGGGCATCTGCACGTGCGGGAGCGCGGGGCCGTTCCGACACTGCCGGGCAGGGCCTAGGGGACGCCGAGGAGGCGCAGGGCGGCGGTCGCTGCGGCGGCCGCCAGAACCACCGCCAGGAAGGGCACCTTGCGCCAGGCCAGCACACCGGCCACCAGGACACCGGCCGGTCGCGCGATGCCGGCCGGTCCGTGGCCCTCCGTCAGCGCTGCGGTCGCGACCAGTGAGGCGAGGAGGACGACGGTGGAGATCTCCATGAGCCTCTCGGCCCGTGGCGGAAAGGTCATCCGGCTGCGCAGGTACGGCCCGGCCAGGCGCAACGCGAAGGTGCCGCCTGCAAGGACCAGCGTTGCGGCGAGGAGAACGGGGGGATGAGTCATGCGCGGGCCTTCTCCCGTACGGCGGTGACGGACAGTCCGGTCAGGGCGAGCAGGACCGGAAGGCCGGCGGGCAGGAAGGGGGTGGCGGCCAGGGCGACGGCGGACCCGGCGAGGGCGGCCCTGCGCTTCTCCCGGTCGCGGAAGGCCGGGACGATCAGGGCCAGCAGGACGGCGGGGAACATCGCGTCGAGACCGAGGGCATCCGTGTCGTCGATGACGGTGCCGATGGCGCCACCGGCGAACGCACCCAGCGGCCAGCACACGAGGATGCCCAGCCCGCACGTCCAGAAGGCGGCCTTCTTGCGGGGCAGGTCTTCCTGGGCGAGGGCGAAGACGACGCTTTCGTCGTTCATCAGGTGGGTGCCGAGCGCGCGGCGCCAGCCGCTGCCCAGGACGTCCGGCAGGGCCAGGCCGAACGGCAGGTGCCGGGCATTGACCAGCAGGCCGGCGAGAACGGCGGCGATCGGGCTGCCGCCGGCCGCCACGATGCCGATGAACAAGAACTCCGAGGAGGCGGCGAGGACGGTGAGGGCGAGCACCACGGGGAGCCAGAGCGGAAAGCCCGAGGCGACGGCGATCGCCCCGTAGGACAGTCCGATCACGCCGACGGCGAGGCACACCAGGGCGATGTCGCGCAGGACCGCTCGATCCAGTGTTCTGCATATCGACTGCACGTTCATTAGAATGAACACCATCGAGGTCGTTCGTCAAGGCGAACGTATGACTAATGGAGCGAACGATGTCGCAGGAGCCACCGTCCCCCGCCAAGGTGCCGCTCGAAACCATCGCGGCCGGGCTGCGCCGTGAACGCGCCCGCTCCGGGCTCTCCCTCAGCGAGGTCGCGCGCCGGGCCGGCGTCTCCAAGTCGACGCTGTCCAACCTGGAATCCGGCAGCGGAAACCCCAACCTGGAGACGCTCTGGGCCCTGTGCGTGGCCCTGGACGTCCCGTTCTCCCGCCTGCTGGACCCGCCCCGCCGCAGCACCCAAGTGATCAGAGCGGGCGAGGGCGCGGCCGTCGCCGCCGCGGAGTCCGACTACCGGGCCACCCTGCTCTCCGCCAGCCCGCCCGGTGCCCGCCGCGACGTCTACCGCATCGACGCCGAACCGGGCACCGTTCGCGCCTCCGACCCCCACATGCCCGGCGTCGTCGAACACCTGCTGCTCGCCAGCGGCCGCGCCCTGGCCGGCGTCGCGGGCGAGGCCGTCGAGCTCGGCCCCGGCGACTACGTCGTCTACCCCGCGGACCTCCCGCACGTCTTCGAGGCCTTGGAACCGGCGACCCGCGCCGTCCTCGTGCTGGAACACCCCTAGGCCGTGTCCGGCGGATCGTGCAGCGCCCCGTCAGGGGCGCGGGGCGTTGTCGATCTGCGGCTGCCGCCGCGTGGGCGAGATACGGCGCCCCGTCTGCGGGCGCGTGGTGGCTTGTCGCGCAGTTCCCCGCGCCCCTACGGGGCACTGCATGATCTGCCGGACCGGACCTAGGCCCTCGGGCCATGCCCGACGGGACAAGCGCCACAGCCCTCGGTCGGGTGGTTTGGAAGCGACTCTTCGCCGTCTCGTCGCGCCGACCGGAAGGATGGTCTGCTGTTGCCGTCGCCGGATGACGTCCGGTCCGACGGGACCAAAGGGGAGGGAATCATGGTGGGAACGAAGCGGTCTGCCACCCCATGGGGCATGGCGCTGGCCTTGATGACGGTCATGGCTGCGGTTGCGGCACCGGCGACTGCCCACGGCCGGGCACCCGGCCGGGCACACCTGGCCCAGCGCATCGTGCTGACGAACGCGGACAACGGCCGGTCCGTGACCGCGAGCCTGGGCGACGACGTCGAAGTCCGGCTCACCGGTTACCGCGACCACGGACTCACCTACAGCTGGAGCACTCCGGCGTCCGGCGACTCCACCGTCCTCCGGCGTACCGCCGGCGGTACGGCGCCGAACGGCGACGCATCAGCGGTCCTCCGCGCGGAAGGCGACGGCACCGCCGCCATCACCGCGCAACGACACTGCCGCCCGGACCGGGGCCATGTCTGCCCTCTGCTGGTCACGCCGTGGAAGGTCACCGTCGAGGTGCAATGACCGGCCGAGGCGGGAGCGGCGGTGCGCCTCACTGGATGTACTTGAGGGTCCACTTCTGATTCGGCAGTCCCTGGTTGTCGTTGGTCACGACCGGCGACCGGTTCGCGCCGTTCCAGCCGCGGTCGGGTTCCAGGACGCGGCCGAAGAGGTTCGCGATACGGGCCGGGTCGGGCTGGTTCGCCGGGTCGACGTACCAGAGCTGATCGACGTTGCCGAAGCTGTTGTCGCAGGTGGACAGCCAGGTCGCCCAGCCGCTGGGGCCCTGCGCGTATCCCGCGAGGCACCGGCCGTCCCTGCGGTTCACCATGTGGTAGCGGCCCCGGTCGTCGGCGACCAGGTCCCACAGCTGGTACGCCTCCGTGGTGCAGTCCCACACCCGTACGCGGTCCTCACCGTCCGGGAAGCCCATGCAGCGGCCGGTGCCGTAGTTCCTGACCTGGAACGGCCCGACCGCGCGCGGGGCGGGAGCCGCCGGGGCCGTCGCAGCGAAGGCGGCAACCAACGTCGTTGCCAATACGGCGAGTCGTGTGCGTGGTTTCACGAGTTCCCCCCTGTCCGACGTCCCCCAAGTCGTCCGACCAGGCTCTCGCACCGCACCCGGCTCGGAGGCGGTTTCACCGCGAAACCCCTCTTACAGGCGGTTCCTGCATGACGCGCCCGAGCGCGGGATCACGCAACGGGCGCAGCAGGAACCAGCCCACCGCGGGCAGGGCGACGAGCGGGGCGAGGGCAGTTTGCAGGGACGTGGCGTCGGCCAGGGCGCCGAGGAGCGGGCTGGCCACGCCGCCCACGCTGATGGCCAGGCCCAGCGTCACGCCGCCCGCGGTGCCCACGTGGCGGGGGAGGTAGTCCTGGCCGAGGGTGACGTGCAGGGAGAAGGGGACGTACAGGCCGGCCGACGTCAGCGCGACGAACAGGTACAGCAGCGGGCCGGGCACCAGGACGACACCGGCCACGGCGGCGACCGTCAGCAGGTACGACCAGCGGATCACCGGCAGACGGCCGTGGCGGTCGGCGAGCCTGCCGCCCGTCACCGTGCCCGCCGCGCCTCCCAGGTACAGCAGGAACAGCGCGGCCGTGCCGGAAAGGTCTCCGCCGCCGGTGCGCTGGCGGGCGTAGAGCGAGACGAAGGCGCTCAGCCCCACGAAGACGATCGAACGGCAGACGATCGCGCCGGACAGCCTGACGAAGGACCGCCAGTCGTCCCGGCGGTCCGCCGCGGCCGCCTTCGGCACCGTTTCCCCGCCGGACGAGCGGGCGGCCGTCCGCAGGGCCGCCGCGCACAGTCCCGTACCGACCACGGCCGGGACGGCCAGCAGCGGCGAGGCGTGCAGCCCACCGGTCACGACCACGGCGGACACCAGCAGCGGGGCCGCGGCGAAGCCGAGGCTGCCGCCCAGCGAGAACCAGCTCATCGCCGTGTGGCTGCCGCGACTGGCATCGCGCGCGACCCGCGCCGCCTCCGGGTGGTACGCCGCGATGCCGATGCCCGAGACGGCCACGGCGACCAGCGTGAGCGCGTACGTGCCGTACAGTCCGCTCACGGCGACACCGATGCCGCTCACCAGCGTGCTCAGCGGCAGCAACCACGGCAGCGACCAGCGGTCGGTGAGCACGCCGAACAGCGGCTGTATCACCGACGACAGCAGGGAGGCGGCCAGCACGATGCCGGAGGCGGCGGCGTACGAGTAGGCCCGCTCGGCGACGAAGTACGGCACCAGCGCGGCCACCGCACCCTGGTAGACGTCGACGCAGGCGTGTCCCCACGACAGCAGCGAGATCGGGCGGTTGGTTCGCAAGGGTTTTGTCGGCAGGTTTCTCATCGGCATGTTGTGATCGTGTCCGTGCAGCCACCTGTCCCGCTTCCGATGGAACGCCCGTCCCTACCGAAAATCCGCCACGAGCCGCAGGCCCCGACGCGCGTGCAGGACCTGGCCGCCGGGCAGGGCATCGACGCCCACCGCCACGACGACCACCAGATCGTCTACGCGGGAGCGGGCGTCCTGGCCGTCACCACCGACGCCGGTACGTGGGTGGCGCCGGGCACCCGCGCCCTCTGGGTGCCCGCGGGCACCGTCCACGCCCACCGTGCCCACGGCCACCTGGAGCTGCACCTGGTCGGCCTGCCGGCCCACGACAACCCGCTCGGCCTGACCGCCCCCACGGTCCTGGCCGTCAGCCCGCTGCTGCGCGAGCTGATCCGCGCCTACACCCGCAGCCCCGAGGACGCCGGCCCCGAACGCCGCCGCCTGCTCGCCGTCCTGCGCGACCAGCTGCGCGCCTCGCCGCAGCAGCCTCTGCGGCTGCCCGCACCGGCCGACCCCCGCCTGGCCGCCGTCTGCGCGCTGGTGCACGAGGCCCCCGCCGACACCCGCACCCTCGCCGCCCTCGGCGCCGCGACCGGCACGGGGGAGCGCACCCTCAGCCGGCTCTTCCGCGCCGAGCTCGGCATGACCTTCCCGCAGTGGCGCACGCAGTCGCGTCTGTACCACGCGCTGCGGATGCTTGCCGACGACGTCCCCGTCACCACGGTCGCGCACCGCTGCGGATGGGCGTCGGCCAGCGCGTTCATCGATGTCTTCCGCCGGTGTTTCGGGTGCACGCCGGGCGCGTACCAACGAAATCAGCGACAAATGGCCGGTTTGGACGGAACCCTTCCGGCAACCCGTCCGCTTTAACGGGGGAGAGCAGTAAACCCCGTGCCCCCAGGGGCACTTGCGATGAGGGGAACCCATGCCCGCACCCCGTACCCCATGGCGCTCCGGCGCCGCCCTGGTCCTGCTCGCCGCCCTGACCGTGCCCGCCGTCGCCTTCGCGGCGGCCTCCGGCGGCCCCGCCGACGTCCCCCGCACGGATCCCGCACCGGCCACCACCCCCGATGCGCAGCAGCCCGTCCGCGAGGGCAACGCGGGGTCGGTGGTGGACCAGGTGGCCGCGTTCTACGGCGCGTACGTCGGCGCCCGCAGCGGTACGCCCGACTCCGTACTCTCCGGTGCCCTGCGCTCGCACTATCTCACCGGCGAGTTCCGCACCCGGCTGGAGGAGTGGGAACGCAAGAACGGCGCCGACGGCGTCCTGCGCGCCCAGAACACCCCGCGTGCCTGGCGCGTGACGTACGACAACAGCGGCGCCGGCCACACCTGGACCCGCGTCCGGCTCACCTGGGGCGACGAGAAGAAGCCGACCTACACCTACCTGAGCGTGCAGTCCGACACCGCGACCCGGCTCATCTCCGACATCAAGGAGGAGACGGAGGAGCCGGCGGACTGAACCCTACTTCTTCGCCAGGTAGCGGTGGCGGGCCCACAGCGGCAGGCCGAACCAGCACACCACGAGCCAGGCCACCAGACCCGCCACCACCCACGGCACCGCGGTGCCGGGCATCGCGATGCGCAGGATCAGCAGCAGCGAGGAGGTGACGGTGCACAGCAGCAGGACCACACCCACCATGGTCATCCGCGATGCCCAGGTGACGGTCTGCGGCTTGATCCGGCGTCCCGTCACCAGCCGGTGGAAGGAGACCGGCCCGACCAGCGCCCCGGTGGTCGCGGCACCCAGCAGGACGGTGGCCACGTAGATCCCCCGGTCCGTGTCGCCCAGGGTGGAAAAGCGTGGCGTGAAGGCCACGGTCAGCAGGAAGCCGAAGAGGATCTGCACCCCCGTCTGGGCGACGCGGACCTCCTGCAGCAGCTCGGCCCAGCGCCGGTCCGCGCGCTCCTCCTCCGTCTCGTGACGCCCGGTGGGCGCTGGTGGGCCCGGCTGTCCACTCGGCTCGTTCGGCGGCATGTCGTCCCGTCCGTACCTCGTCGTCCCGTCCGTCTTCCCGCCCGGGGCCAGGCTATGCGGACAGGGGAGGCGGGCGGGGAGAGGACATGCCGACCGTGTGACGGAACTACGTGGCGGCAGGATGCGGGCGCTCGTAGCAGTCGTAGTTGCGCTGGGAGACGATCCTCCCGTCGCGGAACTCCAGGAACGTCGCGATGTGCGCCCGCAGCACGTGCCCGGCGGGCAGCTCGCCCAGGGCGACGGCGAGCGTTCCGTGCCAGGTGACCTCCAGGGCCACCTGGTCACCGGACGCGACGGCGTTGAGCAGCTCGAAGTGCTGCTCGGTCAGCACCGTCCGCCCCCGCTCCGCCGCGGCGAGCACGGCGGGCAGGTCGCGGACGGCACCGTCGGGGAAGAGCACGTTGGGCAGCTCGCGGTGGACCGCTTCCGGGTGGAAGAAGGCGGCCAGCTCCTCGCCCGTGGCCCCCTGCGCGACTGCCTGGTGGTAGCGGATCGCCGTCTCGACGTGGGGATGCATGACTGCCAAGGTAGCGTCGGTGCTCAGCCGGCGGCCTGCTCGTTGCGGTCACCGCTCCAGAGAGTGTGGAAGGACCCCTCGCGGTCGGTGCGGCGGTAGGTGTGGGCACCGAAGAAGTCCCGCTGCCCCTGGGTCAGCGCGGCGGGCAGCCGCTCGGCACGCAGCGCGTCGTAGTACGCGAGTGCGGCCGAGAAGCCGGGCGTCGGCACCCCGTGCCGCACGGCGGTGGCCACGACCGTCCGCCACGCCTCCTGCGCCTGCCCGACCTCCCGCGCGAAGCCCTCGTCCGCCAGCAGGGTCGACAGCTGCGGATCGGCCTCGAAGGCGGCGCGGATGCGGTCGAGGAACGCGGCCCGGATGATGCAGCCACCGCGCCAGATGGCCGCCATCGCGCCGAGGTCGATGTCCCAGCCGTACTCCTCGCTCGCCTTGGCGATCATGTTCCAGCCCTGGGCGTACGAGACGACCTTCGACGCGTACAGCGCCTGCTCGACCTGCGCCGCGAACTCCTGCGCCTCGGCGGGGGAGAGGGCCCGGGCGCTCGGCCCGGGCAGGCCGCGCGCGGCCCTGCGCAGCCCGGTGTGCCCGGACAGCGAGCGCGCGAAGACGGCCTCGGCGATGCCGGACACCGGCACCCCCAGGTCCAGCGCCGTCTGCACCGTCCACCGCCCGGTGCCCTTCTGCTCCGCCTCGTCCGCCACGACGTCCACGAACGGCCGCCCGGTGGCGGCGTCGGTGTGCGCGAGCACCTCGGCGGTGATCTCGATGAGGTACGAGTCCAGCCGCCCGGTGTTCCACGTCCGAAACGTTTCGGCGATCCGCCCCGGCTCGTACCCCCCGACCGCACGCAGCAGGTCGTACGCCTCGGCGATCAGCTGCATGTCGGCGTACTCGATGCCGTTGTGCACCATCTTGACGAAGTGTCCGGCACCGTCGGGCCCGACGTGGGTGCAGCAGGGGGAGCCGTCCTTCGCCTTGGCGGCGATGGACTCGAGCAGCGGTCCGAGGGACTTGTAGGACTCCTCCGATCCGCCGGGCATGATGGAGGGCCCGTTGAGGGCGCCTTCCTCGCCGCCGGAGATGCCGGCGCCGACGAAGTGGATGCCCTTGTCGCGGAGGGCGGCCTCCCGCCGCCGCGTGTCGTCGAAGTGGGCGTTCCCGCCGTCGATGAGGACGTCCCCGGGCTCCAGCAGGGCGGCGAACTCGTCGATGACGGCGTCGGTGGCGTCGCCCGCCTTGACCATGATGACGATGCGGCGCGGCTTCTGCAGGGCGGCGACGAACTCTTCGGCGGTCTCGGAGGGGACGAAGTTCCCCTCGTGTCCGTGCTGGTCAACGAGCGCCTTGGTTTTGGCGCTTGTGCGGTTGTGGACGGCGACGGTGTGGCCGTGGCGTGCGAAGTTGCGGGCGAGGTTGCTGCCCATGACGGCGAGCCCGGTGACACCGATCTGGGCGGTCGCCTGGGTGGTGGAAGTGCTGGGCATACGGGGTTCCACTCCTGTCACACGCTGGTCGAAGGCTTGTGCGAGACGTCAACGCCGACGGGTTGAGAGATCTTCCCATCGTGCAGCCGGGCGCCGCCCGGCCATGCTCGCACGATGCACTCGAACGGCGCTGGGTGCGCGCTGGAGGGGCTTGATCTGTCACCTCTCCGAGGCCGGCTTGAGGTCGGATGGGTAACGTTGGTTGTGGGACCCGGACAACGCCCACTGGCCGGGTGCACCGGGATCCTGCGAGAGCAGAGCTTCGTCCGTGATGCGCATGGACGGCTGCCGGTGCTGCGGCTGGTGCCGGGACCGGCGTCTCCCGACAGGATGCGATCGCGGCCGATCGGTCAGACGGGGTACGGACGCTCTGCGGTCGTATGGCGCCGCCTCGTTGAGTTGTTTCTTGCAAAGGTGGTCAATCACGGACGACGGGCTCCGCGAACCCCCTGCTGGTGGGAGAGTTCCCCCCTTCAAATAACGCTGTGTAAGGGGGGCGGGATGGGCAGGATTCCTCCGCTGACGGGCGTCAAGGAACTCGTGACCGTGCTGGACGGGCTCGTCGGGCGGCCTGTGGGCCGGCGGGAGCTGCCGGCGGTCGTCCTCGAAGGGAACCACGAGCGGGACACCGCCTTCGTCACCGGCTACCGGGACCGGCTGCGGGACGCGAGCGGGGCAGCCCTGGCTCCGCATGCGCTGCTCGGGGAGGCGCTTGTGGAGCAGGCGCAGCGGTCCACCGAGCCCGACGTCGTCCTGCTCGACGAGCTGACCAGGCAGCTGGAACAGACGATGCCCGCGGCCGCCGGCGGGCTGACGCTGTCCACCTACTGGACCTGCCGCAGGGTGCTGGACATCGACGCGGGCGCCGGTGCGGCGCGCGCCCAGCGCCGTACGCTGGCCGAGAAGCTCTGCGTGGCCTGGGAGAACGACACGCCCGGCCTGAAAGGTCTGCGCTCTTTCATCGACACCGGCGGGGCCGGACAGATCAATGAGCGCCTGGGCGCGATCGCCACGGTCCTGGTGGCCTGGCCGCTCGAGTGGGTCTACCGCACTTGGCTCAACCGCACGCGGCGCCTGCGCTGGTACGCGCCGAAGGTGCGCAGCGCCGGCGGTCCGGCGGCGGCCCGCTTCCTGCCCGCCGCCGTATCGCTGAGCAAGAAGGGCGAGCTGCGCAACCGTGCGGCACTGCGGCAGTCCCTGCTGCTCGAAGCGCTGGCGGTGGACCTGGTGCGTGCGGCCCGCAGAGGCGTCCTGCTGCCGCGGCGGCGGCGTCGGGTGTGGCCGTTCGTCGTCCTGCTGCCGCGGGTTGACGAACCGGGCACGGCCACCCGCAGACTGCTGGACGGCCTGGTCAAGCTGCACCGGCGCGGTCTGCCGCTGCTGGTCCTGGCCGCCGAGCACGACGAGCAGGAGGGCCGGGGGGACGGCACGGGTGGCCGTGGGCGCGTGCAGACGGCGGCCGCAGCGGCCGACTGCCTGCGGCCGTTGCTGGAGGGCCGGGCCCGCTCGGCCGGCACCGGAGTGGTGGACGGGCAACTGCGTGTTCGCCTGTCCGGAGACGACCAATCGGAAGTGAGTGACTGGCTGGACATCAATGTGGCGGTGTCCCCGCACTCGGTGCCGTGGCCGTCCGCGTATCTCGGCGTCCTGGTGACCGTCGCGCTGCTGGCCGGCGCCGTCCCCGTGGTGAACTGGGTCCGTCAGGACGCCTGCGCCGACACGTGGGCCGCCCAGGGGGTCCGGGTGGGCGTCGACACGGCCACCGGAGGCTGCTACTTCACGGACGGCGGCAGCCAGGAGCTGCTCCGTACGCTCCAGGACCGCATCCGGGCCCAGAACCGGGTGGCCGACCGCGGCGCGCACCGTACGGTGGTCTTCCTCTCCCCGCTGACCGCCGACCCGCAGGGCAAGGGCGAACAGCTCACTCCCGCCGGGGTCCTCCAGCTCGAAGGCGCCGCCGACGCCCAGCGCGAGTTCAACAAGCAGGCGGTCGGCGATGCCGAGCGGCCCTACCTCCGGCTGCTGATCGCCAACGCCGGCTACGCGTTCGCTCAAGGGGCCGCAGTCGTCGACCGGCTCAACGCGCTGGCCGGCGACGGTACGAGCATCTCGGCCGTCATCGGCATCTCGCAGAGCCGTCAGGCGTCCGTCGACGCGATCAACCGCCTGTCACCGGATCTGCCGGTCATCGGGGCCGCGGTCTCCGGTGACTTCATGACCACCGAGACACCCAACTACTTCCAGACCCAGCCCACGAACCGCCACTTCGCCCGGGCCCTGACCCGGCGCGTCATGGAGCTCAAGCGCAAGAAGGCCCTCATCATCTACGACGACAAGGACCGCTACAGCCTCAACCTCCGCCAGGACCTCGGCAGCGAGCTGGCGGGCCAAGATATCGAGCTCCTGGAGCCGGAGGTCGTCCGCACCCCGGACTTCGGTCAGCCCGGCGTGGTCAGCGCCCTGCCCGAGCTGGCCAGGAAGATCTGCGCCCTGAACCGGGACAACGGCATCACGCTGTTCGCCGCCCGGGGCAGCCAGCTCCCCAAGATCCTCAACCAGGTGCAGGCCGAGTGCGGAAGCGCCACCAGTACACCCTTCCCGTTCCTGGCCTCCGACGTCGACACCCTCATCGAATACCCCGAACTCCCGGAGTTCGCCCACCTCGACCGCTACACGGCGGTCGACCTGTCGTACATCGCCTTCTCCTCCGACCACCACAGCGACCACGCGGCCGGCAGCGATTCCTTCCGCGCCGCGGCAGCCGCCGTCTACCGCACCTGGACGGGCACCAAGCTTCCCCCGCGCGCCTCCAACGTCCTGCAGCAACTCCGCAACAGCGTCGACGTCAAGGACACCGTCGCCCAGGACCGCCCCTTCCACCTCCCCTCCGACGACCAGGCCCTGGCCGAACGCCCCCTGTACCTGTGCACGGTCCCCCACACGACCAGCACCACCCCCTCGTGCCAGCCGGCGAACGGTAGGCCACTGAGGTGACAAGGCGAGGCGGATCCGGCCGCCCGGGCGCTCCGAGCTCCACGCTGAACAAGACCCCTCCCGTCTCGTTCGGTAGACCCCGCGCCGTCTTGTCGAGGCGCACAGCAATGGGGCCAGGTGCCTCCGCAACGCACCATGGCGCCGGGTGGGGCAGGGTGCTCGGTCCTCGGGGCGGGCATGAACCGGACTTCGCAGGCGACGGCGGAGCGTCAGGCCACCACGGTGACGGTGGCTACTCGGGAGGGCATGACTCGGGCAGCTCGCACTGCTCGGACGGAGGATCGATGGCCTTGTTGGCGTCCATGTCGCATACGGCCAGGGTGTGTGAGCAGCGGCGCTGGCCGGGACCTCGGCACCTGCAGGGTGCGCGGCCGGCAGTGCGATGGACGAGCTGCACGCGGAGGTGGACGAGCCGCTGCACGGGCTCGGTGACGACAGCACCAAGGTCGGGAGACGAGGACGCTCACCGCTTCCTCTCCGCCGCGTTGCCGGACGGCCTCGTGGCCGGCGCCGCCGCCACAGTGGCTTGCATCACGGCGTTGGACAGCAACTCCGCCACTCCCATGGCCGTCAGCCCGGCGGCAGCGGCCTTCCTGCCCCGCCAGCCGCCCGCAGCGCCCAGTGCCAGGGCGACGCCCCACCACAGCTTCGTGTGTTCGGCGGCCTCTCCGATCACCGGCCGGGCCCACCGGACGAGGGGGTGGCGGCAGGAGGCCACGCGGCGGGTGAGGTGTCTCTCGACCTGGTGCAGGTCGTCCACGGTTCCCATGGTCCCACTGGTGCCCCGCCGGCCCGGCCCGATGCTCCGCAGCCGCACCCCTACTCGGGCCGGCCGCCCTCGTCCCGCTTCCACGTGCGGGTGTCGCGCGGTTCGGCGTACGGTTCCTCGTCCGCCGGGTGACCGCCGGCGACGGCGCGTTGGCGGGCGAGTTCGGCGTCGAACTCCAGGCCGAGCAGGATCGCCAGGTTGGTGATCCACAGCCACACCAGGAACACGATCACCGCGGCCAGGCTGCCGTACGTCTTGTTGTACGAGCCGAAGTTCGCCACGTACAGCGCGAAGCCCGCCGAGGCGATCATCCAGATCACCAGGGCGAGCAGGCTGCCGGGGGTCACCCAGCGGAAGCCGCGGCCCCGCACGTTGGGGGCCGCCCAGTACAGGGCTGCGATCATGACGGTGACGAGGAGGACCAGCACGGGCCATTTCGCGACCGACCAGACGGTCACGGCCGTGTCGCCCAGCCCCAGGGCCTTCCCGGCCTGGCGGGCGACGTCGCCGGTGAAGACGACGATCAACGCACTGGCGCACGCCATCACCATCATCACCACGGTCAGCCCGAGCCTCAGTGGCGTCAGCTTCCAGACCGGCCGGCCCTCGGGCAGGTCGTAGACGGCGTTCGAGGCACGGATGAACGCCGCGATGTACCCGGACGCCGACCACACCGCGCCCAGCAGGCCCACCACGGCCAGGACCGAGCCGATGCCGGCGCCGCCCTGGAGCTGCCGGACCGCGTTGGTGATCACCTGCCGTGCGGCCTCGGGCGTCAGGTGTTGCAGGTTGTTCAGGACCTTGTCGGTGGTCGACTTCCCCGCGACGCCCAGCAACGAGACGAGGACCAGCAGCGCGGGAAAGAGGGAGAGCACGCCGTAGTACGTCAGCGCGGCCGCCCGGTCGGCGAGCTCGTCGTCCTTGAACTCCTTCAGCGTGCCCCGCAGCACCGCCCGCCACGACCGCTTCGGCAGCCCGGTCGGCTCGTCGGGCGCGCGCTCCTCCACCTCCGGCGCAGGACCGGCTCCCGGCCGGCGCTCACCGCGCCGACGGCCTTCACCACCGCCGCGGCCGGTGTCGCCGGCACGGCCATCACCTGCCCGGCCGGACCGCCACCTCGTTATTCGGCCCATACCGAATGGAGTAACCCCTTGGGCAGCAAGGAAACCATTCCCATGGAGGGCAAAGCGATGGTGGTACCTGACTTCCTCCCGGTTCGCTTTGCGATAGCAGGAAGGGGGACGTCGCGCCGGGCGGAGACGTTCGACCCGTCATGACCAGGTTCATGTCGTCCGCTATTCCCCGACCCGGACCGGCGAGTCGGCTATGCGCACCGCACCGCTCGGCACCCCTGCCAGGACCGCGTCGGGCGCCCCTCGCGGCCGGACATCCGCAGCAGGTCGTACGCCCGCACCTGGTTGGTGACCAGGGGGAACTCTCCCAGGACGACCACACGCATCCCCGGTACCGCCTGCCCTCGCCGTCAGCAGAACACAGCCACCCGCATCGTAGCCACGCACAACCCGTGCCGGCGCCCGATCCGACCAGGCCCTCCAGCAGGCGGTCGTCCCGGTTGATGCGGGGTGCGGTAGGCGGGCTGTGCAAGGTTGGCGGGCGCCGCGTTCCTGCTTGGGTACGCGGCGATGCGCCTGCAGGCGTGGCTCGTGCCAGAAGGCGGCAGAGCCCGGTGGGCCCGGGCCCGGTGACGCCTCAGCCGCGGCGTGCACCGCGGAACAGGCTACGGACGAAGTCCGAGGGCGCGTCCTGCCGGGGCACCGACGGGATGTCCCGCGAGGCCGGGGACGACCCGGCGGCCTCCTCGGCCGCCAGCGTCGCTGCTGCGATGCCGCGGCGGTGCCGTGCGTCCGGCGGGGGAGTGACGGTGATACCGGCTCCGGTGAGGATGCGCAGGTCCAAGCTCCAGGTCAGGGCCGAGCGCTGCTCCCACAGCGCGAAGGCCGCGGCGACGTGCTGCCGGGCCTGCCCCGGGCTCATTCCGGTGACCTGCACCAGGTGGGCGAAGGCCTGCGCCTCCAGGCCGCGTACCTGGGCGTAGCCGAAGTGGGTGACGGTGTGGCAGTCGGTGCACAGGCAGATCAGGCGCCTGAGCGTCTGCACGCGGCGCGCCTCGTCGTACGTCCACCGCTCATGCGCCTCCAGCCACCGCTTGGCCCGGCGGTCCTCCTCCGCGCCGCAGGCTTCGCAGCGCAGGCCGGCCCGGCGGGTGATCATGCGGCGCAGGCGTTCCCAGTCGCGCTGGGCGACGCAGGAACGGACGTTGGTGAACCAGCAGCTGCTGGGCACCAGGTCGACGAACAGCCCGCTGCCGAGCGTACGGTCCTCACCCGGCAGCAGATCCGGGATGTCCGGGGCGGCGGCCCACGGGGCGAGGGCGGTCATTCCCTCGCGCGGCGCGTACCAGCGCTTGGCGGCCGGATCCCAGCGGGCTCCGGCCGCCTTCGCCTCGTCCTTCTGCGCGTACGGAACATCCAGCCATATCCGCTCAACCACCCTGGTGGCCCTTTCCTGTCGGCGATGCGGCCACGCTATCGGCACGGCTGTGCTCATCGTCGGCGTTCACGAGACCTTCCCTTATCGGAAGGCGGCGTGAATCTCCCGTTCCGACGCCTCGTGCGAGACGAGCAGAACCTCGTCCCCCGACCGGAGCGCCAACCCGGTGGCGGGATGGGTTGGTTGGGCGTCGTGGATGACGGTCGCGACGGCCGTACCGGCATGGCGTGACGGCGCCGGTCACGAGGACGCGCATGCGCCCTCTCCCCGGTGTGGCGCGAACCGGAAGCGCCTCACCAGGGCACCTCTCCCTCGTCGTCGAAGAAGCGGCCCGTCGGCCCGTCGGCCGGTACGGTGGCCAGCCGGATCGCGGCGGCTGCACCCTGCTGGGGGGTGCGCACTCCCCGGAAGCCGTTGAGGTCGGTCGCCGTGAAGCCGGGGCAGACGGCGTTGATCAGGATGTGGGTGTCGGCCAGTTCCTTGGCGTACTGCACGGTGACGGCGTTGAGGAACGTCTTCGACGGCGTGTAGGCGATGGAAATGGGGCCGGTCTCGGCGCCAGGCGTGGTCTGGAGCGTGAGGGAGCCGACGCTGCTGGAGACGTTCACGATCCGCGGCGACGGCGAGCGGCGCAGGAGAGGGAGCAGGGCGTTGGTGACGCGGATGACTCCGATCACGTTGGTCTCCACGGCCGCCCGTACCCGGTTCACGTCGACCGTGGTGGGCTCCTGCGGTCCGCCGCCGGTGATCGCTGCATTGTTGACGAGCGCGTCGAGCCGCCCGGCCCGCTCCTCCAGCAGCCGAGCCGCCGCTGTCACGCTGGCGTCGTCGGTCACATCCAGCGGCACGCCGAATGCGTCGGCTCCGGCCGCGCGCAGCTTGTCCACAGCGGCCTCGCGCCGCTCCTCGTTGCGCGCGCCGATTCCGACGGACCAGCCGAGGGCGCCGAGCCCGGCGGCGATCTCGTACCCGATGCCCTTGTTGGCCCCGGTCACCAGCGCGACCTTGTGGTGGTTCACGGTGTTCGTCTCACTCATGACACCGATACTTCTCCCCCACCGGGCAGGGCGTCCAAGACCGACTGGGTGGACGGCGATACCGCCCGGGTATCGCTCCTGGTCATCCCGGTTAGGCTGGCGGGGTGGAGACACGTGAGCTGCGGTACTTCGTCGCGGTCGCCGAAGAGCTGCACTTCGGCCGGGCCGCGCGGCGGCTCGGGATCGCCCAACCCCCGCTGTCGCGGGCGATCGGCGGGCTCGAACGGCGCCTGGGTGCCCTCCTGCTGGAGCGCGGCAGCCGAGGTGTCGCCCTGACCGGGGCAGGGGCGGTGCTGCTGCGGGAGGCGCGGGCGGCGCTGGACGCCGTCGAGGCCGCCGAACGGCGCACCCGCCGGGCCGCCCTCGCGGCGACCGGCCGCCCCACCGTGGTCCTGGCCGCGAAGGCGGGCGCCTGCGCCGAACTGCTGGCGAAACTCCTCGACGCCTACGCCGCCGAGCCCGGCGCCGTCGCCGTGGACGTCGTGCTGTGCGGACCGGGCGAGCAGGCACGGTTGCTGCACGACGGCCGGGCCGACGTGGCCCTGCTGCACCGGCCGTTCGACGACACGACCGGCTTCGACACCGAGGACCTGCACTCCGAGGGCCAGGTCGCGATCCTCCCCGCGGGCCACCCTCTCGGCGCCCGCCCCCACGTGCTGCTCGCCGAGGTCACCGATCTTCCCGACCTGCCCCTGCCCCGCTGGCCCCGCCCTGACGGCACCTTTCCGGACGGCCCTGGACCGCAGGTGCGCGACCACACGCAACTCACCCAGCTCATCGCCCTCGGCCGCGCCTGCGCGATCGTGCCGGAGTCGGGCCGCACCGGCCTGCGCGGGGACCTCGCCGCCGTACCGGTCCCCGACGCCCCCCACGTCACCACGGTCATCGCTTGGCCCCCGCACAGCCGCTCGACGGCGGTCGCGGGGCTGGTCCGCGCCGCCACTGCCCTGTGACCGACGGCGACCGGCCTGCCCCGGCGTTGCCGGAACCACAACCAGGCTCCGATGCGAAGTGACAACGAGCCTGCCTTGGGGACGCCCCTCGCGCTTCGGCTCAGCACCAGTTACCGATCCCCTCATTGTGTGAGACGTTCTCAGCTTGTTCTTTGTGGTCCGAGTCGGTTTCGCTCCAGCAGCCCGCGGAGCTCCGCGATGTCCTGCTCGGACCGCAGGCCCTCGAAGAGTTCCAGCGCGGCCCGCAGGCAGGCGCCGGCGCGGGCGTGCTGCCCCAGGTGGACGAGGCTGCGGCCGAGCGTGCGGAGCAGGCCGCCCTCCAGCATCGTGCTGACCTTGCGGGCGAGCGGCAGGAACATCTCGGCGGTCTGCGCCGCGAGCGCGTACCGCTCCTCCTCGGCGTGGAGTTCCGCGATCAGGTTGCCCGACGCGGCCTCGAAGGAGGACACGTTCAGGGTGCGGAAGAGCCGCAGGGCGGTGTCGGCCCGGCGCAGCGCCTCGTCCCGGTCCCCGCACAGCCGCAGCACCCGGGCCAGGTAGTACAGGCCGATGGCCTTGGACACCGACTCCTGCCCGCCGAGCAGTTCCGCGCCGCGCTCGGCCGCCGCCCGCGCCTCCGAGTCACGGCCCTGGCGGGCGTAGTTGAAGGCCAGCTCGCCCAGTGCGGTGCCCTCGGCGGTCGCCGCGCCCAGCGTCCGGAAGAAGCGCACGGACGCCTCCCCGTGCGCGACCGCGTCGTCGAAACGGCCGCGGACCCGGGCGTGGGCGCACAGGGTGAGATGAGCCGAGGCGCACAGTCGCAGGTCGGTTTCGGGGTCGCAGAGCTCCAGGCTGCGGTGGAGTTCGGTTTCGGCCTCGGGGAAGGCGTTGGCGTGCCACAGTGCGTTTCCGCGCACGTACCTGGCCAGGGCCTCGGACGGCCGGTCGCCGCGCCGGGCGGCGACCTCGGCGACCTGCCGGGCCTGTTCCGCCACCGCCGTGAGGTGGGTGATGCCGGAGAGCACCGTGTTGAGCCGGTCGAGGAGATCGGCGGCCTGGGACAGCGGCAGGCCGTCGTCGGCGCAGGCGCGGGCGATCAGCGCCCGTTGCAGGGCCGTCTCCTCGCGCATCCAGTCGGTGGCCTCCCGGGCGGTGGCGAAGGGGAGTCCGGGGGAGGCCGGTACGACGTCGATGAGCGTGCGTTCGTCCGGCTCGGCGGAGTGCGCGACGGCGTCGGCGTTGCGGGCCGTGGCCAGGCAGAAGTCCAGCAGGCCGGCGAGGGCGCGGGTCGTCGTGCCGGGGGAGTCCTCGCGGGATCCCCGGGCCCGGGCGAAGGCACGGACGAGGTCGTGGAACCGGTAGCGGTCCAGGCGGTGCGACTCCAGCAGGTTGAGTTCGACGAGGGATTCGAGGAGTTCCTCCGCCTCGTCGGTGCCCAGCCCCAGCAGGGCGGCCGCGCTCGGCAGGGCGAGGTCGGGGACGTCGAGGACCGCCAGTCGCCGGAAGGCGCGGGCCTGCCCGGGGGTGAGGGTGGAGTACGAGAGCTCGAAGGCGGCGTCCACGGCGGCGTCGCCGCTGCGCAGTTCGTCCAGGCGCCGGCGTTCGTCCGCCAGCCGCCGGACCATGTCCGCCAGCGGCCGGCCGGGTTCGGCCGCCAAGCGGGAGGCGACGATCCGCAGGGCGAGCGGGAGGTGGCCGCAGGCGGCCGCGAGCGCTGCGGCGGCCTCCGGTTCCGCGTCCACGGCGCGGTTGCCGACGGTGCGCCGCAGCAGGCGGAGGGCGTCCTCGGGTGGCATGACGTCCAGTCGCAGGTGGCGTGCCCCGGCAAGTCCGGTGAGCCAGGCGCGGCTGGTCACCAGGACGGCACAGGCGGCGGCACCGGGGATCAGCGGTCTGAGCTGCTCGCAGGAGGCCGCGTTGTCCAGCAGCAGGAGCATCCGGCGGTCGGCCAGCAGGGTGCGGTAGAGCGCGACGCGTTCGTCGGCGTCGTCGGGGACGTCCACGTCGGCGACGCCCAACCCCTGCAGGAACCCCTCCAGCACGTGGTGCGGGTCCAGGGGTTCGGCGTCGGCGCCGCGCAGGTCGACGTACAGGCGTCCGTCCGGGAACGCGTCGTCGCCGAGTTCGTGCGCGGTGTGCACGGCGAGCGTGGTCTTGCCGACGCCTGCCATGCCGTTGACCGCCGAGACGACGACGGCCGAGGCGTCCGTCCTGGCCAGCAACCCGGTCAGGTCCCGGAGCTGTTCCTCGCGCCCGGTGAAGCCGGGGACGGGGGAGGGGAAGGAGCCGCCCGGACCGGGCGTGCAAGGCCGGTGCCCGCCGTCCTCGGGCAGCCGCAGGGCGGGGTCGGAGCGCAGTATCCGCTGGTGCAGCGCGGCCAGTTCGGCCCCGGGCGCGGTGCCGAGGTGGCACCGGGTGTCCTCGTGCACGCCCAGCGCCTCGGCCTGGCGGCCCGCGCGGTACAGCGCCAGCATCTGTACCGCGCGCAACCGCTCGCTGGCGGGGAACTCCATGACCAGGGCGCCTGCCTCGGCGGCCAGGTGGGGCCGGTCGCCGAGCTCGGCGTCGAGGCCGAGCCGGGCCTCCAGCAGGGATTGCCGCGTCTGCCGGAGACGGGCGCGCAGCGTCCGGGCGTGCGGTCCGTGCAGCCCGGCCAGCGGCTCGCCCGTCCACAGGTCCAGCGCCTTGGTGAGCACCTCGCGGGCCTGCCCGGCGGTGCCGCCGGAGGCCCGGATCTCCTCGGCCCGGGCCGCGGCGCGCTCGAAGGCCCGGATGTCCACGGCATGGGCGGGTACGCGCAGCGCGTACCCGCCGATCCGGCCGTCGCCGACGGTGACGAGCAACGGCTCGGCGGTGTGCCGGGCCAGCGCGCGGCGCAGCCGCCACACATGGGTACGGATCGAGTGCTCCGGACGGGCCGGCCGGTCGGCCTCGTCCCACACGGCGTCCACCAGCAGCGGCATCGACACCGTCCGGCCGGCGGCGGCCAGCAGCACCGCCAGCACCTCGTGCGAACGCGGCTGCCCGAGGTCGACCGGCAGCCCGTCGCACCAGGCCCGCACCGGGCCGAGCAGGGCGAATTCCAGTGCCGCGGCGGGGGAGTTCACCGGGCGGAGGAACCGCAGGGGAACTGGAGCCCGTAGGAGGCCGACCAGAGCCGGACGACGTACGGGGCCTCGCTGTCGGTCGTCGCCAGGATCGACATGTCGCCGCCGGAGCGGACGGTGAGCTTGGTCCACGGCAGGTGCAGGCAGTCGCCGCTGCCGGTGCGGCTCTGCCAGAGCGTGCCGCCGTCCGGGGCGGTGACGACGAGGTCGCCGTCGGCGCGCAGCTCGGCCTTGTTGCCCTCGCCGGTGGTCCCGGAATGCCAGCGCAACTGCCGCTCCCCGGCGCCGCCGGCACCGGTGGTGTAGAGGGCGAGGTCGCCGTTCTGCTGCATGACGAGGTGAGTGTCACCGGACGTCAGGCTCGCACCGGGGGACAGGGCGCCGCCGTTGACGAGGGTGTCGGAGGCGGCCGCGGGCACGGCGGCACGGGCCGCACCGCCGGTGGCCAGGAGCCCGGCGGCGACGAGGAGGACGGCGGCTGCGGCGGAGGCGGTGCGCGTAACGGTCGGGCGGTTCGTTCTCGGCGACATGGCGAGCGACATTACGAGACCTTTCCGGCTGGGCGGTACGTTCTTTGCGTACTGGTCTCGACCATCCCGGGTGCCGCTCTATATACGATCAACAAGCCGTTAACGGGCGGTGATGGGCCAGGCGTTGGCGGAGGGGGACACCGTGTGCCGTGCCGACGGGGCGGGCCCGCAGGCGGCTGTCAGAGATGGATGCCGACCCAGTCGCCGGCCTCGTTCGGCGCGACATGGACCGGGCCGGCCGTCCTCGACGCCGAAGCCTTCCGCCTCGCCCCCGGCCCCTGCCGTGTCGTGCGTCAGCGCGTGCAGGGCGTACGGGAGGTGTCCGCGGTACCACGGCGCCCAGTGCCCCATGCGTTCCCCGATCTTCGCCACTCTCCTGTCCGCGTCAGGCGTCCGGCTGGGCCTTCTCGCCTCCCTCGCCGTCTTCGCCCTGGCCAACGCGGGCAGCGCCACCGCCGGATGGAGCGGAGCCGTCCTGCCGCTGTGCGCGGCCGCAGTCGGCTTCCTCGCCCTGCTGCTCCAGGTCACCGCCGTACGCTCCAGCGGCAAGAGCGTCGTCGCGCCGGCCGCGCCCGCGCCCGTTCTGCAGGACGCCACCGACTGACCCGTCGTCACGGGGCGGTGGCCACGTCCCCGACCGACACCCCAAACCGCCTGCGCCGGAGACCCCCGCTCCGGCGCAGGCCCGTACGCTCAGGGCACCACGACGATGTTGCCGAACTGCCTGCCGGCCGCCATCTGTTCGTACGCCTCCGCCACGTTCTCCAGCGCGTACACACTGTCCACCACCGGACGGATGCGGTGCTGCTCGACGAAAGCGAGCATCCGCCGGAACTCCTCGGCGCTGCCCATGGACGTCCCCAGAAGACTGAACTGGTGGAAGAAGAACTCCCTCAAGGGAACGTGGAGCTCCGTGCCCGTCGTGGCGCCCAACACGACGACACGCCCGCCGGGGCGCAGCACCTTCGGGTACTGGTCGAAGACCGCGGGGCCGACCCCGTCCACCACCAGGTCGACCGATGCGCCGCCGAGCGCGGCGGCCCAGTCCGCCGCACTGTCCAGGGCCCGGTCGGCACCGAGGCGCACGGCACGTTCCCGCTTGTCCGCCTTCCGCGACGTCACGGTGACCCGCGCCCCGGCGGCCTTGGCCAGGAGCAGCGCCCATCCTCCGACACCGCCTCCGACCCCGGGCACCAGGAGATGCTCCCCGGGCTGGAGCCCGCCTCGTGTGAACACCGCCCGGTAGGCGGTGAGTGCCCCCATGGGGAGCGCCGCGGCTTCCGGCCATGACAGGTGTTCCGGTTTGCGGGCGATGTTGGCGGCGGGCACCACGACGGATTCGGCGAGAGTGCCGTCGGTCGGGCCGCCCAGGATCTCCGGCACGACGGGAGTGTCGCAGGTCTTCTCCCAGCCCAGTGTCGGGTTGATCAGGACTTCGTCGCCTTCCCGGACCCCGCTCACGCCGTTCCCGACCGCGTCGACGATCCCGGCCCCGTCGGAGCCGGGGATGAACGGGGCTTCGGCGCCGCTTCGTTCGTCCATGAGGAACAGATCACGGTGGTTCAGCCCGGCGGCGCGCAGGCGCACCCTGACCTGGCCGGTGCCGGGTTCCGGTTCGGTGACCTCTGTCAGCCGCAGTCCGCTGGTGCCCGGCTGCCCATGGTGAATGACTGCCCGCATCGTCCGCCTTTCGTCCGGCCCCTGACCAGCAGGGTGAGGGAAAGCCGCTGTCCGTGACCGGGAACAAGCGAGCGGACGGAGGAATTCCGGGCACGGCGTGTGCCATGTCGGGCTTTCTCGACGCGCCGGACTTGAGCTGCATCGAAGGGAGGGCGTCTTCTCCTCTCCATGATCAACTTATAGCGGGCAGGGGGGCTTGTGGCAAGGCCCCGGTCGTGCCGCAGAATCACCGACCTGGGCCGGACGACGGATGCCGGAAGACGAAGGTACGGGGGCACGGAATGCGTGTGTTGTTGGTGGCGTACGGGTCGCGTGGGGACGTCGAACCGATGGTGGGGCTCGCGCTGCGCCTGCGAGAGCTCGGCGTCGAGGCGCAGGTGTGCGCGCCGCCGGACTTCGCGGAACTGCTGGACGGGTTCGGCCTCCCGCTGGTGCCGCTCGGCCGGTCGGTGCGCGACATGGCGACCAAGGCCGTGACGGACACGTCGAAGCCGCTGCCCGCGGAGACCCTGCCCGAGCGCGCGGCCCGGATGGTCGCCGCGACGTACGAAGAGATCGCCGCGGTGGCCGAGGGATGCGACGCAGTCGTGGCGACGGGCCTGCTCCCGGCCGCGGCCGCGGCACGGTCCGTGGCCGAGAAGCTGGGCATCCCCTACGTCTTCGTGGCCTACTTCCCCACCTACCTGCCCTCCCCGCACCACCCGCCGCTCGCCTGGCCGGGCCGGCCGGTCCCGCCGGACGTCACGGACAACCGGGTGCTGTGGGAGCTGAACACGGAGAACCTCAACGAGCTCTTCGGCACGGCGATCAACACCCACCGGGCATCGATCGGTCTGCCCGCGGTGCACAACGTCCGCGACCACGTCTTCACCGACCGCCCGTGGCTGGCGGCCGACCCGACCCTGGCCCCGTGGCTGCAGCCGGCGGACCTCGACGTCGTCCGGACCGGCGCGTGGATCCGGCAGGACGACCGCCCGCTCCCGGCCGACCTGGAGACGTTCCTGGAGGCGGGCACACCGCCGGTGTACGTGGGCTTCGGCAGCATGCCCCTGCGCGACGCACAGGACGTCGCCCACGCCGCCGTCGAGGCCGTCCGCGCGCAGGGCCGCCGCGTCCTGGTCTCCCGCGGCTGGGCCGACCTGGCACTGACCGACGAAGCAGACGATTGCTTCGCCGTCGGCGAGGTCAACCAGCAGGCACTGTTCCGCCGGGTGGCCGCCGTCGTGCACCACGGCGGCGCCGGCACGACGACGACAGCCGCGCTGGCCGGTGCGCCCCAGGTGGTGGTGCCCCAGATGGCGGACCAGCCCTACTGGGCCGCCCGGGTGGCCGATCTCGGCATCGGCGCGGCGCACGACGGCCCGACCCCGACCTTCGACTCGCTCTCGGCCGTGCTGGGGACTGCCCTGGCCGACGAGACCCGCGTGCGGGCGAAGGAGGTGGCCGGGACGATCCGCACGGACGGGGCGACGGTGGCTGCGCGACGGCTGTGCGACATGGTGAGGCGCGACTCCTAGGGCCGCTCCGGCGAATCATCGTCGCGGGCGCCGGGCTTCGCCCGGGCCCCGGGGTCGCTTGTCGACTGCGGGCCGTCGGTGGCCGATCGCGCCCACGCGGCGGCAGCCGCAGATCGACACTGCCCCGCGCCCCTACGGGGCGCCCCGTAGGGGCGCGGGGAACTGCGCGACAAGCCACCGCGCGCCCGCAGACGGGGTGCCGTGTCGCGCCCACGCGGCGGCAGCCGCAGAGGCACCGGCACCGGCGTCGGCAGAAAATGCCGTGCCGAGCGCTCTCTGCTGCCGCTAGGGTCGCAGGCATGCAGCTTCCTCAGATCTACGGCTGACAGGGTCCGGGCAGCACCCCGGTCTCCTTCCCGCACGTTCAGGTGCGCCCGCCCCCGCGGGCGGGTTTGCCGTGCCCTTCTCGCCGTAGACCCGAAATGAGTGAGCCCCATGTCCCGTCCCCGTGCCCATATCGCCATGGTCGGCATCCCGGCTGTCAGCCACGTCCTGCCGAGTCTTGCGGTCATCCGCGAGCTGGTGGCCCGCGGGCACCGCGTGACCTACGCCAACGATCCGGCGGTCCCCGCGGTGGCCGACCTGATCACGGCGACCGGCGCCGAACTCGTCCCCTGCACCTCCCGGTTGCCGGTCGCCGACAACAACTGGCCCGACGACCCCATCGCCGCCATGGGCCTCTTCCTCGACGACGCCGTCCAGGCGCTGCCCCAGCTGCGTGCCGCCTACGACCACGACCCGGCGGACCTGTACCTGTACGACATCGGCGCCTACGCCGCGCGCGCCCTCGCCGAATCGCAGGACCGGCCCCTCCTGCAGCTGTCCCCGACGTTCGTGGCCTGGGACGGCTACGACCAGGACGTCGCGGCGTACCTGCGCCGGCTGCCGGGCGCCGACGCCTACCGGGCGAAGTTCGCCCGGTGGCTCGCCGATTGCGGGGCCTGCACGACCGACGTGGACGCCTTCTCGGGTCGCCCGGCGCGCGCCCTGGCGCTCATCCCCCGGGCGATGCAGCCGCACGCCGACCGGGTCGACGCCGCCGCCGTGACCTTCGTCGGGCCCTGCTTCGACCGGGCGGCGGACGCGGACGGCTGGACCCGTCCGGCGGACGCCGCGAACGTGCTGCTGATCTCCCTGGGCTCGGCGTACACGCGTCAACCGGCCTTCTACCGCGCGTGCCTGGCGGCCTACGGCAACCTGCCCGACTGGCACGTCGTCCTCCAGATCGGCACGTACACCGACCCGCGTGAACTCGGCGACATCCCGCCCAACGTCGAGGTGCACTCCTGGGTGCCGCAGCGGGCGATCCTGGAGCAGGCGGACGCCTTCGTCACCCACGCCGGTATGGGCGGCTGCGGCGAGGGACTGCTGGCAGGCGTCCCGATGATCGCCGTTCCGCAGGCCGCGGAGCAGTTCATGAATGCCGACCGGCTCGTGGAACTGGGCGTGGCCCGCCGCATCGACACCGCGGAAGCCACCGCCGACACGCTACGAGGCGCGTTGCACGACCTGCTCGCCGACGCGGAGGTCGCCCGCCGCTCGGCACGGCTGCGCGCCGGCGCCCGGGCGGAGGGCGGGACGCCGCGCGCCGCCGACCTCATCGAGGACATGGTGGCCGGGTCGCCCCGGCCGACCCTCACCGGTCGGTGCGACTGATCGCTGCGCGCAGCAGCTCGGCCATCGATCGGCCCGCCACGCGCAGGGGTTCCGGGTCGCGCGCGGCCCGGGCGAGGATGAACGCGCCCTCCAAGTTCATGATCAACGAGTAGGCGAGCGACCGTGCCTCGTCGGGGTCGGGCACCCATCGGGCGAACCACTGCCCGGCTGCGCCGACCCACTCGGCGAACACCTCCGCCGTCGCCACGCGCAGCACGTCGTTGGTCCCGGCGACCTCCGATGCCACCGTCGCGATCGGGCACGCATCCGCGTACCCGGTCGCGGCCAGGTTCTCCGCGGCCTGCTCGAAGGCGTGCACGACGGACTCGACGGGGTCGGCAACGCTGTCCAGCAAGGCCAGCACCATGTGGCCGTACGCGGCGCCGGCCGTGCGGATCGCGTCCTCGGCCAGTTGCTGCTTGCCGCCGGGAAAGAAGTGGTAGATCGAACCGAAGGGCGCGTCCGCTTCCGCCGCGATCCGCTTCAGTCCGGTGCCCGAGTAGCCGTTGCGGCGGAAGAGCGCCGTGGCGGCGTTGCGGATCCTGGCTCGCGTGTCCGGCTCGCCCTGTCCCATGCCCCATCACCCTTTGCGTACCGAGTCCTTGGCATTTCCGCCCCGCCCGCGCTACGTTCCAGTAGAACAATCTATCAAGGGGGTTCCATGCCGGAAATCGAGCTGTCGTACGGGCCGATCGATTACCAGGACACCGGCGGGGACGGGCCCGTGCTGGTGTTCGGCCACGGTCTCCCGATGGACGGAAGGCAGTGGCGCAAGGTGGTACCGCTGCTGGACGGCTACCGCTGCATCCTGCCGACGCTGCCCCTGGGCGGTCACCGCCGGCCGATGAACCCGGACGCCGACCTCTCCCATCGCGGCGTTGCCCGGCTGCTGGGCGAGTTCATCGAACGGCTGGGGCTGGACGACGTGACGCTCGTCCTCAACGACTGGGGCGGCGGCCAGTTCCTGGTCCTGGAGGAGCAGGGCCGCAGGGTCGCCCGGCTGGTGCTGGTGGCCTGCGAGGCGTTCGACAACTTCCCCCCGGGACCGGCCAAGGCGCTGGCCGCCGTGTGCAAAATCCCCGGCGGTGCCCGGCTTCTGACCCAGCTGATGCGCATTCCGGCCGTCCGCGCGCACCCCAAGGGGTACGGCGGGATGAGTCGCCGGGGCGTCCCGGACGAGATCATGGCGGACTGGTTCGCCCCCGCGGCCCGCAGCAAGGCCATTCGCAGGGACTTCGTCAAGTTCGCCACGTCCGCGCCCGATCGCGGGACGCTGCTGGCCTGGAGCCGGGAACTGAGCGCGTTCGACCGGCCCGTTCTCGTCGTCTGGGCCACCGAGGACCCCTTGATGCCGCGCGAGCACGGCCCCCGGCTGGCGGAGCTCTACCCGCAGGGCCGGCTCGTCGAGATCGCCGACTCGTCCACGCTTGTTCCCGAGGACCAGCCCGAACAACTCGCTGCCGCCCTGGTCGACTTCCTGCGGCGGACGGGTGCCGGGCCTGCGGCGCTGTCCGGCCAGGGCGGGTAGTACCGGCGCCCCACGGGGGTGCGAGGCTGTGTCGGTCTGCGGCTGCCGCCGCGTGGGCGCGAGACGGCACCCCGTCTGCGGGTGCGTCGTGACTTGTCGCGCAGTTCCCCGCGCCCCTACGGGGCGCCCCGTGACGGGAATCCGCCGGACCGGACCTAGTTCTCGCCTTCGGCCGTCCAGTCGGTGACGAAGAAGTACTGCCCGTCGACCTCGCCCTCGGCCTCCATCTCGCGGCCGGCGAGGTGGCTCACCTCGCTCGTCTCGAAGGGGTTCGTGCCCGGCAGTCGCACCACGTAGTCGTTCTCGCCGGTGTGCAGGACGAGCGCGTCGCGTTCGCTCTTGGAGCCCACGTCGACGCGCTCGTAGGAGAGCCGGCCGCGCAGGCGTCTCGTCGTCACCGGGTCACCGGGCCTCGTACTCGTCCACGGACACGATGTTGCCGTCCTGTTCGCGGACGACCACGACGACGTCGGTGCGCACCGGTGCGCCGGGGTCGCGCTGGGCGTGCAGGAGGTGCTGGCGGGGCGGCTGCCCGAAGGACTTGTGTGCCTCGCCCTCGTGCTTCCAGACCCCGGCGAACGAGGACACGGAGGCGGTCGGCGGCAGGTCGTGCCGCTCGGCGACCTCGCGCAGGCGCAAGGCGAGCCCGGGCTCCCGTTCGGTACCGGGGAGGGGCTTGGGTACGGAGACGGACTGCTGCAGCACGTGGGCGGCGAGCCGGGCCTCGCGGCGGCGCTGGGTCCTGGCGGCGCCCTGGTCCGTACCGGCGACCAGCTTGGCGGGGGCCTGCACCGGCTGGACCGAGGGGTCGCCGAGGAGGACGAACTGCGCGAGGGTCTTGAGGTCCACCGGGTCGAGGTGGGCCTTGAGCTTCACGTAGTCCAGCCGTGCCTTGAGCGCGGCGTAGCCGCAGGACTGGCCCTGCAGCAGCTCCCGGATGAGGTACTGGGTGATGAGGTCGGCCTGGTCGCAGCTGTCGGCGGGCCCGTACGCGATGGTCGTGCTGCCGAAGAAGACCAGGGCGCCGCTGCGGAGGTAGGTGTTGCACAGCGGCAGGTGCGGGGCGCTCGCGGGTGGGTAGAGCTCGGCCCCGTAGCAGCACTCGGCCGCCAGGACCGTCCCGTCGGTCAGGTGCTGGTCGACGTCGCCGGCCTTGAGGGCCACGGGGTAGCCGGCGGGGCCCTGCCCGTACCACTGGGGGTCCCTGGCCGCGCCGTGGCAGTTGACGAAGTGGCTCCTGGTGGCGAGGGGGCCGGGCTGCCAGGGTGATCCGCCGGGCGGGACCAGGTGCAGGGCGGTGGCGTCGCCGAAGAGGGTAGCGAGGTTCTCGCGCGTCGACTTCTCCCACACGGCGGCGGAGAGCCCGAAGTAGCCCTGGTACCGCCCGCGGTCCGCGGGTGCGGCGGCAGCGGCACGTCCGAGGAGACCGGTCAGGTAGGCCGGGTCGTGCCCGCCGGTCACGTCGGGCAGGCGGCCCACGACGCGGCTGGGGCCGGTGTAGTGGCCCGGCTCCTGGCCTCCGGCCGTGTACGGGGTCTCGCAGGCGTACGGCAGGTCGCTGGGGATGACGGGGTCGTCGTCCGGGGCGTGGTTCTTCAGCTGGAGATGCGGGATGACGTCGCGGCTCCCCAGGAGCATCAGGTAGTCGGGGCCGGCCGCGTGGCAGACGGCGTCGACGGCGTCCTTGTTCTGCCGGGCGTCGGCGGGGTCCGTCACCGCCGGGGCGCCGTAGCCGACCATGTCGTCCGGGCTGCCGATGTCGACCACGGTGGTGTCGAGCCCGCGGCCCTGGTCGGCCTCGACGAGGCCGGCCAGGGCGTCGCGAACGGACGCCAGGCCCGCCTCCGTGTACCCCTTGTGCCGCATGGCGGCGTAGTCGACGACCACGATCTTGGTCGAACCCATGGGAATCACCGACACCTTCTCGTCGACCGCGGGCTCCTCCCGACTGCCGGCTCAGGTCTTCAACGCGGCCAGGCAGAACTGGACGAGCCCCGCGTCGACGTCCTTGATGATGCGCCGCATCTCCGCCCACGGCGGGTGGAAGCTCGCGGCGTCCGAGGCCGGGTCCTCCTTGCCCCACTCGACGGTGAAGGCGAGGATCTTGCCCTTGCCGTCGTCCACGATGTGCCGGGAGTAGGCGTAGTCGTCGCTGGTCCCGCAGGTCGGGTACAGGTGGAAGCCGGACATCGGCTTGTACGTGGCCCCGCGGACGCCGTGCAGCCCCGCGCAGAACTCCCGGGCCAGGTCGAGGGCGGTGTCCGCGTCGGCCTTCGGGATGTACTCCGCGTACGCGGAGTCGTGGGGCAGGCCGCGCTTGCCGTCGAAGGAGGGGTTCCGGAAGTTCTGGGCAGGGGTCGCCGACTGGTTCTCGTCGTCGCCCCAGATGTAGAGCATGTCCTCGGAATAGCTGTGCACGTCGACGAACCACCGCGTGCCCGGATAAGTGTCCAGCAACCAGCGGACGTTGCGCGTCTCGGGCTCGGAGAACGGGTGCGGGCCCTGGTACGTCTGGTAGTCGCACGGGTCGTCGGTGACCCGCGGCCCGGCGCCCGGGGCGAAGGCGGTGGCGAAGTCGAAGAGGAAGTCGAAATTGCGGTTGATGTCGACGCCGACGCAGGCCGGACCGCCACCCGCGGGGGCGGGTCTGCGGTTCTTGCGCCACATCGGGTCGGCGGTCTGGCTGTAGTGGCGGCCGTCGGGGTTGACGAGCGGGAAGACGACGACGGACAGCCCGTCCAGCAACGTCCGTACCTGCGCCGCGTCGAACCGTGTGCCGCCGTAGGCGAGCCCGGTGCCGCCCTGGTAGGCCTCCAGGAGGTCGGCCGCCAGGTGGACGAGGACTTCGCAGCTGCCCCACTCCCGGGCGTGCACCCCGCCCGTCAGGACGACGCAGTCCCTGCCCCCGTCGGGCGTGGAACCGACTTCGAGGGCGTGACACGTCACGCCCTCGACCGACGGCTCGGGAAGTGCGACGAGTCGGCTCAGCCCCGGGTACGCGCCTGCCAGGCGGACCACGGCCGAGTCGACCTCGGTGGTGTTGAAGTACTTTGCGTTGGCCGGCATGGGAACCTCACCGGATCAGTCCTCGACCTTGTCGCCCAGCCCGTGCGGAACGGTCGAGGGATCGGCGAACCGGTCGCCCTCCCCGACCTCGGCCTGGCGGGCCTTGCCGGTGGCGGTGGCGTCGGCCACCACCGTCACGGTCACCCCCGGGTGCTCCAGCGCCTCGGCCTTCCCCGCGGGCACGTAGGCGTCGATGCCGACTCTGCCGTCCGCATCGGTGCGGGGACGGCCTCCGACGTCGGGGCGCTCGTCGCGAAGGAGCGCGCGGAGCGTGTCCGCGTCCTTGGCCGTGACCCGGACGCGCAGGATCTTGTCATTGTGGCTGTCGTCGGAGGGCATGGCCTCACATCCCTCACTGGTACCTCAACGGGTATCTCCTTTCACGGTGCGCCCTGGGGCGGGTGGGGTGTCAAGCGTTACGGAATGCTGTTATCGCCCGCAACTACTGCGGATTTGTCTGCGTTTGCCGGGGTCCGCGGGGCGTGCCTACGCTGGTTGTTCGGGGTGAGTAAGCGAATCCCGCCTCGCTCCGCCGTCGCGCCTGTACCGTCGAGGGAGTCTCCGGCGGGACCCGCCGGGGCTGCAGCCATGCACGGGGGAGGCACAGGCATGGAGATCGAACTGGCGGCGGCCGTGGCCGCGTTGCGTGACGAGCTGACCGAGGCGGCGGCCCGGGGCAGCGGGCAGGAAATCACGTTCCAGGTCGGCCCGATCGAGCTGGAATTCACCGTCGAACTCCGCCACGACGCCAAGGCGAAGGCGGGGTTCAGAGCCTGGGTGGTCGCCGGCGACGGCGAGGCCGGGCTGGCCCGGGGGCGTACCCACCGGGTCAAGGTGGCGCTGACGCCGCAGGGTCCCTCCGGGAGCGTCCTGATCCACCGGCCCCGGCTCGCGGCGCCCGGGCCGGGTGACGTGTCCGGCCGTATGGACAACTGACGCGCCGAAGGGCACGAGGCCGGGCCCGTCCGCGGGCGCGGGAGATTCACCCACGGGGGGACAGCACGGTGAGCGATGCTCTGGTGGTCGGGGTGGACGGGCCCGAGGGGATGGGGTCGGGGTACGTCATCGCCCCGGGCCTCGTCCTGACCTCGGCACACGTCGTGCCGGCGGTGGGCGGGGCGGCGACCTTCTTCCGTCCCGGCCGGGCCGGGCAGTACGACGCGACGGTGGTCTGGCGGGGAACACCCGCGGGATGCGACGACGCGGCCCTCCTGCGGTTTCGCGACGGGCATCCGGATGCCCAAGGGACGCCGTGGCCGGTCGCACCCGTTCGGTGGGGGCGGCTCGTCACCCACCGGCCCCGGACCGACTGCGTGACCTGGGGCCTGCCGGCCGTCGTCCAGGGGGACTACCCGGCAGTGGAGCTTTTGCACGTGGAGGGAACCGTCAACCGGGCCGACGGATCCGTCAACAACCGGCACCTCATGCGCGTCAAGGATCAGGTCGTCGCATGCACCGACCGGTTCGGGCGTGCCGTCTCGCCCTGGGCGGGCCTGTCGGGTGCCGCCATGCTCTGCAACGGGCTTCTCACCGGGGTGATCTGCAGGGACTTCGGCGGATTCCGGCACACCCGGCTGGAAGTCGCGCCGGCCTACGTACTGCTCGGCGACGAGAACTTCCGCCGGATCCTGGAGGAGTACGGCGTCGGGAGCGTACTCGAACCGGCGGAGTGGGCGAATCTGTCGTCCCGCAGCGGTAACCGTTCGCCGGCGCGCACCTTACCGGCCTCGCCCGCGGCGCTGCTGGAGGCCGGGCACGCGGTGGTGCCCTTCCGTGGCCGCGAAGAGCTGCTGACCGAGTTGCAGCAGTGGTTCAAGGAGCCCGGCCTCGACGTGCGTCTCCTGCACGGGCCCGGAGGACAGGGCAAGACCCGCCTGGCCCTGGAACTGACGGCCCGGCTGGAGGCCGAGCGCTCGGCGGTGGTGTGGCTGCAGCGCGATGCGAAGGCCGAGGACATGGCGGTGCTCGGAGACACGGCCGTTCCACTGCTGGTGGTCCTCGACTACGCCGAGACGCGCATCGAGCAGCTGACCGCCCTGCTCACGCTGATCGTCGCCCGCCCCCTCGCGACGCCGCTCAAAGTGCTCCTGCTCGCCCGCACCGCCGACGACGACTGGTGGCAGCCCGCGCGGCGGGCGAACAGCGACACCCGGGACCTCCTCGACGACATGATCGAAACCCCGCTGCCACCCCTGGAACCGCACCCCGAAGGCCGCGCCGAGGCCTACCGGGATGCCGTGGAGCATCTGGCCCGGGCCCTGTCGCACGTACCCCGGCAGCAGCACCATGCATGGCCGAAGGTTGCCGCGGCGGTGACCGACGCCGCGCGCCGCAGGCCCGACCGGCTGAAGGGCGCCGGGCTGGACATGGCGCTCACCCTGCACATGACCGCGCTGGCCGACCTCCTGGACGAGGCGGTGCGCGGCGCAGCCGAACGGCCGGTCGTCGCCGACGGCCGCAGGACCGTGCGCGTGGAACGGCGACTGCTCGACCATGAGTCCGCCTACTGGCCGAACACCACCCAGCAGCACCCCCTGATGCCGGACGTGGAGACCTTCAAGGACGCTCTCGCCGCAGCCTTCCTGTGCGGCGCCGACACCCCCTCCCAAGGGGAGGCCCTGCTGGGTCGCATCTCCTACCTCAAGGATCGCGGACGAGCCTGCCACCGGGCCCTCACCGGCCGGATCGCCGCGCTCTACCCGCCCCGCGACGGCAGGGCGTGGGGATCCCTGCGACCGGACCGGCTGGCCGAATACTTCGTCGGAGAGCGGCTGACCAAGAACCACGACCTCCCGCACGACCTGCTCGGCGGCGGCACCACGGAGGACGACCGCGGAGCGTCCGGCCTCACCGACGCCCAGATCACCCAGCTGCTCACCGTCTACGCCCGGGCGGCCGCCCACCCCGCCCACCGCGATGCCCTCGATGCACACCTCACCGAGCTGTGCGTGCGCCGTCGGGACGTGCTGGCGCACCCTGCCGTCGACGTCGCCACGCGGGTCGAGCGGCCGGAGCCGCTGGTGTCGGCGTTGGACCGGCTGGCCGACGAGCCGGGTGCCACGCCGGAGGCGCTGCAGGAACTGGCCGACCGCCTGCCGCGCCCGACGCACGCGCTCGGCCCCCTGGCCGCGAAGGTGACCGAGCGGCTCGCCGGGATCCACCGCGAGCTGGCCCGCCAGGACCCCGCCTGCCTGCCCGCCCTGGCCCTGATGCTGCGCCGGCTGACCGGCCGCCTCGGCGATGTGGGACGGACCCGGGAGGCGTACGAGGCCACCGGCGAGGCCGTCGCGCTCTACCGGCGGCTGGCGCAGGAGGATCCGGCCGCCTACCGGCCGCACCTCGCCGCCGTCCTGCACAACCTGTCGCTGACCGCGCGCGCCCTGGGCAAGCGCGAAGAGGCCCTGCCGCCCGCCCAGGACGCCGTGAGGATCTACCGCGAACTGCGTCTCGCCCCGTCGGGCGGACACGAGTTCCGCTCCGGCCTGGCGCACGGCCTGGGCGCCCTCGCCCAGGCGGAGGGCGAGCTGGGCCGCCCCGAGGCGGCGCTGTCGGCCATGGACGAGGAAGTCGGCATCCGGCGGGAACTGGCCGCGGAACGCGGCGAGGACGCCCTGCCGGAACTCGCCTCCGCCCTGAACAACCGGGCCATCTGGCTGATGGAGTGCGGGCGCATCGGACAGGCACTGCCGGTGAGCGAGGAGGCCGTCACCCACTACCGGTCCCTGGCCGAACGGCGTCCCGACGCCTTCCGCAACGGGGTCGCCCGCAGCCTGGGCACGTACTCCGCCTGCCTGCACCTCACGGGCAGGCCGAACGACGCGCTGGAGGCGGCCGAGGAGGCCGTCGGGATCCGGCGCCGACTGGCCGACGAACGTCCCGGCACCTACCTCGCCGACCTCGCGCTCAGCGTGCACTCCCTCGCCATCGACCTGGCCGAGGCGGGACGCCCGGACGAAGCCCTGGCACGGGCCGACGAGGCCGTCGGCCTCTACCGGCGCCTGGCCGACCAGGAACCCGCCGGGTTCGGACACCGGCTCGCCAACGCCCTCAACACCTACGCCCACCGCCTGAACGACGCGGGGCGGCCGGCCGACGCGCTGGAGGCCGCCCGGGAGGCGGTCGGCCTCTACCGGGCCCTGTTCGCGGCGGAACCCGGGGCGTTCAGGGCCGATCTCGCCATGAGCCTGGACACGTGGGCCACCCAACTGGAGGAGACGGGGCACCCGGAGGACGCCGTACGGGCCGGCGAGGAGGCGGTCGGCCTCTACCGTGCGCTCGCCCGGCAGCGCCCCGATGCCCCGCTCGACGACCTGGCGGGCTCCCTGCACAACCTCTCGGTCCGGCTGAACACCCTCGGACGGCCGGACGAGGCCCTGGCGGCGCTGGACGAGGTGGTCCGCATCCGTCGCCGCCGGGCGACGGCGGAGCCGGCCGGCAGGTCGCGGGCCGCCCTGGCGGGCGCCCTGCTGGCCAGGATGCACTGCCTGTGCGACACGGGACGCACCGAGGACGCCGTGGCCGACGCAGCCGAAGCGGTGGAGCTGTACCGCGGCCTCGTAGAGCAGGAGGGCGTACAGCAGGAGGGCGTACAACAGGACGGCGCAGGGCAGGACGGCGCACACCAGGACGGCGCCCAGCAGGACGCGGGCGGGTATGCGCGCGGGTTCGCCAGGGCCCTGTCCGGTCTCTGGCTCATGCGGTCCCGGGCCGGGCAGGCGGCCGAGGCACTGACCGTACTGGAGGAGTCCATCGAGGTCAGCGGCCGTCTGCTGGGGCTGGAGCGGGAGCAGGACGCCGGCCCCGCGCCGGCGTACGGCGAGGAACTGTTCGTCCTCGGCACCCAGCTCTCCGCGGCGGGCCGCCCCGACGACGCGGCGCGCGTCATGCGCCGAGCCGTCACCGCGCTCCGGCGACCGACCGGGAACGGCTCCGCCGAGCCGTCGCCCCGGCTGCTCCCGGCCCTGTCCTGCCTGACGACGTACCTGATCGAGGCGGGACGGCGTGCCGAGGCGCTGCCCGTCGCCGAGGAGGCGACCGGACTGCTCGGCGACCTCGCGCACCACGGCCCACTCGCGCACGCGCTGTGGGTCCTCGGCTGCCTCCAGCACAACGCCGGCCGCCGGGAGGCCGAGGAGACCCTGCGGCGGGCCGTCACCGTCGCGGACGCCCTGCCGCCCACCGACGCACGCGAGGTCGTCCGCAGCCTGTCCCGCTCCGGCCTGGGCGTGCACCTCGTGGAAGGCGGCCGGGTGCCCGAGGGCCTCGCGCACGCCCGGAAGGCCCTCGGGATCGCCCGCGACCTGACGGACGCCGACCGCGCCCACGGCCGTGTGCTGGCCCTCGTGCTGCTCGACCTCGGCCGCCTCCTGGCACTCGCCGCACCGGCGCACGACGAAGCCTTCGACGTCTCCGCCTTCGAGGTCTCCGCCTTCGACGTCTCCGCGGAGGCATTGGCCGTGGCCGAGCAGGTGGCGACGACCGCAGGCGCGGCCGGCGAACCGGTCCTGGTCTGGGCCCTGGCCCACCACGCCCTGAGGCTGAGCGAGGCCGGCCGGCACCCGCAGGCCCTGGACGCCACCGCCCGGGCGGTCTCCCTCAGCCGCGGCCTGGCCGCCCGCCACCGCGCGGCACACGAGGACCACCTCGCCTTCGCGCTCTGCGCGTACGCCAGGACCCGGCTGCTCGCCGGCACCCAACAGGAAGAGGCGAAAGGCGCCATTGCCGAAGCGGCTCCCCTGTGGCGGGCGCTCGCCGAGAACGAACCGGGGCTCGTCGCCCCCTACCTCCGCATGGTGACGGACACTCATGCACGCCTCACCGGCCACCCGCTCGGGGTGCGCCCGGCCTCCGCGCCGCCGCGGGGCGAGCCGTAAATCGTTTGACCGGCCGGTGGGTCCGAGGTGGACTCTGGCGGGGCGCCATGCGGCGTGGTGCCGGTATCCCGGGGGAGGCAGCGGCAGTCATGGAGATCCGTGCTACGACCGACAAGGATCTCGGCGTCTTCGTCGACACGTTTCATGCCGCGTTCGGGTCCTTCCCGGACACCCCGGCCGAGGACGGCAGCGGGGTGTGGTGGGCGGCGCTCGAAATGGACCGCTGTCTGCTCGCGGTGACCGCGGACGGGCGGCCCGTCGGAACCGCCGGGGCGCTGTCCTTCGAGCTCACCCTGCCCGGTGGGATCCTCGCCCCGGTTTCAGGGGTGACCACCGTCGGTGTCCTGCCCTCGCACCGCCGCCGCGGCGTACTGCGCGCCATGATGCGGCGTCAGCTCGGCGAGCTGCGGGCCCGGGGGGAGTTCCTGTCCGTACTGCTGGCTTCCGAGGCCACGATCTACGGCAGGTTCGGCTACGGACCGGCGACCTCCATGCAGCGGCTGACGGTGCCGCGCCACCGGGCCGCCCTCGCCGTCCCCCGGGCGGGCGGGACGGCCGGTCCGGACACCGGCTCGGTCGAGCTGCTGCGGCGTGCCGAGTGCGGCCGGATCCTGGAGGACGTCTACGACCGCTACCGCCGCGCCCAGCCCGGCGCGCTGTCCCGGCCGCACCGCTGGTGGGCCCTGGGCGCGGGGCAGCCCCCGATCTCCGCGGCGCCGCGCCATGTCGCCGTCCACCGGGACGCCGGGGGCGTCCCGGACGGGTATGCCAGCTACACGGTCGAGTCGGGCACCTTGACGGTCGACGAGGTCATCGCCGCCGATGACGCCGTCTTCACGGCCCTGGCCCGGTTCGTGCTCGGACACGACCTGGTCACCCAGGTCGTGTTCAAGCGGCTCCCGGCCGAGCACCCGCTGCGCTGGCAGCTCGCGGACTTCCGCGCAGGCCAGGTGAGCGAGCACACGGACTGGCTCTGGGTGCGGCTGCTGGACATCCCGCGTGCGCTGAGCGCACGCGGCTGGTTCGCCGACGGCGAGCTCGTCCTCGACGTCGACGACCCGTTCCTCGGCGAGCACGGCCGCTACCTGCTGACCGTCCGGGACGGCACGGCCGACTGCGTCCCGACGGACCGGGAGCCCGACCTGTCCCTGGACGTGCGCGACCTGGGCTCGATCTACCTCGGCGGCACCGCCCCCGGCACGCTCGTACGCGCCGGGCACATACGGGCCCACCACCCGGGCGCGGCCGCCCTCGCCGACGCCCTCTTCCGCCCCGACCGCGCTCCCTACTGCCTGCACTGGTTCTGACGTCGTCGCGCAGGAGCCGGGCCGGGGTCATCGCGTATCGCTTCCACGGCCGGTGCGGCTCCGGCGCGGGTCTTCGTCCCCGCACTGCGGCAGACGGGTGGCGGCGTCCGCCACGCGTGCCAGGCGGGCGGTCACTGCCGTCGGCAACCGCGCCTGCCGCAGGGCCTCGTGGGCCTGGTGGCGGCGGGTGGCGATCATCTGCTCGACTTCGTCGCGAGCGCCGGTGGCGCACAGGACGTGCCGTACGTCCAGCGCTTCCTCGTCCGTGATCCCGCCCGCGCCGACCACCGCACGCAGGACGGCACGGGCGCCCGGGTCGGCCCGCTGCCAGGCCAGGGCGAGCAGGACCGTGTGCCGCCCTTCCCGCAGGTCGTCCAGGACCGGCTTGCCGGTGGCGGCAGGGTCGCCGAAGACCCCCAGCAGGTCGTCGCGCAGCTGGAACGCCTCGCCCAAAGGCCGTGCGTAGGCGGACAGCGCCTGCAGCACGCCGTCCGTGGCCCCGGCCAGCGTCGCACCGATGCACAAAGGAACTTCGCAGGTGTAGGTGCCGGTCTTGTAGCGCGCGACGCGCAGGGCGGCATCGGCCCCCGGACTCTGCGGGATCCCCGGGCTTCCCGGTTCCGCGGAGCCCGGGGCGGTGATGTCGAGATACTGCCCGTACATCACCTGTTCCCGCATGGCGTCGATCAGCGGCAGCACGCACAGGAGCCGGTCGGGGGCGAGGCCGGCGCCGTGGAGCAGTTCGTCCGACCAGGCCAGGGCGAGGTCGCCGGCCAGGATCGCCGCACTCGTCCCCAGGTGGTCGGCGTCGGATGCGTCCCGGCCGGCTGCGTAGCGGTTCGCCAGGAGCCGGTGGAGCGACGGGCGGCCGCGGCGGGTGGACGAGCGATCCATGATGTCGTCGTGGATGAGGGCGAAGGCGTGGAAGAGCTCCAGCGAGGCGGCGGCCCGTACCACCGGGGCCGGGGCCGGCCCACCGCCGGCTGCGGCACACCAGCCCATCAGGCACAACTCGGGTCTGACGAGCTTGCCTCCGTCACAGACGAAATCACGAAGGACGTGAACGATCTCGACCGGGAGGGACTGCTCGGCGGCGTCGAAAGCCTTCGCCGCCAGGAAGTCGTCCAGACAGGCACGCACCTCTTCCCCGCTCGTCGTCGCATCCCGCAGAGAACCCGTTGCCACGGTTTCGTTCACCGATCCCCACCTCTCGACGGGCGTGACCGTGCTGACTCCTGGGTGGCGGTCCGAGGGTGCGCCCCCAGCATGTGGCGTCCCGCCATGCCCGGCCAGAAGCCTTCCGGACACGCGCACGGGGCGGCGGGGCGGGCGGTGGTGCGTGGCCCGAATCGCTCGCACACTCACCGCACGGTCAGGCGTATTTACCACCTGAGGGGATGAACGGCGGTTCCCCGTCCGGGCAAAGGGGTCATGCATCCTCTCGGGGGCGAGCCGGGACGTGCGTTCGGTGCGCAGTGCCGCGGTACACCCGGCATCGGTTCCCGCGCACGGCTCCGCACCCGCTCGCTCTCACCGAGGAGCGCCTCTCGATGAACGCCCGTGACGCCGGTCCGCACGACGTACGTGCCGCCTACGACGCCGCCTGCGCACGCCTCCTGGCACTGCAGTCCGAGGACGGGTCCTGGGAAGGCGAGATGGAGTGGAACACCACCATCCTCTCCCAGTACGTCATCGTCATGCGGGTACTGCAGCGGCCGCCCGA
Source organism: Streptomyces sp. PKA51 (assembly GCF_057552455.1). Classification (NCBI taxonomy): domain Bacteria; kingdom Bacillati; phylum Actinomycetota; class Actinomycetes; order Kitasatosporales; family Streptomycetaceae; genus Streptomyces; species Streptomyces sp. PKA51. The sequence continues at coordinate 142,690 of NZ_BAAJPZ010000011.1, forward strand.
CGAGACCACGCGGCAGGGGATGGTCACCCACTTCCGCAACACGCGTACGCAGGAGGGCGGTTGGGGCATGCACCCCGCGGCGCCGCCTTCGCCGTACGCCACCGTGCTCGCGTACGTGGCGCTGCGCCTGCTGGGCCTGGGCCCCGGTGATCCGCTGACCGCCGGCGCCATGAAGTGGCTCGGCACACAGCCGGGCGGGGCGCGGTGCGTTCCGCAGTGGGGAAGGTTCTGGCTGGCGGTGCTCGGCATCGTCCCCTACCGCGAGGTGGCCCCCTTCCCGCCCGAGGCCATGCTGCTGCCCCGGTGGGTTCCGCTCCACCCGGAACGGCTTCTGGGCTGGACCCGCATGCTCTACCAGGCCATGAGCTACCTCTACGGTGCACGGTTTTGCGCCGACCTGGGGCCGCTTGCCGGCGCACTCCGGCGCGAGCTGTTCACCACGCCTGCCATCCCACCGGCGCCCGGTCCCGACGTCGTCTTCCCGCGCGGTCGCCTCCTGCGCGCCCTCCAGCAGTGCCTGCGAGGCTGGGAGCGCGTGCACAGCCGCCGGCTGCGCCGCGCCGCCCTGGAACGCTGCCACCGTGCCGTCGTCGACGAACAGCACGCGTCGCCGGTGCACGGCCTGTCCTCGGTGAACGCGCTGATGGAGTGCCTGGTGCTGTTCGCGCACGACCGGCAGCACCCCTTGCTGGACGCGGCGGTGGCGAGGCTGGCGTACTGGCGCTGGGAGGACGAGAAGAACGGGGTGCGCATCTGCGGTGACCGCTCCACGGTGTGGGACACGTCCTTCGCCATGAGCGCACTCCTGGCCTCCGGGGAGCAACCGCAACCGGCGGTACTGCGAGCCTGCGCCTATCTCCGTACCGCTCAGATCACCACGTACCCGGGGCCGGTACCGCCCCGGCGCGCGGTGATCGGCGGCTGGGCGTTCTCCGACGGCGACAGCCGCTGGCCGGTCGGCGACTGCACGGCGGAAGCCGCCAACGCTCTGCTGGACGCACAGGGGAGCGACATCCACGGGACTCTCCCGCAGTGGTCGCTGCCCGGGGCGCTGCACGTCGTCCTCGCCCGGCAGAACCGTGACGGAGGCTTCGGCACGCTCGACCGTCAACGCGCCGGCCGGTGGTTGGAGGCACTCAACCCGACGGAGATGTTCTCCACCTGCATGGTCGACTCGTCGTCCGTGGAGTGCACCGGCTCCGCGCTCACCGCTCTGGCCCGGATGCGCGCCCATCTGCCTCCCGACGCACGACGGAGGGCGGACGAGGCGCGCGAGCGGGGCGCCGCCTTCCTGCGTTCCGCCCAGAACTCCGACGGCTCCTTCGCCGGCACGTGGGGCATCAACTACCTCTACGCGGCCTTCCACGCCGCCCGCGGCCTGCGCGCGGCGGGTGCCCGGCCCGGCGACCCGGCCCTGCGCGCCCTGGGGCACTGGCTGGCCGCGACGCAGCTGGCGGACGGGGGATGGGGCGAGGACTGGCGCAGCTGCATCGAACGCCGCTACATCGCGCTCGACCACGGACTGCCCGAGACGACCGGCTGGGCCGTGCTGGCCGGGCTGGACACGCTCGGCCCCGAACACCCCTCGGTCACCGGCGGGATCCGCTGGCTGTGCGCCGCCCAACGGCCCGACGGCTCCTGGAGCGGCGACCATGTCAACGGTGTCTTCTTCACCACCATGATGCTCACGTACCGGCTCTATTCCGCCTACTTTCCGGCGTTGGCCCTGGGCCGCTACCTCCGGGCGGTCACCCCCATCACCCCGGACTCCGCACGTCCGGCACACCACAGGGAGCGGCATGAGCACTGAGATCGATGCGACAGCACAGTTCCGGGCCCTGGTCGCCGACCCCCGACACCGCCGCGACGATTCCACCGCGATGGTGGAGCAGTACTACGCCCTGGTCGGGGACGTCTACCGGGAGAGCTGGGGCCCCTCCCAGCACATGGCCTGCTACGGCCCCGGACAGAGCCGCGAGGAGGCCACCGAGGCCCACGAGAAGGACCTGGCCGACCGCGCCGGGATCACGGCCGACTCGTACGTGCTCGACCTGTGCTCCGGTGTGGGCGGCCCCGCCTGCACCATCGCCGCCCACACCGGAGCGCGGGTGACCGGGGTCGACCTGGTGGCCGACCGGGTGCGGGAAGCGCAGGACAACGCCCGCAGGCGAGGGCTCGAGGACAGGGTCTCCTTCCGTACCGCCGACGCCACTGCCCTGCCCTTCGACGACTCGACCTTCACCGCCGCCTACAGCTTCGAAGCCCTGTGCCACGTACCGGACAAGCACCGCGCCCACCGCGAAGTCGCCCGCGTGCTGCGTGCCGGCGGGGTGTGGACCGGCTACGACTGGATGCGTGCCGCGGGGCCGCAGGCGGACGAGGTCGCCGAGACCATCTGCCGGACCCACGGCCTGGCCGCCCTGGCGACGCTGGACGAGCTCCGGCAGGGCCTCGCGGCCGCCGGTTTCACGGACATCCACGTCAGCGACGGCCGCGACCTCGGCGACTGGGCGCCGAACTGGGACCTGCTCGAGAAGCTGACCGCGGAGCTGCCGCCCCGCGACCAGCTGCCGCCCGTGCTGCGCATGATGACCGACGGCGCCCGCGCCGCGTGCGCAGGCGCCCGCAGCGGCGACTTCTTCATCGGCTACTGGCACGCGCACCGCATGCAGGAGGAGCCGTGACGGCAGCCACGGTCCGGGAACTGCCCGCCGTGCCCGGTGGCCTTCCTGTGATCGGCCACGCCCTGCCCTATCTCCGTGACCCCGGGGCATTCCTGCTGCGTCAGCACACCGCCCTGGGGGAGGCCATCGCCTTCACGGTCCTGGGCACCAAGGTCGCTTCCTTCTGCAGTCCGCAGCTCATCGCTGCCGTCCTCGGGCACGACGGCAGCGAGCTCAACCGCCAGTACATGCACTTCCGCCTCATCCCTGTCTTCGGCGAGGGGCACCTTTTCGACGAGCCCCCGGAACTCCTCGCCTGGCACAAGAAGGTCACACGTCCGGTACTGCGGCGCGAGGCCATGGCCCAGCACGTGACGATCATGTACGAACAGGTCGAGCAGTACACCGCGGCCTGGGGCCGCCGCGGGGAGGCCGACATCCTCACGGCCGCCCGCGAGGTGACCGCGCTCATGGCCGCCCACTGCCTGATCGGACCCCGGTACGCACGGGCCGTGGGGCGGGCCCTGCCCGACTTGCTGGGGCACCTGGGCACCGCGCTCCACCTGTCCTTCGCGATCGCCCCCGGGGCACCCCTGCCGGCCTATCGCCGACGGGACCGCGCCCGGGACACCCTCACCCGGACGATCAAAGAGATCGCACCCGGTGACCGTCCCCGCGGTGTCGACCACGGGCTGTTCGAGACGATCACCGGCACCCCCAGGCCGGACGGCACCACGACCGACGAGGACGCCGCTGCCGCCATCACCCTGGGCCTGTTGTTCGGCGGCTACGGCACCACCTCCACACAGTCCGCATGGACGGGCATCCTCCTGCTCCGGCACCCCCGGTGGCTGTCCGTCGTCCGCGCCGAACTGGACGCGCTCTTCGCCGATTCGGCCGCACCGAGCCTGCAACTGCTGCAGAAAATGGAGTGGCTGGGACACTGCGTGCTGGAGGCGGAACGCCTGCATCCGCCCGCCCACTCCATTCCGCGCACCGTAGCCGAGGACGTCGACATCGGCGGCCACCGGGTGCCGCGCGACCACATGGTGATCGTGTCCCCGGCGGCCGCCCACCGGCTGCCCCAGGTCTTCGACGACCCCCACCACTACGACCTCGACCGCTACGCCTGCCGTGCGGAGCACCGCGTGACGCCCAGCCCACTGATCGGCTTCGGCGGAGGACGCCATCTCTGCCCGGGCATGCCCTTCGCCCAGCAGGCGATCAAAGTCTTCTGGAGCGCCCTGCTGCGCGACTTCGACCTCGAACTCGCCGAGCCCGACGTCCGTCCGGCCCGCTTGTCGATGTTCACCCCGCCCCGCCAACCCTGCCTGCTGCGCTACCGCCGCAGGAAGCCATGAGCCGCGCCGCGTACGACGTCGCCGTCGTCGGCGCGGGACCGGCGGGCTGCGCCGCGGCCCTGGCGCATGCACGGCGCGGCCTGCGCGTGCTGCTGCTGGAGGCCGCGCGCCGGCCCCCGGCGCGGCTGGCCGGCGAGTGGATCCACCCCACCGGGCTCGACGCCCTGCACCGGTTGGGCGTCGACCTGCCGCCGGCCCGTACGACCCCCGCCCTGGGCTTCGTCCTGCACCCCGAGGACGGCGGTCCGCCCATCACGCTGCCCTGCCCCGACGGCCGGCGCGCCGCCGTCGTCCGGCACGAGGACCTGGTCACCGCCCTGCGCGCCGGGGCGTCCGCCCACCCGGGCGTCACCCTGGCCCTCGGCTGCCGCGTCCGGTCCGTCGAGCAGGCCACCGTCACGTACACCGAGGGGGCCGGCTCCCTGCGGCACGTGCGCGTGCGGCGCGTCGTCGGTGCCGAGGGGCAGAGGTCCCTCGTGCGGCGCGCGCTGCGGCCCGCCCCCGCCGCGCCGACGACCGTCTCCCGCACGGCCGGGGTACTGATCCACGGTGTGCCGCTCCCCACCGAGGGCTACGGCCATCTCTTCGCGGGCGGCCCCGGGCCCGTCCTGGCGTACCGGATCGCCCCCGGCACCGTCCGGCTGATGTTCGACGTCCCCTTGCTGCCGCTGCGCTCCGGTCCGCTGCTGACCTTCCTGTACCGGTCCTACGCCCCCCTGCTTCCGCAGGAGATGGCCGATGCCCTGCAGGACGCGCTGCGGCACGGCGGCGTCCAGTGGGCGGCCAACCGGCTGCGGCCGCGCAGCTTCCACGGCCGCGGCCCGTACGTCCTGGTGGGCGACGCCGTCGGCGCCTGCCACCCGCTCACGGCGTCCGGGCTGACCTTCGCGCTGCGGGACGCCGAATGCCTCGCCCACACCAGGAGCGTCGCCCGGCACGGCCACCGCCGGCAGGCCGCGGGCCGGGCGGGCGAACATCTCGCCGCAGCCCTGCACCGCATCTTCTGCGACCCCGGACGGACCACGGCCGAGCTGCGCCGGAGCATGTACGCCGTGCTGCGCGACAGCGCCGGCGAGCGCGAACGCATGATGCGGGTGCTGTGCGCCGAGGAACATCGGACGACGGCCCTGACCGGTGCCGTCCTGCATGTCGCCGTGCGTGCCCTGGGCGAACGCCTCGGCGGAGGCGGGGGCCACCTCACGTGGCACGCCAAGGGCCGGGCCTGCGCCGAGTATGCGGCCTGGCTGTGGTGGATGTGCCGCAATCGCACCCATCCGGAACACCCCCTGCCCCGGGACGCGTCGTGATGGTCGTCCTGCCCCTGATGCTGGCGCTGTTCGTCGCCAACCTGGACCAGACGATCGTGACGACCGCCCTGCCGTCGATCGCCGAGGACCTGCAGGGCACCACCACCGACGTCTCGTGGATCGCCACCTCCTATCTGCTGACCAGTGCCGTGACGACACTGGTCTTCGGCAGGCTCGGCGACATGTACGGACGCAAGGGGATCTTCCAGGTCTCCCTTCTGGTCTTCCTGTGCGGCTCCCTGCTCAGCGCCACCGCCGGCAGCGTGCTGCACCTCTCCCTGAGCCGTGCCCTGCAGGGCATCGGCGGCGGCAGCATCACCTCGCTCGTGATGGCCATCACCGGTGACCTGGCGGCACCGCGGCAACGAGCCCGGCACCAGGCCCTCCTGGGCATGGTGGCCGCGCTCGCCCTCGTCGCCGGGCCGCTGCTGGGCGGGGCGTTCGCCGACGGGCTGTCGTGGCGCTGGATCTTCTACGTCAACCTGCCGATCGGCGCCGTCGCCCTCGCGGCCGTCGCACTGCGGCTGCGCCTGCCACGCCCGGCGGACCCCGGCGGCCGGCCGGACGTCCTGGGGGCGCTGGTGGCGACGGTGTTCACCACGTCCGTCGTGCTCGTCACCACCTGGGGCGGGCACCGCTACGCGTGGAGCTCGCCCGTTCTTCTCGGGCTGATCGCTGTGGGGGCCGTGGCCCTGGCCCTGTACGTGGTCGTCGAGCGCCGGGCGGCCGAACCCCTCACGCCGCCCCGGCTCTTCCGCCGCCCGGTCTTCGCCCTGGCCACGGCGCAGTACCTCGTCGTCGGGACGGTGATGTTCGCCGCCATGCTCTACGTGCCGACGTTCCTGCAGCTGGTGCAGCACAAGTCGGCCTTCCGGGCCGGGCTGTACGTCATCCCGATGCTGCTCGGCATCGTGGTGGCCGCCGCCCTGTCGGGACCCGTCATCGCCAGGACCGGACGCTACAAGGCGTACCCGGTCGCGGGTGCGGTGCTGGCCGGCGGGGCGCTGGCGGTTGTCAGCCGGGCCGGGCCGCACACGGGGGCGCCGTGGCTCGTCGTCCCACTCGCGGTCGCCGGTGTGGGCCTCGGCTTCTTCGTCCAGGTCGCCCTGCTGGCGGGGCAGAACAGCGCCGGGTACCGGGACGTGGGCGCGGCAACCGCCGTACTGAACTTCTGCCGCACGCTCGGCGGTGCCTTCGGGACCGCCCTCTTCGGCGCGATCCTCGCCGCCGGGCTGCCCTCCCCGCAGCCGGGCCCGGCGCAGGCCGCGGCGGCCTTCCACACCGTCTTCGGCTGGACGGTGCCCTTCATGGTGCTCGCCCTCGTCCTGGCACTCGCGATGCGCGAGGAACCCCTGCCCGGCGGGCAGCCTCCATCGGGCGGATGAGGGCGGCGGAAACCGGCCGGGCGCGTCACCGGTGCTGCGGGCGCCATTCGAAGAGCAGGATGGTCGCGTCGTCCCGCAGGGTGTTGCGCTGGTAGTCGAGGATGGCGTGGATGAGCAGCCGCAGGACCTCCGCCGGGCGCTGGCCGGCGGAGGAGGAGCGGATGATGAAGTCGGTGAACCGGTCGAGGCCGAACTCCGTACCGTCCGTGTCGCGGGCCTCCACGACACCGTCGGTGTAGAGCAGGACGCAGTCGCCCGGTTCCAGCGTCGTCTCGTGGACTTCCCGGGTCGCCGGGGAGAGATGGTCGGCCAGGCCGATCGGCGGTTGCGGGGGACTGTCCAGTGCCCCGGCGAGCACCCGCTCGGCACGGATCAGCAGCGGCGGCGGATGACCGCAGTTGACCCAGCGCAGGACCCCGGTGACCGCGTCGAGCCGGCACAGGACACCCGTGCAGAAATGGTCGGGCAGCCACTCGGCGAGCGCCCGGTCGACGGAGTCGACGACGTCGGCCAGGTCGCCGCCGCCGCGGCGGGCGTTGCGCGCCGCCGCCATGGCGACCGACGTGGTCAGCCCGGAGGCCAGGTCGTGTCCCATGGAGTCGATGATCATCGTGTGCAGCACGTCCTTGACCACCGCGTGGTCGAAGGCGTCGCCGGCGATCTCGTACGCCGGTTCCAGGACCGCGGTCGAGACGCACCGGGCGCTGCCGATGGTGTGGGACGGCAGGAAGGCCCGCAGCATCTCGGCGGGCAACCGCATGGGCACCGTGCGGGCGCGGGCGGCGAGCCAGTCGCTGTAGGCGCGCTTGGAGGTGATCAGCATGGCGAACAGGTAGGCCAGCATCCGGCTGCGCCGCATCCGCACCCCGTCCAGCGCGGTGGTCCGCACCGCCAGCACGCCCAGCCGCTCCGCACCGTCGACCAGGGGCAGCCAGACGATGACACTGGCGTCGGCGTCGTCCACGCGCGGGGAGAGCGTGCGGTACGCCCAGCCGGCCAGCGAGCGGTCCACCGGCAGCGCTTCCATGGCCTCGTCGAGGGGGACGAGGAGCTGCTGCTGCAGGTCGACGAGGTAGATCAGCGCGGAGTCCAGGCCGAGGGCCGCGGCGCACCGGTCGGCCAGCCCCGGCAGCTCGACCGGCAGCGCCGTCTGCGCCTCGACGATCAGCTCTTCCAGCCGATTCTCGTCGATGGCGGTGTCGGGACCGGCGGACGCGCGCGATGGCTCCGGCACGGGGATCACCCCTTCCGTACCCAGTCTCACACCGATCCCGACCTCTCTCACGTCGGGAACCGCACTCGTTCCGCCGGTCGCCGAGCGGTCAGGACTCGTACCAGACGACTCCGTCGCCGCCGTCCTTGCCGATGGTCCTGGTCATGACGTCGCCGTCCTGCCAGTACTTCGGGTGCTGGGCGAAGAAGCCGAGCACGGAGGTCAGGGCCGTCGCGTCGCACACCCCGTCCGTACGGATGCAAAAGCGCTGCACCGGGATGCCGTCGAACTTCTCCGGGCCGGGGCCGGGGGAGGTGAAGCCCAGGGCGCTCCAGCCCTTGGGCAGCTTCGCCCAGATGCCGGTGCCCGGCTGCATCGGGTCGGCGTAGAGCTTGCCGTCGACCAGCGAGCGGGGGATGCCGGTGCCGCCGCCGGCTATCGCCTGGAGCACCAGGTCGGCCACCTGTGCGCCCTGGGAGTAGCCGACGAGGGTCAAACGGGCGTTCGGATCACGGCGGTGGGTGTCCTCGGCGGCGGCCAGCAGATTGCGGTAGCCCTCGCGGACGCTGGCGTCGAAGGACGGCGCGCTCGGGTCCGGGTACTGATTGCGGCCGTTGAGCCAGGGGCCGGCGCTCGCCGGGTAGCACACCGGCACCGGAATGCCGCCGTCGAGGTGCTGGTTGGCGAACCGGTAGCTGCCGGTGCAGTCCGGTGCGGGCGCCCCCGAGCCCGTACCGCCCACCTCCAGGTAGTAGTGGTGGACCGGGTCCGCGTGGGCGACGGCCGGTGCGGCGGCCGCCGTCATGACCGTGGCCGCCCCGGCGACGATCGTCTTGCGCCATCTGCGGGTCAGGGCCCGGAACAGGGACATTGCGTGCTCCTCCTGCTGCTGCTTCGGTCGAGACGACAAGGAACTGACGACAAGGAACTGACGCCACGGAACTGGCGACACGGAACTGCTGTGCAGCGCTTCGACGTTAGGGACGGGCGTTGACATCGCGATGAAATGGCCGGGAGTTCAGCGCCCGCCCTCCCGCCCGAGGTGCTCGACGAGCGCCCGCAGGACGCAGAGATTCGGGATCCGGGACAGGTCGGCGGCCAGCTCGTGCGCGGTTCCGTCGACGGTGTCGAGCACGACGGCGCCCTGCCGGACCCGCAGGTCGCGGACCTGCGGCCACCGTGCGCGCACCTCCCCGCACCCGATCTCCTCCCGGGTCAGCCGGATGCCGCCGAAGGCCAGGCGCTCGCCCCTGCCGAGCGCGGCCAGCGCCCGGGGGAGTCGGGCCCGGGTGACGCCCCGCTCGATCCCGGCCCGCCATGGCGGCACGTCGTCCTCCTCCGGCCCGTCGTGCAGCACGATCCGCTCGCCGCCGACGCCGGTGAGCGCGTGCGAGGCGGCCCCCGTCCGGAACACCGCCGTGGTGTCGTAACGGACGACGTGGATGCGGCCTTTGACGGCGACCGTCATCCCGTGCTCGTACAGGTCCAGTCGCGCCTCGTCGCGCACGTCGGCAGCGCAGGTTCCCAGGTGCCGGGCGAGGGCCAACAGGGCGCCGATCCCCTGGCCCCACAAGCCCTTCGGGGCCGCGGGGCGCACAACTCCCTGATAGGTGCCGCGCCGCCTGCCGAGGCGTTCGCGGCCGGCCGCCGCCGTGATCCTCGCCAGCAGCAGCTCCTCGGCGCGCGTGGGCCCTGCCGGGCCGGTCACCGCGCGGTTCCGCTCAGGCCGAGGCGGACGTCGTCCCCGCGCAGGATCGTGCGGTGCGTCTGCCGCAGCAACGGGCCCGGCGAGACCCCCAGCTCGTCGGCCAGCCGGCGGCGGGTGCGGGCGTAGACGCTCAGCGCGTCGGCCTGCCGGCCGCCGAGGTACAGCGCGCGCATCAGCATCGCGGCGACCGGTTCGTTCAGGGGCTGCGCCACGGCCAGCGCCGACAGCTCGGCGATCGCCTCGCAGTGCTGCCCCAGCCGCAGCTGCCAGTCGAGCTTGCGCTGGACGAGGACGACCCTGCGCTCGGTCAGCCGCAGCCGCTCCAGCTCGGCGAACGGCCCCGGCTGGCCGGCCAGGGGCTCCCCGCGGAACAGCTCCAGTGCCCGGGCGCAGGAGCGGACCGCAGCCGTCAGGTCGCCCGCGCGCTCGGCCGCGCCGGCCGCGGTGACCAGTTCCTCCATGCGGGCCACGTCCACGGCGACCACGCCGGGCAGCAGCCGGTAGCCGCTGCGGTCACGTGCGATCACCGCGTCCGGGCCGCCTGCCGTGTGCAGGGCCTTGCGCAGCCGGTAGACGTACACCGGCACCACGTTGGTGTTCGGCGGCTCCTGTCCCCACACCCCGTCGAGCAGCTCCTGCCGGCTGACCGTCCGGCCCTGGCACAGGGCCAGCGCCGCCAGGACGGCCTGCTGGCGCAGGTGCCCCAGGTCCAGGGGCTGCCCGTCGCGCCACGCCCGCAGCGGGCCGAGCACCGAGATCCGCAACCGCGGCCCGGGCCCGTGGTGGCCGGCGGGCGCGGGCCGCGGGTTCGCCGGCTGTCTGCGGGGGCCGCGGCCGGGAGCCACCAGACCGATGTCGAACGCGTGGACGATGGCGGCGGCCCGGTCGCGCAGCCCCAGCGCGGCGAGGATCCGTGCGAGGTGCCCGGCCACGGCGTCCTCGTCGAGGGCGAGGGCGGCGGCGATCTCGTCGTCCCGCAGACCGCAACCGACCGCGTAGAGGACGTCGCGCTCCTGGCGTCCGAGTGCGGTGGTCGTGGTGATCGGCATCGTGGCTCCCCGGGCTTCGGGCCGCTGTCCGCGGCGGATGCCCCGACGCTCGTCCCGTGTCCGCGCAGCGGACAGGCCATACGACCGGCCGTTTGCGGCCGGTGGCCGCGCTAGAGTCCCTCACCTGGGGAAACATCTGTGCGAGGGGGAGGCCCTGACCTGTGGCCAGTGAGTTCAGCACGCTGTTACGGCGGCTGCGGCGCGACGCGGGCATGACGCAGGAGTTGCTGGCGGAACGCGCCGGAGTGGGAGTGCGCACCATCCGGGGGCTGGAGACCGGCGAGCGTGCCGACCCCAGGGTGACCACGGTGCGGCTGCTGGCCGACGCGCTCGGGCTGGCACCGGCCGAGCGCGAGGAGCTGCTGGCGGCCGCCGTCCGCCGCAGCGGGCACGCAGCCCGCCCCGACGCCCCGCCCGTCGACGGTCCACCGGCCACCGGGCAGGCCGTTGCGGCCGGATCGGCCACGGGGCGGGTTCTTTCGCCCGGGTCGGCCGGCGGGCAGGTGCTTCCGGTGGAACCGGCCACCGGGCCGGTGCTTCCGGGGCCGGCCACGGAACGGCTGCTTCCGGGATCGGCCACGGAGCGGCTGCTTCCGGCCGCACCGGGCGCCGCTCCCCGGCCCGTCTCGCCGTTGTACGACACCCTGGCCGACGTCGCCGACCAGCTCGCCCACGCCGTCGCCGCCCGGTGGCGGCGCGAGGAGGAGCAGCGGCAGGTGCACGACCCCTACCCGCTGCCCGTGCGCTGGCGGCCGGCGTCCGACGAACTGACCGACCACTGGGCCAACATCCGCCGCCTGCCCGCCGGGGCCGCCCCGGGACCGCTGGACCTCGGCGGGCGGCTGGAGCACATCGTGGACGTCCACCGCAGGATCCCTTCGGGGCGGCTGGTGGTACTGGGCCGGCCCGGTTCCGGGAAGTCCGTCCTCACCACACGCTTCGTCCTGGACCACACCGCCTCGCGGACCCGTGCCGAGCCCGTGGCCGTGATCTTCAGCATCGGCGCGTGGGACCCCACCGCCACCACCTTCCGGGACTGGCTCACCGCACAGCTGGTCCGCGACCACCCCGGTCTCGCCGGCCCGGCGCCCGGCCGGCCGAGCCTGGCCGCCGCGCTGGTCGAGGCCGGCCGGGTGCTCCCCGTGCTGGACGGCTTCGACGAGATCGCCGCCGGGCTGCACCGCCCCGCGCTGGAGGCGCTCAACGCCACCACGCTGCCGCTGCTGCTGACGAGCCGTCCGGCCGAGTACGCCACGGCGGTCGCCGAGACCGACGTGCTCACCTCCGCCGCCGCCGTGGAGCTGACGGACCTCACCCCGGACGACCTGGCCGACTACCTGCCCCGCACCGCCCGCAAGGCCCGCGGAGGTAACGCCGCGACGACCGCCTGGGAGCCCGTGCTGAGCGCACTGCGCGCACGGCCGCGCGGCCGCGGCGCCACCCACCTCGCCGCGGTGCTGACCACCCCGCTGATGGTCACGCTCGCCCGCGCCGTCTACAGCGACACCCCGGGCCGGGACCCGGCCGCCCTGCTGGACACCGGCCGGTTCGGCGGCCCCGCCGAGCTGGAGGAGCACCTCCTCGACGCCTTCACCGCCTCCGCCTACCGCCTCCGTGCCGAGCACGGCACGGCCGGCGGCCGGCGCCGCGCCTTCGATCCGGAACGCGCCCAGTACTGGCTCGGCTATCTCGCCCACCACCTGACCCGGCTCGACACACCCGACCTGGAGTGGTGGCGGCTCGGCTCGGGGCTGGGCCGCGCCGCGCGCACCGTGGTGACCGCGCTGGTGACCGGCCTGCTCGTCGGGCTCGTCGACTGCGTCGTCGGCACCCTCTTCGACCCGCTGGGCTTCCAGGTCGTGGAAGGGCTGATGACGGGGCTGCTCGCCGCGCTGATCTGCGCCCTGGCCCACTGGTTCATGGTCGCGGGCAGGAACACGGCGGTGGCGCCGTCGGGCGTGCGCATGAGGGTGTTCGGCGGGGCCGGCCCGCCCGGGCGCACAGTCCTCCGGCGCACCGCCGTCGGCTTCCTGTGCGGGCTCGTCTTCGGCCTCGGCTACGGCTTCGAACACGGCGTGCTCAAGGGCCTCGTCTACGGCACCGGCCCCTTGAGCATGCTGTACTTCGGCCTCTACGACGCCGCGTTCTTCGGCTCCGTGTTCGCCCTGGGTGGCGGTCCCACCCTCGGCCTGCTCACCCTCCTCGCCACCCCTCTCGACATCCGCTCCGCCGTCAACCCGGCCGGCCTGCTGCGCACGAACCGCCGGACGGCCATCGCCCAGGTCCTGGTGTGGGTCCCCGCCTTCGGGCTGCTGGCCGGGGTCGGGTCCGCGGTGGCCGTGCGGCCCTTGTCGATGCTCCTGGGCCCGCTCGTCTGGAGCACCGAGGCCTCCCTCAAACTCGGCCTCATCAGCGGGCTCTGCGGTGCCCTGGGCTACGCCCTCGCCCTGACCGCCTGGGGCCAGTGGGCGGTCTTCTCCCGCATCTGGCTGCCCCTGACCGGCCGGCTGCCCTGGTCCGTGGTCGCCTTCCTGGAGGACGCCTACCGGCGGGGCGTGCTCCGCCAGAGCGGCGCGGTCTACCAGTTCCGCCACGCCCGCCTGCAGGACCACCTGGCCCGTACGTACCGGGAAAGCCGTACGTACCGGGAACGCCGCGCCCACCGGGAACGCCGCGCCGCCGGTGGTCCGCGCGGGCGGGCGGCGCCGCACCCCCTCGACGACGGTGCCGTCACGCGGACCCGAACACCACCGCCGAATTCTGACCGCCGAAACCGAAGTTCTGCTTGACGGCCACATTGATCACAGCGGACCGGCCCACGAGTGGGGTGTAGTCCAGGTCGCAGTCCGGATCGGGGTGGTCCAGATTCGCGGTGGGTGGTACGTACTTGTCCTGCATGGCCCGCAGCACGCCGACGCTCTCGATGATCCCGCACGCGCCGCACGCGTGGCCGATGACCGACTTGGGCGCGGTGATCGCCACGTCGCGCGCGTGCGGGCCGAACGCGCGCTTGATCGCCGCCGTCTCGGTCCGGTCGTTGAGCGGCGTCGAGGTCCCGTGCGCGCTGATCAGGTCCACGGCGGCGGTCTCCAGGCCGGCGTCGGCGCAGGCCAGCTCGATCGTCCCGGCCGCCACCGCGCCGTCCGGCCGGGGCGCCACGGGGTGGTGGGCGTCGCAGGTGGACGCGGCGCCCAGCACCTCGCCGTGCACGGTCGCGCCGCGCCGCAGCGCGGACCGCTCGGACTCCAGGACGAGCACGGCGGCGCCCTCGGCGGGCACCATGCCGTCGCGGTCCCGGTCGAACGGCCGGGACGCGGCCGCCGCCTGCGCCGCTGGCCGCTGCGAGAGCGCGTCCAGCAGGCAGAACGACGCCAGGGCCGGCACGTCCAGCCAGCTCTCCACCCCGCCGACCAGGACGATGTCGGCGATGCCGTCGCGCACCGCGCGCAGACCGGCCCCGATGGCGTCCGTCGAGGAGGCGCAGGCGGTGGAGAGGGTGAGCACCGGGCCGGTGATGCCCAGCTCCTGGGCGACGAGCCCGGCGGCCTGGTTGGGCAGCAGCCGCAGCAGCCCGAGCCGGTCCATGCGCGACCACCCGCTCGCGCGCAGCAGGGTCACCTGCCGCGCGGTCTCGTCGAGCCCGCCACCGCCGGTACCGACGTACAGGGCCCCCGGGGCCGTGCGCAGCCCCGCGTCCTGCCGGGCCTTCAGCGCCGCGGCGAACAGCAGCTGCTGGAAGCGCGAGGTGCGGCGGACCTGCGGGACGGACATGTACCGGCCCGGGTCGAACCCGCGGATCACCCCGCCGACCCGGCACGGCAGCGGTTCGTCGAGATCCAGCGCCGAGATCGCGGGACGCCCCGTGGCCAGGGCGTCCCACAGCTCGTCCGGTGTGTCGCCCGCGCACGACTCCACGCCGATGCCGGTCACCAGCACGCGGTTGCGCGCCGTCCTGTGCATCACCGGGCCGCCGCCATCGCGTCCACCACGTCCCCGACGGTGCGCAAGGATGCGATCCTGATGTCCGTCTCCGCCAGCTCGATGCCGAACTCCCGCTCCAGTGCGGCGATCAGCTCCAGGGCCTCCATGGAGTCCAGCCCCAGCACCGGCTGCCCGGGATCGGCGGCGTAGAACAGGGCGGAATCACGGGTGACGGCCGCTCCGGGGCCGCCCAGGTCCGGGCGGATGCCGGTGATGACCCGGGTGACGGCGTCCAGTATCTCGGTCATGGGAATTCTTCCTTTCGAACGGTGGTCAGGGCCGGGTGGCGGAGAAGTACACGCAACGCCGCGTGATGGTGAACGGGGCGCGCGCGTACTGCTTTTCCAGCGAGGCGGTGAGAAGTTCCGCGGCGGTGTGCCGGTCGACCCCGGGCAGCGCGGCCGTGGCGAACATCGGAGTCGAGCACAGCGCGGTGAGGAAACGCGGGCCGAGCGTGAATTCCCGCTCGGCGGTGGCGACATCGGTGAACCCCGCGCCGGCGAGCGCGGCCCGGTAGTCCCCGGCGGTCCTGCGCAGCCCCGCCGGCCGACCGGCGGCCGACCGGGTCAGGGGCAGCCCGCGCTCCCGGGCGGCGCGGCGGGCGCCGGCGACCAGCTCGGCGTACAGGGGGAGGTCGGCCCCCGACTCGGCGCCCGCGTAGAAGGCCGAGTTGAACACCAGGCGTCCGCCGCCCCCGAGGACCTCGCCGATCGCCTCGAGCGCCTCGGCGAGGTCCGGGACGAGATGAATGCAGTTGGCCAGCACGACGACGTCTAAGACGCCCGGGCGGAACAGCCGGGCGACGGCGGACGCGTCGCCCTCGACGAACCGCGCCCGGTCGCCCAGCCGGGCGCGCGCAGCATCCAGCAGCGCCGCGTCCGGATCGACGCCGACCAGCGACATCGCCGCGTCGCGCGCGAGCAGTTGCTCGCTGACGGCCCCGTCGCCGCACCCCAGATCGAGCACGGCCGGCCCGGAGCCCACCGGGACCAGATCGAGCAGCGCGCGGTTCAACCCGGCGTATTCCGGATCACGGCGCAGCGCCGCGTAATCCGTGGAGGGCGTGCCTGCCCGTACGTTCATGAATCGACCTCCGTCGACACGGTCATGGAAATGACGGAATGCGGAGCGAATGACGGGCGCCGACGCTAGCAGCGTGATCGGGGAGCAACAAGCGCGAGGTTCTCCCGTGCCGCCCAACCGCGCTGTTGATCAGCGAAAACGTCTCTCCTTCATCTTTGTTTCATCGTGATCGGTTAGCTTCCGCGAGCCGTATCGAGGCGTATCGAGGCGTCAATTGGGACGTCGATGAGGTGTCATAGGGGGAAGGAATTCCAGTGGAATTCACGGAATTGGGAGACAGCGACATTCCCGCCGGCCGACTCGTGTTCTGGACGCCGTCCGCCCCGGACGCGGACTGGAGGGACGACCCCCGGGCGCCCGCACTCGTCCACGAACACCATGTGCGTGCGGCGGCCGACCGCGGGCCGCGGCACGTGGCTCCGGCATGGATCGGGGTGTCCTTCCGCGTGGGCCGGTGCGACCCGGAGCGGATCGCATCCGCCTTCTCGGCCTGGCTGCGCGCACACGAGCACCTGCGCAGCACGCTGATACCGGCCCCCGGAGGCTGCGCACGGCGCACGCTCCCCGAGAGCGCCGTCACCCTGCGACGGCAGGACGTCGGCGACTTCGCCGACGGGGCCTCGATCGGGCGGCAGATCGAAGCCTTCTTCGACCGCGGCACCGGACCGCTCGGCTGGCCTCCGGTGCTCTTCGCCACGGTCGACGGCGCGGACGCACTCACCGTGTTCGTCGGCGCCGACCACGGCGTCATGGACGGCTGCACACTCGCCATGATCCCGGGGGAGATCCGCGACGCCCTGGCCGGACGCACCGCGCCCGCGCCCCGGCCGACCTTCCTGGACTACGGGGCCGAGGAGCGGCAGCTCCTGGAACGGCTGCCGGCGGAACCCGACCGCACCGCTCCCTGGCGGGCCCTGCCCACCGACACCCGCGGCCGTACCCCCGCCTTCCCCCTGCCGCTCGGCGCGCCCGGAACACCGATCCCGCAGACGAGCGGCTACCACTGGCTGCTCGACGGCCCCGCCGCCGGCAGATTCGCCACCGCCTCCCGCGCCGCCGGAGGCACGACCGCCGCCGGACTGCTCGCCTGCCTGGCACTCGCCTCGGCCGAGGTCACCGGCGCACGGCAGCTGTCCGTGATCAGCCTCGCCGACACCCGGCCCGCACGCTGGCGAGCGGCCCCGGGCTGGTTCGTCGGCCTGCACCCCGTACGGATCCCGGCCGCCCCCGGAGCGGCCTTCGCCGACACCGTCGCCACCGCCACCGCCGAACTGCGCCGGCGCGCACCGGGACCGGGCAGCTCACTGCCCCACGTCAGCCGCATGCTGCGCAGGCCGATCCACCCCCGGTTCGTCGTGTCCTACCTCGACGTACGCCGGGTGACGGGCACCCCGCCCCGGCCCGAGGACGTGATGCTGCGCAGCCGGATCCACGGCCCGGCCGAGGTGTACGTGTGGCTGACCAGGAGCGAACGCGGCGTCCACCTCTCGACGCGCTTCCCCGGCACGGCCGTGGCCCGCGCGAACGTCGGACGCTTCGTCCTCGCCGCCGCGCAGGCCGCGGACCGTGTCGTGCAGGGCCACCGGGCCGCAGCGGTGCCGACGCCCGCCTGACCCCCGCGCACCTCGCATCACCCGACGGAACAGGAGACCCCACCGTGCGCATGACCCAGATCGTCGACTGGCGGCCCGAGCCGGGCCACGTGACCGAGTTCGAAGCGAGAACCGACCGGGCGCCCGAGCCGCACGACGTGCCCGCCTCCCACTTCCAGCGGGCGCACCTGCAGCTGGCGGCCGCCCACCGCGCCGCCGGCCGGCAGCAGTCGCCCTGGGTGGCCATGACGTTCGACCTGCCGGGCCGCGCCGACCTCGACGCCCTCACCGAGGCGTGGCAGGGGCTCGTGCGCCGGCACGAGGCGTTCCACACCTGGTACGACCCGGACGGCGACACCCTGACCGGGTTCCGTATACCGCCCGACTCCCTCACCGTGCACCCGGTGCCCGTGGGCGACTTCCCGGACACGGCCGGCCTGCGGGCCCACCTCCACCGGCGGATCGACGAGAAGACCTCGGTGAACGGGCCGGGCCTGCTGGCCGGAGTGATCCGCCGCGAGACGACGTCCACGGTGTACTTCGCGATCGACCACGCCTACACCGACGGACACTCCCTGACACTGCTGTTCCACGAACTGCGCATCCGCTACCACGCGGCGCGCTGCAAAACCCCGGTCGACCTGCCGCCGGCACCCGGCTATCTGGACCTCAACCGTCGCGAGCACCGGCGCTCCGCGTCGCTGACGAAGGGAGCACCGGAGCTCGCCGCCTGGTCGGAGTTCCTGGCCGTGAAGGACGGCGGCTTCCCCGCCTTCCCCGTCGACCTCGGCAACGACACCGGCGATCTGCTGCCCGCCACGCGCCTGGAGTACCCGGTGTTCACCGGGGAGCAGGCACGCGCGTTCCGCGCCTTCTGCGCCCGGCACGGCGGCGGCCTGGCCGCGGGCTTCTTCGCCGCGCTGGCCCTCGCCCAGGAGGAGTTCACCGGCAACGACACCTACCGTGTCCTGACCGCCGTGTCGACCAGGGCCCACCCCCGGCTGCTGCGCGTGCACGGCTGGCTGGTCAACCTCGCCCCCCTGCTGTTCCGCCTGCCCGCCTCGCCGAGCCTCGCGGGCACGATCGCCGCCGCGCAGCAGGGCTTCCAGCGGGCCCGCGAAGGGTACGACGTGCCCCTGCACCGGGCACTCGACCTGCTCGTCGAGGACGGTGCCGCCCCCGACATCCCGCCCATGGCGTCCTACGTGGACGCACGCTCCGCACCGGGCGCCCGCGACTACCTCGACGCGGGCGCGACGGTCCTGACCGGCCCCGACAACGCCAGCGGGGTGTCGCTGTGGCTGAACTGGTTCCCCGACCGGGCCGACCTGGTGGTCGGCATGCCGGACACGGCGCAGGCCGCTGCGGGCGTGCCGAAGTACGTGGACCGGGTCAGGGAAATCATGCTCACCGCGGCCCTGTAGGGGCGTCCAGGGCCTGCCCGGCGGATCATGCAGCCCCCGTCTGCGGGTGCGTCGTGGCTTGTCGCGCCCACGCGGCGGCAGCCGCAGATCGGCACAGCCCCGCGCCCCTTGCGGGGCGCGGGGCTGTGCCGCGATGAAGATCCGCCGGGCGGATCCTAGGCCTCCACTCCGTAGTACTGCGCCATGAAGCCGGTCACCGCGTCGGCGTGCGGGAGCAGACCCGGCAGGTGGGTGCCGAGGGCCTCGCGGACCGCCGTGCCCAGGTCGGCGAGGCTCGTGGTCGCGCCCTTGACGTACGGGTCGAGGCGGCGCACGAGCTCGTAGTTGCTCGCCAGGTCCAGCTCCCGGACGGCGCGCTCCAGGGGCGGGGCGGCGGCGCTCGTGACGGGCGGCAGGAGCCGGCTGACGAAGGTGACGCGGTGCATCACCCGCCAGCACGGCGGCTTGCGGTCCGACTGGCGGGCCTGGCGCAGGGCCGCGGCGTTGGGGTCGGTGGCGTTCTCCAGCCACTTCGGGTCGACGACCTTGTGGAAGAAGGTGTCGAAGTGCTCGGTGTCCTCGCCGAGGTAGAAGGTGAGGAACCGGTACGCGTCGACCTTGCCCGGCGCGTTGACCGGGTTGCCGTCGGCGTCGAAGACGGGCTTGCGGTTGGCGTCGTACTGCTGGACGTTCCCGGAGGGGGAGCAGGTGACGTCGAGCCCGAAGGAGCGTGTCGCCTCCTTGCCGCGGGCCCGGGTGACGGTCATGCCGCCGCCGACGGAGGCGTCGAGCTGGGCGTTGATCCCGACGCCCATGACGTCGAAGGACGTGCCGACGGACGCGCCCACCGAGCCGGACAGCGAGTAGGAGCCCGAGGTCGTCTCGCTCACCACGTCGGTGGTCTGTGTCGTCTCGGAGAAGAAACCGCCGTCCGCCGTCCAGACGTAGGTGTTGACCAGGTCGCGCCGGGAGAAGCCGTCACCGGTGGTGTTGCCGGTCGTGTCGCGTCCCTTGCCGGGTGCCGTCTCGCCGCCGATCGCGCCGCCCAGGACGCGGCCCGCCCGCTCGGCGGTGGGGTCGGGGGCGTGGGTCTCGGTGGAGACGGACTCGTAGTAGCCGCGCAGCCGCTGCTGCTCGCGCTGGATGCGGCGCTTGATCGCGTAGGCCTCGCGCGGCTTGTAGTAGCTGTACTCGCCGTGGTCGCGGGCGCCGGCGTAGTCCGGGTCGAGGACCTTGCCCCGCTCGTCGTAGCCGACCGCGCCGTCGAGGGTGCCCTGCTTGGTGTAGCGGGGGTTGAGGGGGAAGGGGACGACGTTCCAGTCCTTGGGGATGTCGGGGTTGGGCTGGATGCGGTAGGCGACCAGGGCGCCGCTGTGCGCGAGCCGCAGGGCGAAGACGTCGGCGGTCTGCGACTGGACCACCGCGAAGCCGGTGTTGACGGGGACGTAGCGGCGCCCGAGCGCCGGATTGAGCGGCTTGAGCGGGTCCTCCCAGCTGCCGGAGAGGTCCACCTTCATCGCCCGCGCGGTGTTCTCGCCCTGCGAGACCACGGTCTCGTCGGCCCAGCTGTTGGAGAACTCCAGGCTGCCGCGCACGCCCACCGACACCTTGGCCTTGGCCATGGACTTGGCGACACCGAAGCCCAGCGGCGCGGCGATCATCCACATGTCGACGTCGACCTCGTTGGAGAGGGCGAAGGAGAAGGCGGCGTCGACGCTGCGCTCCTTGGCCGACGACAGGGAGTGGACCACCTCCTCGGCCTCGGTGAACGTCACCGACGACGCGCCGTCGTACGTGGCCCGGTCGGGATCGACCGTGTTGGGGGTGAGGTTCTCCGACGGCACCGGCGGGGCGCCCTCGACGTAGCCGACGAGCTGCGGGTCGAACTGGACCTGGCCGACCCACTCGCTGATCAGGTCGCCGACCTTGTAGCCGGTGACCAGGTGCCAGCGGCCGTTGCGCAGACAGCCGTACGCCCGCTTGAGCACGCCGAACGCCTCGCCCTTGGCGGTGTACTGCATGTCCGCGTACTCGGCGACGGCGGGCGCGGCGGAGACCGTCTCGTGGAAGGGGGTGCGCATGGCGGCCAGGGCCGAGCGGACCTGGGCGGTGTCGCTGGAGACGGGGGCGGTGGACAGGACGGCGGCGGGGCGCCGGGGGGCGTCGGGGAGGGTGAGGTCGTTGCCGCGCAGGCCCTCGTCGCGGACCAGGTTCGCACTCTCGTCGGTGGAGGCGCGGTCGAAGGACCAGTAGGCGATCAGGTCCTCCTTCTCGCCCTTGAGGCGGGTGAAGAGGTTGTCGAGGACCTGTTCCTGGGTGCGGGCGGTGCGCCAGACGCGCACCTCCTCCAGGATGCCGCGGAAGGGCTGGGTGACCTCGCCGCCCTCGAGCCGGGCGCCGAGGGAGAGCTGGGCGTCGCCGTAGTCGGCGAAGTCCTTGGCGTCGAGGGGGTCGCAGGCCACGGAGATGCCGTTGCGGTAGAGCCGGAAGGCGCTGCCGCGCGGGTCGGGGTTGCGGGTCCAGCGGGCGCCGCGCAGCCGGGCGGGGTGCGAGCCGGTGGTGTCGGCGGCGGTGTTGCCGGCGTTCTCCTCGAAGCGCCACCGGGCGGTCAGGCCGCGGTCGCGGGCGGAGACGGGCGTGCCGAGCTGCGCGGCGTCACGGGCGAGGCCCCACAGCCGGACTTCGGCGACGACACCGGTGAAGGAGTGGACGTCCGGGCCCGTGCGGGCGCGGCCGATGTCGAGCGTGCCGGTGTTGCCCTTGGCGCCGGGGCCCTCGTAGCGGGCGGAGCCGGCCTCGCGGCCGTCGATGAAGAAGCGGATGTCCTGCCACTCCTGGACGTCGACGGACTCCACCAGCTCGACGGTCTGCTGGACGGGCTTGCCGTCGGCGCCCGCGGCGGTGATCTCCTTGTTGCCCTTGCGCTCGTGCATCGACCGGCCGCTCTTGCGGACGACGGCGAGGCGGTGGAACGTTCCCGCGGCGACGGCCCCGGTGGACGTGAAGCTCACCAGCTTGCCGTCCGGCTCCTCGAAGCCGAACTCCAGCTTTCCGTCGGGCAGGACGAGCAGCCGGTACGGGACGCTGCCGCCGGAGCCGTCGGCGGTACGGCCCTTGGAGAGCAGGCCCTGTGTCGCGCCCAGGGCGGCGACGCGGCAGAAGACCTCGACGGTGAGGTCGTCGGCGATGTCGAGCGCGTCGTTGTCGGCCGCCTCCAGGTACGCGCCGTCGGAGAGTTCGACGGCCCAGGACTGCTCGTAGGCGGCGGCGAGGTGGGTCCACTGGTGCGGCGGGAAGGTGTCGCGGGTGGCCACCAGCCGGTCACCGGCCCCGGCGACGACGCGGTAGGTCGTCTCCGCGGCCTGCTTGAGCTCAGCGGTCGTGGTCACGGTGGTGATGCCGCCGCGCAGGTGGACGTGCCGGTCGTTGCCCGAGCGGTCCAGAACGCCGGGCTTGCCGTCCACCCGGTCCAGCGGGTCGCCTGCGGGCCAGTAGCCCATCAGGCCGGGCTCCTTGCCCGTCAGCCGTACGTTCTTGCGGTCCCGGATCTCCGCGGCGGTGCGGGCGGTGCCCCAGAGCCGCACCTCGTCCATCTCCACGGCGGCGTAGTCGGGCACCCAGCCGCCGAAGTGGCTGCCGAAGCTGAAGAGGCCGTCGCCCTGGTACGTACCCGTGGCGATGCGCCGGTCCTCGGCGACGCCGTCCCGGTAGATCACCTGCTCCCGGGTGGTCGCGTCGAAGACGCAGGCCCAGTGGTGCCAGCCGGCGTAGTCCTGGCCGTGGGTGGTGGTGAGGTCGTCGCCGTAGAAGGCGAAGGTGAAGGTGCTGGTCTCGCGCCAGCCGATGTGCAGGGAGCCACGGGTGGTGGCGTGCGAGGTGCCGTGGCCGACGACGTACTGCGCCTTGCCGTCCCACTCCTTGGTGCGCCGCGCCCAGAACTCCACCGTGAAGGACCGGCCCGCGAGGCTGAAGGCCTTCTCGGTCATGGCCACGCCGCTCCTGCCGTCGAAGGCCAGCGCGGGCACGACGGGGGCGGGCGGGGCGAGCAGGCCCAGCGTGTACGGGACGTCGCCGGTGCCGGCGTGCACGATCCTGGCCGCGCCGGACACCGCCTCGGGGTTGACCCACGCCTCCAGGGTCAGGTCGCGGGCCACCGCCACCCGGTCGAGCTGCTCCTGGGGCAGGGTGAGGGCGTTGCGCTGCCCGTCGAAGGAGTAGGCCCGGCCGGGCTTGTCGGCGCGCCAGCGGCAGCCGTGCCCGGCGACGAGGTCCGCGACCTCACCGAGCGGGACCTCCCGGGCCGTGCCCGGGTCGGCGAGCACGAGCCGGGAGCCCGCGGAGAGCGGGACGCCGGGGCGGTTGGAGGAGGCGCGGCGGTGGTCGTAGCGCAGCCGCTGGACCGCCTCGCCCGGTTGCGGCTCGGGGCCGCCCTCGCCGGCGTCCAGCCGGAGCGACGTGGCTCCGGGCGCGCAAGCGGTCTCCGTGAGGTAGAGGTGACCGCCGAGGGTGACCGGCGTACCGGCGGGCAGGGCGGCGGAGAGGGGTTCGGCGAGCCGGAGGACACCGCCGACGACGTCGCCGGACTTGCCGCCGGACAGGATTCTGGTGGTCGCGTCGAACGACTTGACCGCGCCGATCGTGACGGGCTCCTCCGGCGTCCCGTTGACGATCGCGGCGAAGTCGGCGGCGTGGCGCGGCAGCCCCCGCCAGGTCTCGCGTTCCTCGCCCCGCTCGATGGTCATGTCGCACAGGCCGGGTCCGTCACCGGCGGTGACGCGGATGGTCACCGAGCCCAGGCCGGTGCCGGAGTCGCGGGCGGTGAAGGTGACTCCCTGGCCGTCGCCGGCCGTCAGCCTGCGGGAGGAGCGCAGGACCGTGGTGTCGTAGTAGGTGGCGAAGAACTGCCCGTTGGTGCCGCGGAAGTACAGCACGACGTTGCCGGTGGCGCTGTCCAGCAGGTACGGCCGGTCGGCGGAGCGGGCGAAGGCCAGCAGCGCGCCGGAGGCGCTCAGGCCGGTGCGGTCGAGGGAGAGCTGGGGGACGGGCAGCGCGATGTCGTCGGCGCCCTTGAGGCCGCCGGTGAGGCGGGCGAGCTCGTCGCGCTTGGCCGTGAGCTCGGCCTGGTCGGCCTCGATCTCGCGGCGGCGCCGTTCCAGCAGTTCGCGCTGCGGGCGGAGCTCGGCGAGCTGGGCGTCGAGGGCCTCCATGCGCTTGCCGGCCTCGCGGGCGTCGGAGCGGCCGAAGTCGTGGAGGGCGACTCGTTCGACGACGACCAGCCCCTCGCCGGACTCGGTGACCGCTGCCGGGTCGTACTGGACGACGCGGTCGCCGAGCCGGTCGGGGGCGCAGACCGCCTTGCCGCTGTGGCGGTTGACGAGCGTGAGGTAACCGTCGCTTCGCTCGTCGATGTGGAAATGGGTGTTCCAGGCGGTGGCTTTCCGTGGCCACACGATCAGCGGCGCGTCGTTGTCCTGGCGGTCACCGGCGACGTTCATGTCCTTGCCGGTGTGCGGGTTGTACAGGTGGTAGGGCGTGGGGCCGCTCCAGCTGGCGCCCGGGGGGATCAGGACGGCCCACAGCGCCGACTTCGCCTCCTTGTCGGAGGTCCTGATCAGCGGCGGTTCGCTCCCCGCGCCGTCGTCCTTCACAGCGAGGTACTGCGGCTTGCCGTCCCGGGTGTTCTTGAAGCGGAGACGGCACGTCCAGCCGGAGATGTCCTGCCACGCGGCGTAGTACATCTCGCGCTGTCGCTCCAGCTCCGGCACGTCGGCGGTCTGCCGGGCGAGGTCGGCGACCTCGGTCTCCTTGGCGGCGATGTCCTGGACGAGCTCCCGTATCCGGGCGTCCAGTTCGCTGATCGTCTCGACGTCGGAGCTGCCCTCCGGCGCGGCGAGCACCGGCAGCTTCAGCTCGTCCGGCACCTGGGCGAGGCGCCCGTCGCGCCCGACGCCGAAGTCGATGGTGGCCAGGTACGCGTCGTCGGTCTCCGCGCCGGTCCTCGGGTCGGGGCCGGAGGTGGCGTACGACAGCAGGACGCGGGCCTGGCGCTTGGCGGGCCTGGGCTCCCGGTCGTAGCCGGTGGTGGTCTCCTCCTGCTGGTGGTACAGGACGGCGGAGAGCCCGGAGACGGTTCTTCGGCCGGCGACGGTGAAGCTGTCGCGCCGCACGCCGGGGTGGTCGCCGATGGGGGCCTCGGAGGTCACCCAGCGGGGGCCGCCGAGGAGTTCGCCGTGGCGGGCGTGGTCGGTCTGGTCGTGCAGGCGGGTGCCGGAGCCCTCGTCGAAGCGGTAGTAGGCGACGAGCCCGGGGTCGTTGCCGATGAGGCGCACGCTCTTGTCGCGCCGGAGTTCGTCGGCGGTGCGGGCGCGGTCCCAGATCCGCACCTCGTCCAGCTCGGCGCGGGCGCTCTGGGCCAGGGCGCGGCCCAGCAGCAGGGCGCCGGTGCCGGTGTAGCCGCTGTCCGTGGTGCGGCTGCCGGCCTGCTCGCCGTCGCGGTAGACGGTCTGACGGCGCGCGGCGTGCTCGTAGACGCAGGCGTAGTGGTGCCAGGCGGTGTCCTCGGTCCGTACGTCGGCGTTGAGGTCTTCGGCGTAGAAGGCGAAGGTGAAGCGGTTGTCCTCGCGGAAGCCGATGTGGAGGGACTTGTGGGGGCTGCCGGCCTCGTCGCCGTGGCCGAGGAGGAACTCCTGACGCGCGTGCGCGGTGCGCCGCGCCCAGAATTCGACGGTGAAGTCCCGCCCGGCGAGCTCGGGCCCCTCGGCCACGCGGACGTGGGCGTCGCCCTCGCCGAAGGCCAGGGCGGTCTCGGCGTGGCCCTCCGTGCTGACGACGGGTACGAGCGGCAGGCCGGTGAACGGGCAGGTGCCGGGGCCCGGTTCGTAGACGGCGTCGCGGTGGGCGGCATCCGGGCTGGTCCATGCCCGGGTGCCCTGGAGGTTGAACAGGCCGTCCTTGCCCTGCTCGATGTTGAAGGAGTCGATGCGGCCCGTGGCGTCGTGGTGCGCGAAGATCTGCCAGCGCTGCTGTCCGTGGACGGCGGTGGGCACGAGCAGGGCGGCGAACCGGCCGCCGCTCAGGT
The DNA here is from genome assembly GCF_057552455.1 of Streptomyces sp. PKA51. Lineage (NCBI taxonomy): Bacteria > Bacillati > Actinomycetota > Actinomycetes > Kitasatosporales > Streptomycetaceae > Streptomyces > Streptomyces sp. PKA51. The sequence goes on from NZ_BAAJPZ010000011.1 coordinate 168,513, forward strand.
GACGGACGAAGGACAGTTCCTGGGTCGGCTCGCGGAAGGGGCGGCCTTCCATGTCCGTGGTGCCCAGGCTGTCCTTGGCCGAGTCGGGCCGGCTCCGGTGCCGGCTGCGGCGGTAGCGGGCCTCCAGTACGGGCTTGAGCTCGCCGCCCACGAGGAGGAAACGGTCGCACAGGAGGGTGTCCGCCACCAGCGGCACCTTGGCGCCGGCCGCGTCCGTCACGTAGTCCCCGCGGCCCGGGTCACCGGAGGAGCCGCCTCCGGTCAGCTTGTGCACGGCGTCCGGGTGATCGGCACCGATGGACTGGCGCAGCACGACGACGTGCGTCCCGTCCGACAGGACGTGGAAGGGCACCGGGGCCGTGAGCCGGGCCGTGGTGGACAGGAACGGGTCCACCTCTTCCTCGTCCAGCCGCTCCCCGGCCGCCGCCTCGATGCGCCCGCCCTTCTTCACCATCGGTAACGCGGTGGCCCCGGCGGCCGCGAAGCCGGTGTCCGCCACCTCGGAAGGAAGGCGCAGCGGCAGCGGGTTCTCCGACCAGTACGCGGCGTCCAGCTCCCCCTTGGACTCGTCGTGACGTGCCAGGTCCAGGACCGTGTAGACCAGCCGGCGCCGGTCGTCCATGGCCAGGGCCACGGTGGTGCCCTGGTGGCGCACGGTGGTGGTGTGTACGTAGGTGCGGTCGCTGTAGACCTTGAGCAGATGCTGTTCGCCGGACAAGGGCGGAACTCTCCTTGAAAAGGGCCGTGTGGGGCTGGGGGAAACCCCCGCTGACCTGCGCCGCTCCCCCCTGCGAGCGCAGCGGTCACACGATTTACCGAAGCGGTCGGCGCGTCAAGGAAAGCATTGCGCCACTGCCTGGAAAGCGACGCCCTCACCCCTCCGGCCCAGTTTCTGCCGCCGGTGGAGCGCCGGACGGTCAGGATGAAGACAGCGGCCGGGCGCGCCGGCCGCAAGGACGGGAGCACCCACCATGACGGCACGGGCCCCCACCGAGCCCCTCGGCCCCGACACCGACCTGACCCAGGTCTTCGAGCTGGCGCAGCAGCTGCGGGTGGACTCCGTCCGCGCCAGCACCTCGGCCGGATCCGGCCACCCCACCTCCAGCCTGTCGGCTGCCGACCTGATGGCCGTACTGATGGCCCGGTACCTGCGGTACGACTGGGACGACCCCGGCAACCCGGCCAACGACCACCTGGTCTTCTCCAAAGGACACGCCTCGCCCCTGCTGTACGCGATGTTCCGTGCCGCCGGCGTCGTCGGCGAGGACGAGCTGATGGGCACCTACCGTCGCTTCGGCTCCCGGCTGCAGGGGCATCCCACCCCCGTGCTGCCGTGGGTGGACGTGGCCACCGGCTCCCTGGGCCAGGGCATCGCCTACGCCGTCGGCATCGCCCTGGCCGGGCGCGAGCTGGAACGGCAGCCGTACCGCGTGTGGACGCTGTGCGGTGACAGCGAGATGGCCGAGGGATCGGTCTGGGAGGCGCTCGACAAGGCCGGGCGGCACCGGCTGGCCAACTTCGTCGCCGTCGTCGACGTCAACCGGCTGGGCCAGTGCGGCCCCACCGAGCTGGGGTGGGACACCGGCGCGTACGCCCGCCGCGCCGAGGCGTTCGGCTGCCGCGCGATCACGATCGACGGGCACGACCTCGGCGCCGTCGACCGGGCCCTGGCCACCGCCACCGACGACCAGGCCCCCACCGTCGTCCTGGCCCGCACCGTCAAGGGCCGGGGCGTGAGCGAAGTCGCCGACAAGAACGGCTGGCACGGCAAGCCCCTGCCCGAGGACCTCGCGGAGCGGGCCGTCGCCGAACTCGGCGGCGTGCGCTCCCTGTCCGTCCGCGGCCCCCGGCCACCGGCCGGCGCACCGGCCACGCGCCCGGCCGCCCGCCCCGTCGAGCTGCCCCGCTACGACACCGGGAAGGACGTGGCCACGCGCAGCGCCTTCGGCAAGGCCCTGGCCGCCCTCGGCGCCCGCCCCGACGTCGTCGTCCTCGACGCGGAGGTCGGCAACTCCACCCACACCGAAGACTTCAAGAAGGCCCACCCGCAACGCTACTTCGAGACCTACATCGCCGAACAGCAGATGATCGCCACGGCCGTCGCCATGGGCGTACGCGGCTACCGCCCGTACGCCGCCACCTTCGCCGCCTTCCTCACCCGTGCCCACGACTTCATCCGCATGGCAGCGGTGTCCCGGGCCACCATGGCCCTGTGCGGCTCCCACTGCGGCGTGGAGATCGGCGCCGACGGCCCCTCCCAGATGGGCCTGGAGGACCTCGCCATGATGCGTGCCGTCCACGGCTCCACCGTGCTGTACCCGAGCGACGCCACCTCCGCCACGGCCCTGACCGCCGCCATGGCCGACCTGCCCGGCATCTCCTACCTGCGCACCACGCGGGGCGCCTACCCCGTCCTGTACGCCCCCGACGAGGACTTCCCCGTCGGCGGCTCCAAGACGCTGCGCCGCAGCGACGACGACGCGGTCACGCTCGTCGGCGCCGGCGTCACCCTCCACGAATGCCTGGCCGCCGCCGACCGGTTGGCCACCGACGGCATCCACGCCCGCGTCGTCGACCTGTACTGCGTCAAACCCGTCGACGCCGCGACCCTGGCCCGCGCCGCACGGGAGACCGGTGCGCTCGTCATCGCCGAGGACCACCACCCCGAGGGCGGCATCGGCGAAGCCGCCCTGGCCGCACTCGCGGCCGAACGCCTCGCTCCCGCGGTCGCCCACCTCGCCGTCACGGTCCTGCCCGGGTCCGGCACGACGGCCGAACTCCTCGACGAAGCCGGCATCTCCCGCACCCACATCGTCCGGGCCGCACGCGCCCTGACCGCCGGCGGCTAGACGGGCCGGCACCGGTTGCCCCACCGGTGGCCTGCCACACTCCGAGGATGCACCAGGACTCCGACTCCCTCGAACTGCGCCAGCTCGTCTCCCGCGACCAGGTCGACGCCCGGCTGCGTCAGGCCCTGACCGACTGCTGGGTCGACGTCACCAACGCCGGCGGTGCGGCCGGATTCCCCTTCCCGCCCATCGACGCCGAGCAGGCCGCATCCGCTCTGGACGCCCTCCTCGCCGGTCTCGACCCGAAGACCTGCCGGCTGATCGTGGCCCTGCTGGACGGGGAGGCGGTGGGCTGGCTGGTCGTACGCCGCGACGCATTCCGCCTCGTCGCCCACTGGGGCACCCTGCACCACGTCCAGACCCACCCCGACGTCCGTGGGCGCGGCATCGGTGCCGCGCTGCTCGAACGGGCCCGCCAGGTGGCGCGGGACGAGATGAGCCTCGAACACCTGCGGCTGGCCGCGCGCGGGGGAGTCGGACTGGAGGACTTCTACGGGCGGTTCGGCTGGAAGGAGATCGGCCGCTGGCCCGGTGCCCTGCGTTTCGCCCCCGGGGACGACCGCGACGAGATCCTCATGGTCCTCCAGCCCCTCTGACCGCCGCCCCCCGCTGCCGTTCGGACCCGGCGGGTCCGACGACGGGCGGGATCCGGCACCTGCAGGCCGTGCGCGGCACGCCGGGGCGCCTGCCCGAAGGGCCCGGTTCAGCGCGGGATCACCCAGCCCGGCCGCCAGGTCCCGGCGGCGTCGTGGCCGCCCCCGGTCGCGGCGAGGTGGGCACGCAGGGCGGCCAGCGCCGGGTGCGGGTTGTCGCGGTGCCACAGGAGCGAGTGGGGGTAGACGGGGGTCGGGTCGGTCACCGGGATGCGGCGCAGGCCGTGGCCGGCGGGCCAGATGAGCCGGGTGTGCTCGCCCATGAAGGTGGCCAGGGCCGGGGTGTCGGCGATGGTGTCGAGGAGGGCGTCGGAGCCGAAGTTGGGACCGGTCGCCTCGATGGTGAGGCCGTACTCGGCGACGAGGTCGTCGTAGTAGGCGGTCCATTCGGTGCCGGGGACGACGCCGGGCATCCAGATCCGGTGCCCGACCAGCTCGCCGAGGGGCACCGACCCGGCGCCCGCCAGCGCGTGGGCGGGGCCGGTGAGGAGCTGGAGCGGCTCGTCGAGCACCCGGACGGAGGCGATGTCCTCGGGGAGGGGCCGGCCGGGCGCGGCGACGGCGCGGAAGGACGCGTCGAGCGCACCGGAGCGCAGGGCGGCGACGGCCGGCTCGATGTCGAACAGCATCAGGACGTCGAGTTCGATCCCGGGGTGCGCGCGGTGGAAGCCGCGCATCAGGCCCGAGGCCGCGCCGCGCGAGTTGATCACGTCGACCCGCAGCGGACGGTGGCCGGTGCGCACGGAGGCGATCGCGCGCTCGGCGGTGCGCAGCAGCTCGCGTGCGTGGGGCAGGAACGCCTGCCCGTCGATGGTGGGCTCGGCGCCGCGCGGCGTGCGGGTGAACAGCCGCACGCCGAGGTCGCGCTCCAGCGCGGCGATGCGCTTGGAGACGGCCTGCTGGGTGATCGACAGGTCGGTGGCGGCTTTCTGGAACTGCCCCGCTTCCGCGACGGCGACGAAGGTGCGTACTGCTTCGAGATCCACGCTGCCACCCTAATGAACAACCAATGGTTGTGGCCAACAGGTCGCACGGTTGTTTGACCTGCTGTAGTGCCTCTCGCTTTGCTCTTCCTGGTCAACATCGGTTTGTGGCAGGGGGACGTGCAGCATGGCGGGCAGGAGACGGTTGGGCCGGCGGTTCGGCTGGCTGTGGGGGGCGTACGCGGTGAGCGCCTATGGGTCCGCACTGGGCTTCGGGGCGCTCCCGCTGATCGCCGTACTGGTGCTGCGTGCCGGCCCGGCCGAGGTGTCCGCGCTCTCCGCGGTGGGGCCCGCGGTGGGCGCGCTGATCGCGGTGCCGCTGGCGCCGTGGGTGGAGTTCCGGCGCAAACGCCCGGTCATGATCGCCACGGACCTGACGCGGTGCGCGGCCATGGCGACGATCCCGGTCGCCTACGCCTTCGGCTGCCTCGGGTTCCTCCAGCTGCTCGTGGTCTCGGTCGTGGTCGCCGCGGCCAGGATCGCGTCCGGTGCGGCGAGCGGCGCCTACCTCAAGTCCGTCGTCCGGCCGGACGACCTGCTCGTGGCCAATGCGCGCTTCGAGTCGACGAACTGGAGCTCCATCGCGGTGGGACCACCGCTGGGCGGGGCGGCGATCGGCGTGTTCGGGCCGGTCGCCACCGTGGTGGCGGACGCGCTCAGTTACCTGTGCTCCGCACTGTGCATCACCGCGATCCGCGACCGGGAGGAGGCGCCCCACAACCCCGCCGAGGGATCGGTCCGGGCAGGCGCACTGCTCGACGGCTGGCGCCACATCATGGGCCATCCCGGCCTGCGGGCGCTCTACCTCAACAACATGCTCGTCTCCGGTCTGATCATGGCCACCGAGCCGGTGCTCGCCCTGCTCCTGCTGCGCCAACTCCACTTCGCGCCCTGGCAGTACGGCCTCGCCTTCGCCGCCCCCTGCCTCGGCGGCCTCATCGGCTCCCGGCTGGCCCGCCGTGTCGTGGCCCGCTACGGCCGGGACCGGGTCTTCCGGACCGTCGGCACCCTGCGCGCCGTCTGGCTGATCGGCCTGGTCTTCGTACGCCCCGGCGTCGTCGGCCTCGTCACCGTGATGGCCGTCGAGCTGGCGATCATCATCAACATGAGCCTGTACACCCCGGTGCTCGCCACCTACCGGCTCGAACACACCCCGCAGCATCTCCTCGCCCGCACCCTGTCGGCGTGGTCGATCGGCCAGCAGGCGTCCATCGCCGTCCTCACCGCGCTCGGCGGGCTGCTCGCCGACGCCACCGGCCCCCGCACCGCCCTCGCGGTCGCGGGCCTGCTCATCCTGGCCACCCCGCTCCTGCTGCCCCGAGGCGACCGCACACCGCAGCGCGAGCCGGAACCGGCCCCCACCCCGAGCCCCGCCCCCTGAGCCAAGGAGAACCCTCCCGTGAGCACCGCCCCTGCCCTCGACCCGGCCCGCACCGCTCTTCTCGTCCTGGACTGCCAACCCGCGATCCTCGCCGCCGTGCCCGACGGCGGGCACCGCGAAGCCCTGCTCGGCCGCGTGGAAGAGGCCATCGCCGCCGTTCGCGTACACGGCGGCACCATCGCCTTCGTACGCGTCGGCTTCACCGAGGCCGACTGGGACGCGACCCCCGCCGCCAACCAGTCCTTCGCCCCGCTGGCCCAGCACCGCGTCCTGCACCACGAGGACCCGGCCGCCGCCGTCCACGAGCGCCTGGCTCCCCGGGACGGCGACATCGTCGTGCGCAAGGTCCGCCACGGTGCCATGTCCACCACCGACCTCGACCGGCAACTGCGCGAGCGCGGCATCACCACCCTGGTCGTCTGCGGCATGAGCACCAGCGGCGCCGTCGTGTCCACCGTCCTCGACGCGGCGGACCGCGATTACCGGCTCCACGTCCTCTCCGACGGCGTCGCGGACCCGGACCCCGACGCCCACGACGCCCTGCTGCGTCATGTCCTGCCCGCACGGGCCCGCATCGTCGACACCGCCGGGCTGCGCGCCGCGTTGCACGGGCCCACGGCTGTTCCAGGGGTGAGGTATTGAGGTCCATTGTCAAGCGGAATATGATGCGCGGGCGCCAAAAGGATTCGCGTGTATGCAACTGTGCGCCGTACAACCGGACTTGTTCCATGGTTGACGGCGTGGAAGGTTGATCCGGAACGTTTGCTGCCGAGGCGCAAACCACCGCGGAGGCAGGGACGCTCGTCCTTGGCTCCGGCTCCTCCGGCATGGTCCTGATTCCAGAGTTCCTGGGGAGTATGGGGAGCCGCCTTCGTGCTGCAGCCAACCGTCATCGGTGTCAGTCCTTTCGGGGAGGCGGACCCGCGGCTCGTCGCAGCCGTCGGCAGAGCCGGAGGGCTCGGCGTCCTCGACCTCGGCGACGGGGGCCCGCGCGCCCGCGAAGCCCTCTCCCTCGCCCGCCGCTGGACCGGCGGCGCCTTCGGCGTCCGCCTCGCGCAGGGCTGCGCGCTCCGCCCGGACGAGCTGCACGACCGGCACGAACCGGGGCCGCACACCGTCCTGCTCGCCCCCGGCGCCGCCCCGCCCGCCGACGGCGGCCGGGGTCTCACCGTCCTGGCCGAGGTCCGCTCCCGGGCCGAGGCCCGTGCCGCGGTACGGGCCGGGGCGGCCGGCCTCGTCGCGCGGGGCAGCGAGTGCGGTGGCCCGGCCGGCGAACTGTCCACCTTCGTCCTGCTGCAACACCTGCTCGCCGACCCCGGGATCGGCGTTCCCCTCTGGGCGTGCGGCGGCATCGGGCCGCACACCGCCGCGGCCGCCGTCCTCGCGGGGGCCGCCGGCGTCGTACTCGACGTCCAGCTCGCGCTGCTGGAGGAAGCGACCGTCCCGCCCGCGCTCGCCCGCCTGCTGCGCACGACGGACGCGGCCGCCACGGTCCTCGCCGACGGACGGCGCCTGCTGGACCCCGACCGGCCGGGCACCCCCGCCGAGCTGCGGGAGCGCCCCGTACCGCTCGGACAGGACGCCTTCCTCGCCCGCCGTTTCGCCCGCGACCACCGCACGGTGGGCGCCGCGGTACGGGCCGTGCGCGAGGGAATCGACACCGCGCTGCGAACCCCCGGTGCGGCCGGGGCCCTGCGCCCCGGTTCCGCCCTGAGCCGCTCCTTCGGCACCGAACTCCCCGTCGCGCAGGGCCCGATGACCCGCGTCAGCGACCAGGCACGCTTCGCCGCCGCCGTCGCGGAGGCCGGCGGCCTGCCGTTCCTCGCGCTGGCCCTGTCCGGCCCCGAGCAGACCAGGGCGCTCCTGGAAGAGACCAGGGCCGTGCTCGACGGACGGCCCTGGGGCGTCGGCATCCTGGGCTTCGCACCGGACGACGTGCGCGGCGCCCAGCTCGAAGCCGTGCGCGCCCTGCGGCCCACGCACGCCGTCCTCGCCGGTGGCCGCCCCACACAGGCCGCCGCGCTGGAGGCCCACGGCGTCCGCACTTTCCTGCAGGTCCCCACGCCCGGGCTGCTCGGGCAGTTCCTCGACGCGGGTGCCCGGCGCTTCGTCTTCGAGGGCGCCGAGTGCGGCGGCCACGTCGGACCCAGCAACTCCTTCCCGCTCTGGGAGGCCCAGCTGGACGTCCTGGAACGCTTCCTGGACGACCGCGGGCACGAGCCGGACGAGCCACCGGCCGTCGAGGTGCTGTTCGCCGGCGGGATCCACGACGAGCGCTCGGCGGCCATGGTCGCGGCCCTGTCCACCGGCCTCACCCGGCGCGGTGCGGCTGTCGGCGTCCTGATGGGCACCGCCTACCTCTTCACCCGCGAGGCGGTGGAGTGCGGCGCGGTCCGGCCGGCCTTCCAGCACACGGTGCTCGGCGCCGGGAGCACGGTCCTGCTGGACACCGCGCCGGGCCACGTCACCCGCTGCGTACCGAGCCCGTACACCACCACCTACCGCGGGCTCCAGGAGGACCTGCGCCGCCAGGGCGTCCGCGGACGGGACGCCTGGGAGCGGCTGGAACGGCTCAACCTGGGACGGCTGCGCATCGCCGCCAAGGGCGTCGAGCGCGTGGACGGCGAACTGCGCCGGGTGGGCGAGGAACGCCAGCTCGACGCAGGCATGTTCATGGCCGGCGAGGTGGCCGTGCTGCGCGACGCCACCACGACCGTGACCGCACTCCACCGTGCCGTCACCGACGGGGCGGCCGCCTTCCACGAGCGGCGCGCCGCGGAACTGACCGGCGGGGCCCCGTCCGCGGCGGCGACCGGCGCGACCCCGGCCGCTCCCGCGCCCCCACCGCTCGACGTCGCGATCATCGGCATGGCCGGCATGTTCCCCGCAGCCCCCGACCTGCACGCCTTCTGGGCCCAGGTGCTCGCCGGCACGGACGCGGTGACCGAAGTGCCCACGCAGCGCTGGGACCCGGCCCTCCACCACGGCGCCGACGCACCCGCCCACGACACCTCGGCCTCCCGGTGGGGCGGCTTCCTGCCCCCCATCCCCTTCGACCCGCTGCGCTTCGGCATCCCGCCGTCCTCCCTCGCCTCCGTCGACCCCGTACAGCTGCTCGCCCTGGAGGCGGCCCGGCGCGCCCTCGCCGACGCGGGCTACGAGGAGCGCGACTTCCCGCGCGCACGCACCGCCGTGGTCTTCGGGGCCGAGGCCGGCAGCGAGCTCTCCCACGCGACGGCGCTGCGCACCGTCCTGCCCTCCTACCTGGGCGGACGGCTCCCGGAGGACCTGGCGCAGCAGCTGCCCGTCCTCACCGAGGACTCCTTCCCCGGGATGCTCGCCAACGTCATCTCCGGCCGGATCGCCAACCGCCTGGACCTCGGCGGGGCCAACTACACCGTCGACGCCGCCTGCGCCTCCTCCCTGGCCGCCGTCGACATCGCCTGCAAGGAGCTGACGACGGGCACGGCGGACCTCGTCCTGTGCGGCGGCGCCGACCTGCACAACGGCATCAACGACTACGTCCTCTTCTCGTCCGTGCACGCACTGTCCCCCACCGGCCGCTGCCGGCCCTTCGACGCCGCGGCGGACGGCATCGCCCTGGGCGAGGGCGTCGCCTGCGTGGTGCTCAAACGACTGGCCGACGCGCAGCGCGACGGCGACCGGATCTACGCCGTCGTCAAAGGCGTCGGCTCCGCCAGCGACGGACGCTCCCGCGGCCTGACCGCACCCCGGCCGGAGGGCCAGCGCACGGCGCTGGAGCGGGCCTACGCCCAGGCCCGGATCCCACCGGCCCGCGTCGGCCTGGTGGAGGCGCACGGCACCGGCACGGTGGTCGGCGACCGCACCGAACTCGACGTGCTCACCGAGGTCTTCCGGGAATCGGGGGCCGCGCCGGGGGAGTGCGTGATCGGTTCGGTGAAGTCGCAGATCGGCCACACCAAGTGCGCGGCCGGGCTCGCCGGTGTGATCAAGACGGCCCTGGCGCTGTACACCGGTGTGCGCCCGCCGACCCTGCACGTCCGCCGGCCCAATCCGGCGTGGCGGCCGGAGAGCAGCCCGTTCGTCTTCCACCAACGGGCCCTGCCGTGGGCCGCGCCGGCGCGGCACCGGGTGGGCGGCGTGAGCGCCTTCGGCTTCGGCGGCACCAACTTCCACGTGGTGCTGGAAGGATGCGACACCGGCGCGCCGCCGCGCCGGGCCGCCGACGCCTGGCCCGCCGAGCTGTTCCTCTTCCGCGGCGAGGCGGCGATCGAGGAGCTGCTGCGCCTGGCCGAGCCGGACGCCGCCGCGGACGGGAAGGACACGCAACCCTGGCGGCTCCGCGACCTCGCCCGTACAGCGGCGCGCCGGGCCGCGGACCCTGCCGCCGGGCCGGTCACCGCGGCCGTGATCGCCGCCGACCTCGCCGAACTGCCCGCCCTGCTCCGGGCCGCACGGGAGGGCCGTGCGATGCCGGGCGTCTTCACGGGCGCCTTCACGGGCGCCTTCACGGGCGGAGCCGAGCGGTCCGACGCGGCGTCCGCCGGCGAGCGGCCCGACCCGGCGGCCGCCGCCGGGCGCGCGGCCGGCACGGCCGACCGCGAGAACGGCAAGCTGGCCTTCCTCTTCCCCGGCCAGGGCAGCCAGCGGCCCGGCATGCTGGCGGACCTGTTCACCGCCTTTCCCGAGACGCACGAGCACCTGCGCCGGGCCCCGGCCGCCGCGATGTTCCCGCCGGCCGCGTTCGATACGGCCGACCGGGACGCCCGGCGTGCCCGGCTCGCCGACACCCGGCGGGCCCAGCCCGCCCTGGGCGCCGCGGGCCTGGCCGCCCACGACGTGCTCGCCCAGCTCGGTGTCCGCCCCGACATGGTCGCGGGTCACTCCTACGGGGAGCTCGTGGCGCTGTGCGTGGCCGGTGTGTTCCCCGCCGCCGACCTGCCGGAGCTGAGCGAGCTGCGCGCCGAGGCGATGCTGGGCGCGGCCGGGGACGAGCCGGGCACCATGGCCGCCGTCGCCGCCGGGGCGGCCGCGGTGGAAGCCGTCCTGACCGGGGCCGGGTTCGCCGGCGAGGTGGTGGTCGCGGGCCACAACTCCCCGTCCCAGACGACGATCGCGGGGCCGGACCGGGCGGTGGGCCGAGCAGCGGCCGCCCTGCGGGACGCCGGTTTCGACACGCAACCGCTCGACGTGGCGTGCGCCTTCCACAGCCCGATGATGGCCGGCGCGGCGCAGACCTTCGCCGACGTGCTCGCCTCCCGCCCCCTGCGGGCACCGCGGATCCCGGTGTGGTCCGGGCTGACGGCGACCCCCTACCCGGCGGACACCGCGCAGGTGCGGGCCCGCCTCGCCGGACAGATCACGGCGCCGGTGCGCTTCGCCGAGCAGATCGAGGCGATGTACGCGGCCGGAGCGCGGATCTTCGTCGAGGCGGGCCCGGGCACCGTGCTCACCGGCCTGGTGCGCGCCGTCCTCGGCGACCGGCCGCACCTGGCCGTCCCCTTCGAGCCGGACCCGGCGGCCGGGCTGCGCGGCCATCTGGAGGCGCTGGCCCGGCTGGCGGTCGCGGGCGGCGTCCACATCGACGCGGAAGCGCTGTTCGCGGGCAGGGACGCGGTGGTGGCCGAGCCCGGGCGGGCACCGCAGCGCCCCGGCTGGATCGTGGACGGGCACCTGGTGCGCACCGCGGACGGCGGGCTGCTGCCCGGAGGGCTGCAACCGGCCCGCCGGATCGCACCGTTGACACCGCCGCAGGGCGGTGACGGTACGAACGGGACTGCGGGAGCGGACCGGGCGGTGCTCGTCCAGGACTTCCTGCGCGGCAGCCGTGAGCTGATCGCGGCGCAGCGGGACGTGCTGCTGTCGTACTTCGGCGGGACGCCGACCGTCCCGCCGCAGGCTCCCGCGCCGGTGACCGAGACGGTTGCCGCTCCCGTACCGGTGCCCGCGGCCCGCCCTGCGGACGCGGCGGAGCCCGACCTGTTGCGCACGGTGCTGGCGGTCATCAGCGAGCGGACCGGCTATCCGGTGGAGATCCTCGATCCCCGGCTCGACCTGGAGGCCGACCTGAGCGTGGACTCGATCAAACGGACGGAGATCGCGGGCGAACTGGTGAAACGGCTCGGAGGCGCGGACGCGCAGATTCCGGACGACGCGGATCTGGAGGGCCTGATCCGCGCACGGACCGCGGCGTCGATCGTGGAATGGATGGACGCGCACACGGGTGATCCGGCACCGGCACAGCCCCCCGCCGCGCACACCGAGCGCGAGCCCGACGAGATCGCGGCCACCGAGCCGACCGCAGTCGCGCCCCGGCGGTACGTCCTGCGCAAGACGGCGCTGGACGACGCACCGCCGACCGACGCACCACCATCCGGCGGCTGCCCGGACCTGCGGGACACGCACGCCCTCGTGCTCGGCGGCACCGCCGACGTCAGCCGGGCCCTCCTCGCCCGGCTCCGCGAGCACGGTGCGCACACCACCCACGCCGACGGCACGTCGATCGACCCGGCCGGGCCGACGGACGCGGTGATCCTGCTTCCGGGGCCCACCGGTCCCGTACTGCCGGGCGCCTTCCCTCTGCTGAAGGCCCTCCTGCAGCGCGGCCCGCGCCGTCTGCTGTGCGTCCGGCCCGCCGGGGACGGTGGCCGGGACGACGGGCAGGGCGACGGAATGGGCGGTTTCCTGCGCACCGCCGCCCGCGAGTACCCGGAGACGACGGCCCGGCTGGTGCTCCTTCCCGACGGCCCGGGCGCCGACGACGTGGCGGATGCGGTCATCGGGGAACTCCTGGCACCCGACCGGGAGCCCGTGGTCGTCCGCACCGGGGACGGCCGGCGGTTCGGCATCGAGCCGCAGGAGGCCCCGCTGGGTCCCCTGCTCACGGACGACGAGTCCACGGCGGAGCGGGCGGCCGAGGCCCTCGGGCTCGGGCCGCAGTCCGTCCTGTTGTTCGCGGGCGGGGCGCGCGGCATCGCCGCGCGCGTCGCCGTCGCCTTCGCGGCCGCCGCCCGCTGCCGCATCGACCTGCTCGGTCGCACCGCCTTGTCCGACGCCCCCGAGCCGCCCGGCACGGCCGGCGTCACCGGGCGCGCAGCGCTGCGGGCCGCGCTCGCCGCGAGCGGCGAGCTGCGCCCCGCGGAGATCGACCGGCAGGCCGGCCTCCTCCTGGCCCGCCGCGAGATCGAGGCGACCCTGGCCGCGATCCGCGCGGCCGGCGGCGAGGGCCGCTACCGCTGCGTCGACCTGCGGGACGCGGCGGCCGTCGAGCAGGCGGTCAAGGAGACCCACGCCCGCCACGGGCGCATCGACGGCCTGGTGCACGCCGCAGGAGTCATCGAGGACAGGCTCATCGCCGACAAGGACCCGGCGTCCTTCGCGCGCGTCCACGACACGAAGGCGGAGAGCGCCCGTACGCTCTTCGCCGCGCTGCGCCGACTCCCCGCGCCACCCCGCTTCACCGTGCTGTTCGGCTCCGTCGCGGCCGTGCACGGCAACCGGGGCCAGGCGGACTACGCCGCCGCCAACGACGCCCTCGCCGCACTGGGCCGGGCATGGCACCGCTCCACGGGTACGCGGGCGCTGACCGTCCACTGGGGCCCGTGGGCCCCGGACGGCACGCACGGCGGGATGGTCGGCCCGGAACTCGCCCGGGAGTACGCCCGCCGCGGCATCGGCCTGATCGACCCGCGGGAGGGAACGCTCGCCCTGCTGCGCGAACTGACCTGGGGCGACGACGGTACGGGCGAGGTCGTCCTCGCCCCTCCGGGGTGGTGACGGTGCACCGCGGTCGCCCCGGGAACCCTCCTCGGGAACCGGTGGCCGTCACCGGCATGGCGGTCACGCTGCCCGGCGCGGACGACCTGGAGACCTACTGGCACAACCTGCGCACCGGCGTGGACGCCATCACCGAGGCGCCGCCGGGGCGCTGGGACCAGGAGGAGTACCGCTCCGGTGCCATCTACTGCCGGCGCGGCGGCTTCGTCGACGACCGGCTCACCGGCTTCGACCCCGTCGCCTTCGGCATCATGCCGGACTCCGTCCCGGCCACCGAGCCCGACCAGCTGATCGCCCTGCGCACGGCCGCCGCCGCGATCGCCGACGCGGGCGGCCTGTCCACGGTGCCCCCCACCCGCATCGGAGTGGTGCTGGGCCGCGGCGGCTACCTCACGGCCGGGCTGGCACGCCTCGACCAACGCGTGCGCACCGCCGGCCAATTGACCCGCACCCTGCGCGAACTGCTGCCCGACCTCGGCGAGGAGCGGCTGGCCCGGGTGCGTACCGCCTTCGAGGAGGCCCTGGGACCGGACCGCCCCGAAGCGGCCCTCGGCCTGGTCCCCAACTTCGCCGCCTCGCGCATCGCCAACCGGCTGGACCTGCGCGGACCCGCCTACACGGTCGACGCGGCCTGCGCCTCCTCCCTGCTGGCGGTCGACCAGGCCGTGGGCGAGCTGACCGCGGGACGCTGCGACGTGATGCTCGCCGGCGGCGTGCACCACTGCCACGACGTCACCCTGTGGTCGGTCTTCGCCCGGCTCGGGGCCCTCTCCCGGACCGAGCGGATCCGCCCCTTCCATCGGGACGCGGACGGGGTGCTCATCGGCGAGGGCACCGCGGTGCTCGTCCTCAAACGGCTCGCCGACGCCGTGCGCGCCGGCGACCGGGTGTACGCGGTGGTCCGGGGCACGGGCGTGGCCGGCGACGGACGCACCGCCACCCTGGTGAACCCGGACCCGGACGGCCAGACCCGGGCGGTCCGCCTCGCCTGGGAGGCGGCCGGCCTGGACCCCGCGGCCCCCGGCGCGCTCGGCCTGCTGGAAGCCCACGGCACGGGAACACCCAGCGGTGACGCGGCCGAGATCACCACGCTCCACCGCGTGTTCGGCACCCCGCGCGCACCGGACGCGGTGATCGGCTCGGTCAAGTCGATGATCGGCCACACCATGCCGGCGGCGGGCGCCGCGGGCCTGGTCAAGGCCGCCCTGGCCCTCCACCACCGGGTGCTGCCGCCCACCCTGCACTGCGACGACCCCCACCCCGGGCTGCTCGCCACCCGCTTCCGCCCGTCCCCGGTGGCCCGCCCCTGGGAGGCGGAGGTGCGCCGCGCGGGGGTGAACGCCTTCGGCTTCGGCGGCATCAACGCGCACGTGGTGCTGGAGGAGTTCGTCCCCGCGGCGGGCAGGAGACGCCCTGCGTCCGCGGCCCTGCGCGTGGACGAGCCCGAACCGGTCCTGCGGATCGCGGCCGAGTCCCCCGAGGCGCTGCGTGCGCTCCTCGAAACCGAGGACACCCGGCTGCGTGCCGCAGGGCACACCGGCACCGGAGCTGCCCGGCTGGCCGTGGCCGGGCCCGGGGCCGAGCGCCTCGCACTGGCCCGCAACGTGGTCGCCCGCGGTCTGGCCTGGGGAGGCCGCCGCGAGGTGTGGTTCGCGCCCCGGCCCCTGCTCGGGGCGGCCGGCGGCCGTACCGCCTTCCTCTTCCCCGGCCTGGAGGCCGGATTCGTCCCCCAGGGCGAGGACGTCGCCCGCCACTTCGGACTGCCCCGCCCCGCCTGGCAGCAGGCCCGGGTCGGCGCCGTCGCCGAGCACGGCGCCGCCGTCGTCGACGCCGGCCGGCTCCTGGCCGCCGCGCTGCGCCGCTGCGGCATCGCCCCCGACGCCCTGGCCGGGCACAGCGTGGGGGAGTGGACCGCCATGGCCGTCGGCGGGATCTTCGCCGACAAGGAAGTGGACGCCTTCCTGCGGGACTTCGACCCCCTGGAGCTGCGCGTCCCCGACCTGGTCTTCGTCACCTACGGGGCGCCCGCGGCCCAGGTGGAGGCGGCCCTGGCCGGAGTCGACGAGGTGGTGCTCTCCCACGACAACGCCCCGCACCAGTGCGTGGTGTGCGGTCCCGCGGCCCAGGTGGAGAAGGTGACGCAGCGGCTGCGCCGCGACGGCGTGCTCGGCCGTGCCCTGCCCTTCGCGTCCGGCTTCCACACGCCCATGCTGGCCCCCTACCTGGGGCCCATCCGCCAGGCCATGCGACGCTTCACCCTCCACCGGCCCTCGGTGCCCGTCTGGTCGGGCACGACCTGCGCGCCGTTCCCGGAGGGCGAGGGGGAGGTCCGGGAGCTCGCCGTGCGCCATCTCCTGGAGCCGGTCCGCTTCCGCGGCCTCGTCGAGGCCCTGTACGGGGCCGGGTTCCGCGCCTTCGTCCAGGCCGGACAGGGCCAGTTGCCGGCGCTGGTCGGCGACATCCTCGCCGACCGCGCGCACGTGGCGGTCACGGCCGGGGGCGGCGACGGCGGCGACGGCCTCGGCCGGGTGCGGCGCGCCGTGGCCGGCCTGTGGGCGTACGGGGCGGAGCCCGACCTCGCGGCCCTGGCCCCCGGGGCAGGCCGCCCCACCGGTACGGTCGCGGTGCCGGCCCCGCCGGGCGTACGGCTCGGCCTGGACGCCGGGCCCGTCCGCCTCGACCCCGCCACCCGGGAGAGGCTCCGTACGGAGC
Organism: Streptomyces sp. PKA51; assembly: GCF_057552455.1. Taxonomy (NCBI): domain Bacteria; kingdom Bacillati; phylum Actinomycetota; class Actinomycetes; order Kitasatosporales; family Streptomycetaceae; genus Streptomyces; species Streptomyces sp. PKA51. Next base: position 184,849 of record NZ_BAAJPZ010000011.1, read on the forward strand.
TGCGCGGCGCGCTCGGCGGCGAGGGGACGCCGGGCAGCGGCCGGCTCGCGGAGGCCGCCCGGCGGCACCCCGAAGCGGAACAACTGCGCGCCCTGCTGAGCGAGACGGCCGACGCGGCCGCGGCGCTCTTCGCGCAGTACGACGCTCCCCGGGCGGCGGCCCCGGCCGCCGCTACCCGCGTCACCACCGTCCGCGTGGCCCTTGACACCATGCCGTACCTCGCCGACCACTGCTTCTACCGCCAGCGGCCCGACTGGCCCGACCTCGGCGACCGCTGGCCCGTGGTCCCCGCGACGACCATGATCCAGCACATGACCGAGGCGGCGGCCGCGCCCGGCACCGGTGTCACGGTCGCCGTCCGCAACGCCCGCTTCCTGGCCTGGCTGGTCGCCGAGCCCGCCGTCGAGGTGAGCGTGACGGTCCGCCCCGTACCCGGCCGGCCGGACCGCCGCACCGTCGAGTTCGGCCGGTACGCCCGTGCCGAGACGCAGACGGCACCCGGCCACCCGGCACCGCCCGCCCGCTGGCCCGTCCCGGCCGACGAACAGCCGCCCACCGTCTCGGCCCGGCGGATGTACGGCGAGCGCTGGATGTTCCACGGGCCGCTCTTCCAGGGCGTCACCGCGGTCACCGGACTCGGCGCACGGCACGTCCGGGGCGTGATCACCGCTCTGCCCACGCCCGGCGCGCTCCTGGACAACGCCGGGCAGCTCCTCGGCTACTGGCTGATGGCCACCCGCTCCGACCGCACCGTCGTGCTGCCGGCCGCCATCCGCGAGATCCGGTTCCACGGACCGGAACCCACCGCCGGCGAGCGCCTCGAATGCCACATCCGCATCACCTCCCTCACCGAAACCCGGCTGACGGCCGACATCCAGCTCAGCCACGGCAAAGCCGTCCACTGCGAGATCGACGGCTGGGAGGACCGCCGCTTCGACTCGCCCGCCGCCACCGACGCCATCCGGCGCCGTCCCGAGCACAGCACCCTCTCCCGCGTCCGGCCCGGCGGCTGGCACCTGGTCTTCGAGTACTGGCCCGACCCGGCCTCCCGCGAGCTGATGATGCGCAACGTGCTCGGCGGCGCGGAACGGGACGCCTACGTCGCCCGGCCACGGCAGGACAGGCCGCAGTGGCTGCTCGGCCGCATCGCCGCCAAGGACGCCGTACGCCACCACCTGTGGCAGCACGGCGCGGGCCCGGTCTTCCCCGCCGAGATCCGGGTGCGCGACGACGACAGCGGCCGACCGCACCCCGAAGGAGTGCACGGCCGGGAACTGCCACCGCTCTCCCTGTCCTTCGCCCCCTGCGCGGAAGCGGCCGTCGCCCTGGTCCGTCCACCCGGCGGCGCACCGGCCGGCATCGGCATCGCGGAGATCACCGAGCGGCAGCAGGCCACCTGCGACACGGTCCTGGCCCCCGGCGACCACCCGCTGTACGACCGCATCGGCGGCGACGCACACACCCTCGTCCGCTTCCGGGCGGCCAAAGAGGCCGCGGCCAGGGCCGAGGGCACCGGTGTGCCGGGACACCTGCGGGAGCTGTGCATCACCACCGCGGACGGCGACCGGCTGACGGTCCGTACGCCCTCCGGCCGCACGTATCCCGTGTCCCTCGCCGAGGTCGCCAACCCACCGGGCCTGCCGCCCCGCCGCTACGTCGTCGCCTGGACCGAGGACACCCACCGGCAGCACCACGAGGAGAGCCCTTCATGACCACCACCCCCACATGCGACGCCACCGTGCTCGCCGAGGTCACCGAAGCACTGCACGCCGTCCTGCCCGAGCTCGGCCTCGAAGGCACGGTCGTCACCATGGACACCCGCTTCGTCGAGGACCTCGACCTGGAGTCCATCGACCTGGTCGCCCTCACCGCCGAGCTCGGGCGCCGCTACGGCGACCGGGTCGACTTCCCGGCCTTCTTCGCCTCCCTCGAACTCACCGAGATCATCGAGCTGTCCGTCGGCCGGCTGGTCCACTACATCGCAGGGCGCCCGAGGTGACCCGGGCCGCCCGACCCCGGCTGAACGCCGTACGCCTCGGACCACGCGGCGGGCAGACCGTCGTCCTGGTCCACGGCATCGCCACCGACAACCTGACCAGCTACTACTTCACCGTGGCCCCGGCACTCGCCGCGGCCGGGCACGACGTGGTGATGTACGACCAGCGCGGCCACGGCCGCAGCGAACGCCCCACCACCGGCTACCGCCTGGAGGACTTCACCGGCGACCTCGCCGCCCTCCTCGACGACCTCGACACCACCGGGCCCGTGCACCTGGCCGGCAACTCCTTCGGCGGCACCGTCGCCTTCGACTACGCCCTGCACCACCCCGGCCGGGTCGCCGGCCTCCTGACCGTGGAGTCCGAGCCGCCCACCGCGGCCTGGGCGGCGAAGATGAGCACCCTCCTGGGAGGCTCGGCGCACCGGCTCCACGACGGGCGGGCCCTGCCCTGGATCGAGCGGAGCTACGGCCGGCACGCGGCCCGGCTGGTCCGCCGGGCCCGCCCGCTGCTGCAGGAGACGACGATCGCCGCCGACATCGCGGCCAGCCGCATACCCGCCGAGGACCGCTGGCGCGAGCTCGACCTGCCCGTCCGCGCGGTGTACGGGGCCACCTCCGACCTCGCGGCCATGGCGCCCCGGCTGCAATCCCTGCTCCCCGACTGCCGCACCCACCTGGTCCCGGGCCACGGCCACTCCGTCCTCGTGGGCGACCCGCGGACCGTCGGGACGCTCATGCTCGACTGGCTCCGGGCGGGAGAACGGCAGCGGACGAAGGCCGTGCGCGTATGAGCCGGTTCCTCTTCGTGGTGCCGCCGCTCGTCGGGCACGTCCATCCCGCCGCCGCGGTGGCCGCCGAACTCACCCGCCGCGGGCACCGCGTCGCCTGGGCCGGGCACCCCGGGCTCGTCCGGGAACTGGCGGGACCCGGCGCCGAGGTCCACGCCTGCGCGACGCCCGGCGACGCGCACCGGCCCCCCGAACTGCGCGGGGTCGCGGCGCTGCGCTTCCTGTGGCAGGACTTCCTCGCCCCGCTCGCCACAGCGATGGCACCGGGCGTCGAACGGGCCGCCGCCGTCTTCCGCCCGGACGTGGTCGTCGCCGACCAGCAGGCGCTCGCCGGGGCCCTGACGGCCGAACGGCTCGGCATCCCCTGTGCGACCTCCGCCACCACCTCCGCCGAATTCTCCGGCGCGCTGTCCGCCATGCCGAAGGTGGAGGAATGGATCCGCACCCTGCTGGCCGGGCTGCGCGCCGCGCTCGGCGACCCGGCGCGCACCCACGACCCCCGCTTCTCGCCCGACCTCGTCCTCGCCTTCACCACCCCCGCCCTGGCGGGCGCGTGCGCCGCGCCCCCGCAGACCCGCTTCGTCGGACCCGCCCTCGCCCGGCGGCGGCCCGGCACCGCACCCTTCCCCTGGCAGTGGCTGGATCCCGCACGGCACACCGTCCTGGTCTCCCTCGGCACCGCCAACACCGGCCTCGGCGCCCGCTTCCTCGCCGAGTGCGCGGCGGCCGTACGGGACCGGTCCCCCCACGTCCAGGCCGTCGTCGCCGACCCGGGCGGGGCACTGGAGGGCACCTCGGACGACACCGTGCTGGCCGTGCGGCGCGTACCGCAACCCGCTCTGCTCGGCCGGGCCGCGGCGGTCGTCTGCCACGCCGGCCACAACACCGTCGCGGAATCCCTGCTGCACGGGGTTCCGCTGGTCGTCGCCCCCATCCGGGACGACCAGCCCGTGATCGCCCACCAGCTCACCACGGCCGGAGCCGGCATCCGCATCCGGTTCGGCCGCGCAGACCGCCACGCGATCGGCGCCGCACTGGACGCCGTGCTCACCGCCCCCGCGTACCGCGCGGCCGCACACCGCGTCCGGGAATCCTTCCGCGCCGCCGGAGGTGCCGCCGCGGCCGCCACCCACCTCGAAGAACTCGCCCTCACAGAACTCGCCCCCACAAGACAAGCCCCCACACAACAAGGAGGACCGGGACGACCATGAACCGGACCCAGGAGGTAGCCCGGCTCCGCGTCGACTACCAGAGCGAACTCGCCCGTGGCACCGACCGCTTCCACGAGCCCAGGCGCACCACGTGCCCCTGGTGCGGCTCCACGCGCCTGCGGACCCGGCTGCGCACCGCCGACCTGCTCCAGCACAAGCCCGGCACCTTCGTGATCGACCAGTGCCGCGCCTGCTCCCACTCCTTCCAGAACCCCCGGCTCACGCCCGAGGGACTGGACTTCTACTACCGGGACTTCTACGACGGCCTGGGAGCGGACCTGTCGGAATGGGTCTTCAACGGCAGGGGCAACCACAAGCGCTACCGCGCCGGCGCCCGTGCCCTCCTGCCGTTCGGCGCCCCGCGCCGCTGGCTGGACGTCGGCACCGGGCACGGACACTTCCCCGAGACGGCCAGGACGGTGCATCCGGCCACCGTCTTCGACGGACTCGACGTCGGCGAAGGCGTCGAGGAGGGCAAGCGCCAGGGCCGGATCGCCGAGGCGTACCGCGGCCTGCTCACCGACCTCGCCCCCAAACTGGAGGGCAGCTACGACACGGTGAGCATGTTCCACTACCTGGAGCACACCCTCGACCCGCGCGCCGAGCTGACCGCCGCCCGCACGGTCCTCGCTCCCGGCGGACACCTGATCATCGAGGTCCCGGACCCGGAATGCCTGTCGAGCGCGCTCCTGGGGCGCTGGTGGGTGCCCTACTTCCAGCCCCAGCACCTGCACCTCATCCCGCTCGCCAACCTCCGCCGCGAACTGGAGTCGCTCGGCTGCACCGTCGTCGCCGTCGAACGGCACGAGCCGCACATCCCGTTCGATCTCACCGGCGCCGCGCTCCTCGCCCTCGTCCACGCCCTCCCGCCTGCCGACGCCCCCTGGCACGCCGCACCGCCCAGCGGTCTCCGGAGCGCCGCCCGCGAGGCCCTGTTCTGGTCGTCCGTCCCCCTGCTGGCCGGTGTGTACGGCGTGGAACAGCTGCTCGCCCCGCTCGCCCGCCGGACACGGCTGTCCAACGCGTACCGGATCGTGGCCCGCATGTGACGGCGCGATGCCCGGGGCCGAACCGCCGGCGCAGAGCGGCCGCATCGTGGCGCCCGGGCACAACACGGCACATCTTCTTCAAGAACCGTACAGACAACGTCGACTGTTGACCCTCTTCCGTTCATTAATTTAAGGTCGCGGGACTCTTGGAAGAGATCCAGACGACGGAGAACAATGACGTACTCTCCCGGTGCGCGGCCGCGTCCTGCCCGCCTGTCCGCACTGCTGCTCGCAGGCGCGCTCGTCGCCTCGGTGCCGCCCGCGGCCGTCGCGCAGGCGCCGCAACCCCCCACCACCGACCGTCCTTCCGACTCCGCCCCACCCGCCGGCAGTTGCCGGACCGGCGACGGCTGGACCCTCGCAACCGATCGCATCGACACCGACGACACCCACCACGCCTACGTCGGCAACGGCTACCTGGGCCAGCGCATACCGCCCAACGGCGCCGGCTACGGCGACAGCAGCGCCAAGACCGGCTGGCCGTTGTTCACCCCCGCCTACGACGGCTCGTTCGTCTCCGGCCTGTATGCGCACAACCCGCAGACCGCCGCCGACCGGCAGGCCGTCGCCGCCCTGCCCACCTGGACGGGCCTCACCGTCGGCACCGGCGGGGCCCACGCCGATACCTTCAACTCTTTGACGAAAGCGGGTCGAATATCCGGCTATCGTCAGACCCTCTTCCTGCACTGCGGCCTCGTCCGCACCTCCCTGACCTGGACCGCCGCCGACGGCCGCAGCACCGACCTGGTCTACGACGTCCTGGCCGACCGCGACGACCCGCACACCGGCGCCGTACGACTGAGCATCACGCCCCACTGGAGCGGCCAGGCCACCGTCACCGACCTGCTCGACGGGCACGGCGCCCGGCGCATCCGGCAGACCGGCGGCGGCGACCGGACCGCGAAGAGCGCTCACGACGGCCGGACCATGGACGTCGCCTTCCGCACCGACGGCACGGACACCGACGGAGCCGTCGCCTCCACCCTGCAGGCCGGCCGCACCGTGCACCCCTCCGCGGCCCGGCGGGCCGACGCCGCGCGGGACTTGAGCGCCCACCAGTCCCTCACCTTCCCCGTCCGCAAGGGGCAGTCGTACGACGTCACCAAGTACGTCGGCGTCGACACCGCACTGACCTCGCGCGCACCCCGCCAGGAAGCCACCGCGGCCTCCCTGCGCGCCGCCCGGCGCGGATGGGACGGCCTGCTGCGCGCCCACACCGCCGCCTGGGCCCGGCTGTGGCGCTCCGGCATCGAGGTGCCGGGGCGGCGCGACCTGCAGGCATGGGTGCGCTCCGCCCAGTACGGGCTGCTCTCCAGCGCCCGGCAGGGCGCGTCCGACAGCATCGCCCCGGCCGGCCTGACCAGTGACAACTACGCGGGCCTCGTCTTCTGGGACGCCGAGACCTGGATGTACCCGGCCCTGCTGGCCACCGCCCCCGACCTCGCCCGGACCGTGGTCGACTACCGCTACCGCACCCTGCCCGGAGCCCGCGAGAACGCCCGCAAGCTCGGCTACCAGGGCCTGTTCTACCCGTGGAACAGCGGCAGCAAGGGCGACCTCGCCCGGGAATGCCACAGCGTCGACCCGCCCCACTGCCGCACCCAGATCCACCTCCAGTCCGACATATCCCTCGCCACCTGGCAGTACTACCTCGCCACCGGGGACACCGGCTGGCTGCGCGAGCGCGGCTGGCCCGTCATGAAGGGCATAGCCGAGTTCTGGGCCGGCAGAGCCGCCCGCAACACCGACGGCAGCTACTCCATCAACGACACCGCCGGCCCCGACGAGTACAGCAACGGCGTGAACGACGCCGTCTTCACCAACGCCGGAGCCGTCACCGCCCTGCGCAACGCCGCCCACGCCGCACACCTGCTGGGCGAGCGCGCCCCCGCCGAGTGGACGGCGATCGCCGACCGCATCCGCATTCCGTACGACGCCGCACGCAAGGTCTACCTGCAGTACGACGGCTACACCGGCAGCAAGATCAAGCAGGCCGACACCGTACTGCTGACCTACCCCCTGGAGTGGCCCATGCCCCAGGGCGCGGCGGCAAGCACCCTGGACTACTACGCCCGGCGCACCGACCCCGACGGCCCCGCCATGACGGACTCCGTCCACGCCATCGCCGCCGCCGGCACGGGCGAACCCGGCTGCTCCACGTACACCTACCTGCAGCGCTCCATCAGGCCGTTCGTCCGCGGACCCTTCGCCCAGTTCTCCGAGGCACGCGGCGCCAAGGCCGGCGCCGAGGACCCGCTCGCCGGCTCGCCCGCCCACGACTTCCTCACCGGCAAGGGCGGCTTCCTGCAGGTCTTCACCAACGGCCTGACCGGCATGCGGATGCGCGAGGACCGGCTGCACCTCGACCCGATGCTGCCCCCGCAGCTCGCCCGCGGCGTCACCCTGCGCGGCCTGCACTGGCAGGGCCGCACCTACGACATCGCACTCGGCGCCCGCACCACCACCGTCCGGCTCACCGGCGGCGCGCCCATGACCCTCGACACCCCGCAGGGCGCCCGCGTCCTGACCGAGGCCGCCCCGGTCGTCCTCGCAACGCGCCGCCCCGACCTCGCCCCCACCGGCAACCTCGCCCGCTGCACCGCCGTCACCGCCTCCTCCGAGGAACCCGGCCTCTACGCGGCCGCCGCCGTCGACGGCAACCCGGCCACGGCATGGGTCCCCGACGGACGGGACGGCGAACTGACCACCGACCTGGGCAAGCCGGTACGCGTCACCAAGGTCGCCCCCGACTGGAGCGGCCCGGCACCGGCCGCGTACGACGTCCGGTACTCCCTCGACGGCCGCCACTGGCGCGCTGCCGCTCCCGACGGACGACCGGTCTCCGCACGGTACGTACGGGTGGCCGTGCACGGCGGGGGCGCACCAGGGTCCCGCACGGGGATCGCCGAGCTGACGGTCTCGTAGCGGATGCGGTGACGACGCGGCCGTCCCAGGGCCGGGAGCGCACGGAATTCACCCGGACGGCCCTGTCAGGGGTGCGCTCCCGGCACCGGTGATGCACAAAGGTGACACACGTCCCAGCAGCCGATCGGCGGGGTGGCTGTCCCTGGGCGAAAGGTCGTCATCGGATGCTTTCACGAACGGACGGCAGGACTGCTTTCGTCGCAGGGCGCAGCCCACGGACGGTGCTGTGGGTCGCGGCGGGCGTGGCGACCTTCGGATTTCTCCTCGCGCTGGAGGCCACCGCGCGTCACTACGGCCTGTCGGGACCGATCACGCGTCAGGCGCGCGAGGTGATTTTCGCTCCGAAGTCGGGGCCGCTGCTGTACGGCGGTATGGCGTTGATGATGGTGGTGCTGCCGTGGCGGCAGCGGTTCGTCGCGGCCGGTGTCGCAGTCGGAATCGACGTCGTCTTCTTTGTGGTGCGGTGGGTTTTCGACGCCACGATGATGTTCGGAAACGGCGCGTTGTGGGTGGTGCTGGGGTACGCGGTCATCGCCGTCACGCGTCGCACCGGCCGGGAACGCGCGCTGCTGCTCAAGGGCGTCGGGTTGGGGCTGTTGCTGGTGACCGGCCGCAAGACCGGTGACACCTGGCTGCTGATCACCTCCAAGACGCGTCCCATGGTCCTCGACCAGTACGTGGCGGTCGCCGATCACGCCCTGGGCAATCCGTCGTGGCTGGTGGGCCGGTTCGTCAGGGCCACCGGCCCGATCGGCGGGCATCTTCTCGACTACGTCTACATCCAGCTCGCGGTGGCGGCGGTTCTCGTCTCGTTCTACCAACTGCGCAACGTCGCGGCCGAACGCCGCTTCCCGGCCCATCACCTGGTGCGTACCTTCCTCGTGATCGGGCTGCTCGGACCGGCCATCTACATGATCTTCCCGGTGGTCGGGCCGATCTTCGCCTACGGCCCGGGCGCCTACGGCGCCGGCGGGCACCAGGCGGTGGCGCATCTGTGGCCGGACACGCAGGTACTGATCACTACGCCGCACGTCATGCCGTTCGAAGGGAACGTCTCACGCAACTGCATGCCCAGTCTGCACACCGCATGGGTCACCGCGATCTTCATTCATTCCCGCAAGGGCCCGCGGCTGCTGCGCTTCTTCGGCGCGTTCTGGCTGGTTGCCACGTGCGTCGCCATGCTGGGATTCGGCTACCACTACGGCGCGGACATCATCGCCGGCGTGGTGTTCGCCCTGACGATCGAGGCGGCTCTGCGCGCGCAGGCACGCGGCTGGGACCGGCCGGGAATCCGGCTGGTCGCTTATGGCGCGACGGTGTTCACCGCGCTCCTGGTGTCGTATCGCTGTCTGCCGGTGGAGATGGCCACGTATCCGTGGGTCTTCGGACCCCTTCTCCTGTTGGTGACGGCCTCGGTGATCCACGGCTACGTACGGGCCTCGGCGAGCGCACCGCCGCCTCGAAGCCCCCGGCCCGCCTCCGGTCCTTCTCGCCGGTCCGCTTCGTGCGCGGGCGCTCCCGGATCCACCGGGGCTTCGGCGAGGGAGAGCTGAGAGGCCAGGGCCACCCGTTCGTATGCCGATGCCCTCTGCGACGTTGTTCCTCCGGTCCGCCGGGGAATGGACGCCGCGGAAGGTGGTGGTACGTGATGCCGGAATCGCCGGTCACCTCGCACAACGAGTGGGACCCTCTGGAGGAGGTCGTCGTCGGTCGTCTCGACGGCGCGGTGATCCCCTCCAGCCTGCCGGTCGTGGCGTACAGCGTCGCGCCCCGGGCGGCCCGGCTGCACGGGCTTGCCGCCGGGCGCAGGTATCCGCGCATCCTGATGGAGCGGGCGCAGCAGGAGCTCGATCAGTTCGTCGCCCTCCTGCAATCCCTCGGCATCACGGTGACCCGCCCGGACGCGGTCGACCACAGGCGGCGTTTCGCCACCCCGGACTGGTCGTCACGCGGTTTTTGCAACACCTGTCCGCGGGACAGCATGCTCGTGATCGGCGACGAGATCATCGAGACTCCGATGGCTTGGCCCTGCCGGTATTTCGAGACGCATTCCTACCGTGGGCTCCTCAAGGACTACTTCCGGCGCGGGGCGCGCTGGACCGCCGCGCCGAAGCCGCAACTGACGGACGAGCTGTTCGAGAAGGACTTCCGTGTTCCGGAGGCCGGTGAGCCCCTGCGGTACGTCGTCACCGAGTTCGAGCCGGTATTCGACGCGGCCGACTTCGTACGCGCCGGACGCGATGTGTTCGTCACGCGGAGCAACGTGACCAACCGGATGGGCATCGAGTGGTTGCGCCGCCACCTCGGGCCCGGCTACCGCATCCACGAGATCGAGAGCCGCTGCCGGACCCCCATGCACATCGACACGACGTTGGCCCTCCTCGCCCCGGGAAAGGTACTGATCAACCCGGAATACATCGATGTCGACCGCCTGCCCGACACCCTGCGGTCCTGGGACGTCCTCGTCGCCCCCGAACCCAACCCCATCGACGAGCGCCTGCTCAAGCTCACCTCGATGTGCAGCAAATGGCTCAGCATGAACGTCCTCATGCTCGACGAGAAACGGGTGATCGTGGAGCGGCATCACACCGACATGGTGCGCGCGCTCAAGAAATGGGGTTTCGAGCCGATCCCGTGCGGCCTGCTGCACTACGCGCCCTTCGGCGGCTCGTTCCACTGCGCGACGCTCGACGTCCGGCGCCGCGGCACGCTCGAGTCCTACTTCAGCTGATCCGGCGCGCGTCGGCGGAGGGCGCGAAGTCGAAGACGGCCTCGACTCCCGTGATCCGGAAGAGTCGCCGCACCTGCTCGGGGACGACTCCGGTGATGAGCAGATCGCGCTGCTGGTGGACACGGATCAGCACGTTGAGCCCGGTGGAGTCCATGAACGTGACGCCGGAGAGGTCCACGATCACCCTTCGACCGGTCGTGCCGGCCATGGCCACCTCGTACCAGTGGTCGGCCGAGGCCATGTCGAGCTCGCCCGACAAATACGTCGTGCCGTGCAGGCGACCCGGCTCCGCGCGCAGGTCTGGGGCCTTGCTGTCGTACGTCATGCCTCCACTGTGCCCGAGGGCCGGCCGCCGGCGCACGTTCGGCGCCGCGCGGCAGACCCCGGGCGGCAGCGGCGGGTCAGAAACGAGGATGCAGGTAGAAGACCTCGTTGACGGCCGGGGTGCCGTCGGAGTTCCGCTGGTACGGCCACTGGAGCAGCCAGGTCCCGTCGCCCGTGCGGTTGTGGTCGACGTTGGCGACCTGGCGGGTGGCGTGGTTGCGCAGCACGGTGACGTTGGGGAAGCGCCAGTCGGGGTGTTCCAGCGTGAAGTTCTGGGTGTCGCGCTGGGGGCCGCCCGGGTCGGGCTCGCCGTTGGGGCCGTGGCAGTCCCAGATGTTCAGGTAGTCACCGCTGGTGCTCTTCTGGCCCTTGTTGACGTCCAGGCACTTGCCGCTGCTGAGCGTCCGGATGCGGTACAGCGGCTGCCCGGTCTCGGCGGCGCGTCCCGCCGGCACCAGGCGCCAGCGCTGGTTGCTGCCGCCGTTGGCGTGATAGATGATCACGTGGCTGCCGTTGGCGGTCCGGCCGTTGTAGACGTCCAGGAGCCGGTCACTGTTGTCCGCGTGGATGGTCAGGTCCCGGGGGCTGCCCGAGGCGCGCAGACTGGAGAAGCCGACGGGCCAGTGGTCGCTCCCGTAGTTGGGGTTCACGGTCGCCTGCCAGTTCTGCGTGTTGACGTTGGAGGCCGCGAAGTCGAGCTCGTTGCCGCTCTGCTGGGTGGCCTGGCCGCTGTTGTAGATCCGGGTGTTCTGCGGCACGCCGTCGTTGAGGACGTTCCGCGGGGAGCGGTTGAAGTCGCCGAGCACGACCCAGTTCGGGACGTTGGTGCCGGACGCGTACCCGGCGACCCGGCGGATGAGCGCGGCCGCGTCGTTGCGCCGCCCGCCGTTGGACGCCGCGTGCACGGAGGCGAAGACGGTCCGGTCCTCGCGGCGCACCACTGCCAGCGCCGAGCGGTAGCCACCCGTCAGCTCCTGGACGGAGTCCGGGTAGAACGACGTGACGATGCCGAGGTTGCGGGATCTCTGGTTGAGGATGTGCAGGTAGCGGAACTGCCCGCTGCCGACGTCCCACAGGTACGAGCGGATGTTGCCGTTCTGGCCGAGCAGGTGCGCACCGGCGGGCGCGGCCCCGGGCACCTCCTGGAGGGCCACGACGCCGAAGGTGCGCGACAGCCTCTGCACGCCCGACCAACGGCTGGAGCCGACCTGCATGTTCCAGGTGGCCAAGCGGTGGGTGTCGGGGTCGGCGGCGGCCGCGGGCCCGCCGCCGACCAGCAGCATCGTGCAGGCGAGCACTCCGGCCAGCACCGCGGCGCCGATCCGGCGCGCGAGGGTGACCGGCGGGGTGTCGAATGATGTCAAGGACATGCCCGGATTCTTCCTGCCGGGCCGTGGCCCGCGGAAGGAGGGAACACGCCGGAGATCAAGAAGGGTGCGGGGAAAACGGCCCGCTGCCGCGACGGCGGCTCGTAGGGTTGCGTCATGTCGCCTGTCTCTCTCCTCGTCATCGGCGCCGGCGATCGAGGCACCGGGTACGCACGATGGGCCCTGCAGCACCCCGACCGGGCCACCGTCGTCGGCGTGGCCGAGCCACGCCTCGTGCGCCGCGCCCGGCTCGCCGAAGAACACGGCATCGCGCCCGGGAACGCGGTGGCGCACTGGAAGGAGCTCGCCGCGCGCGGCCGGATCGCCGACGCCGTCCTGATCTGCACGCTCGACCGCGACCACGTCGAGCCCACCGAGGCCTTCGCCGCCCTCGGCTACCACGTCATGCTCGAAAAACCGATGGCACTGGACGAAGAGTCCTGCCGGCGCATCGTGACCGCAGTGGAGAAGGCCGGCGTCATGCTCGCCGTGGGCCACGTCCTGCGCTACACCCCCTACACGCAGGCGCTCAAAGCCGTCGTCGACTCCGGACGGCTCGGCGACGTCATGAGCATCCAGCACCTGGAGCCGGTCGGCTTCTGGCACCACGCCCACTCCTACGTCCGCGGCAACTGGCGGAACACCGACGTGGCGACGTCCATGCTGATGGCCAAGTCGTGCCACGACCTGGACTGGCTGCAGTACATCGTCGGGCAGCCGCCGTTGCGGCTGTCCAGCTTCGGCCGGCTCTCGCACTTCACCCCGGCCAACCGGCCCGCCGAGGCCGCCGACCGGTGCGTCGAGTGCCCGGTCGAGGCCCGCTGCCCGTACTCGGCCGTGCGCTTCTACGGCGGCATGCTCGACCGGGGCGAACACCGCTGGCCGCTCGGTGTCATCGTCGACGACTTCACCCCGCAAGCCCTCGAACAGGCCCTGCGCACGGGCCCGTACGGGCGGTGCGTGTACGCCTGCGACAACGACGTGGTCGACCACCAGGTCGTCGCGATGGAGTTCCCCGGCGGGGTCACCGCCACCTTCACCATGACCGCGTTCACCGAAGGCGGCCCTCGCAGGACCCGGATCTTCGGCACCCGTGGCGAGCTGTACGGCGACGGCCGGACGATACGGATCCACGACTTCCTGACCCGCGGCGACGAGGAGGTCACGCCCGTACGGCAGGGGGAGATGACCGCGGCCGGCGGCCACGGCGGCGGCGACGCGGGGCTCATGGACGCCTTCGTCGCGGCCGTGGCCACCGGGGACCCCACGCGGATCACGTCGGGCCCCCGCGACTCCCTCGCCAGCCACCTGGCGGTCCTCGCGGCCGAGCGCGCGCGAATCAACGGCACGGTCGAAACGCTCGTGGCCGAGCGGTAGCGGGTCAAGGAGTGCCGGCGCGTACGGCGGTGGTCGCCAAAGTGGTGTAGTGCATCGTGAAGCGACCACCCAGGGCATCGATGGCATGCCCGACCGCGCCCAGGACCTCTGCCAGTTGAGCGGGGGCAAGCCGGGTCAGGCCGCCGGTCGTGGGGAGCAGATCCAGCCATTGGTCGCGCGTGCAGGACTGCTCCCAGTCGAATCGCCACTGTTCCGGGTCGTGGAAGTGCCCGGTCTCGCGGATCCTGTCGGCGATCGTCGCGTACCCCGCCTGGTACGTCTCCAGCGGACGCCGCGCCGGCTGACGGCCGAACGGGGAGTCGGGCACCACCCGGCGGAAGGCGGCCGCGAACGGCTCGGCCACCTCGGCAGGCGGCTCGAAGACGTGCCCGAAGATCGCCAGGCGCCCGTTCGGACGCAGCACCCGGGCCGCCTTCACGGCACCGGCGACCGGGTCCACCCAGTGCCACGACTGGGCGGCGATCAGCGCGTCGAACGCCCGGCCGGCCGGCTCCCAGGCTTCGAAGGTCGCCACCTCCACCTGCAGACCGCGGGACCGAGCCCAGTCGGCCATCCGTGCATCCGGCTCGACACCGAGCACGGTGCAGCCGGCGGCCTGGAACTGGCGGGCCGCAATGCCCGTGCCGCAGCCGACGTCGAGCACGTCGGGCCCCGGGATGCCGCCGACGACACGCGCCACCAGGGCATCGGGGTAGGTCGGTCGGGCCCGGTCGTAGCGTTGCGCATCCATGCCGAACGACTCGGCCATCTGTCGAGCCTCATGCAGGTGCGCCGGCTCCGGCTGCTCTCGCGGTAAGGACATGCGTTCACCGTAGCGGGCAAGCGGCCGCCGCCACCTACGGTCGAGGCACAGGACGCCGCACGGTGAAACCCGGGCAAACCGGTCAAATAATTGATGCCTATAGTATGGCGGGTGTTTTCGCGAATAAGCTGCAGAACCAAGTTCGCCGCGTGGCGTCAACCGCGGACGATCCTGTGGGCCACGGCGGGCGTGGTGACCCTCGGGTTCCTCATCATGCTGGAGATTGCCGCGCGTCGCTACTGCGGCGTACCGGGGCCGATCACCACCCAGGCGCGCGAGGTGATATTCGCCCCGAAACCCGGCCCGCTGTACGGCGGCATGGCCTTGATGATGGTGGTCCTCACCTGGCGGCAACGGTTCATCGCGGCCGGCGCGGCGATCGGCATCGACCTCGTCTTCGTGCTGGTGCGGTGGGCGGTCGACGCCAAGGTCGACAGCGATCACTTCTTCGGCAACGGCGCGCTGTGGGTGATGCTGGGCTGTGCCGTCATCGCCGTCACGCGCCGCACCGGCAAGGAACGCATTCTGCTGCTCAAGGGCGTCGGGCTGGGCCTGCTGCTGGTGGCCGGCCGCAAGACCGGTGACACGTGGCTGCTCATCACGTCGAAGACACGCCCCACGGTGCTCGACCCGTACGTGGCCACCGCCGACCACGCGCTGGGCAACCCGTCGTGGGTGATGGGCCGGGTCCTGCGGGCCACCGCCCCGATCGGCACCCACATCGTCGACGTCGTCTACGCCCAGCTCGCGGTCGCCGCGGTCGTCGTCGCGCTGTACCAGCTGCGCAACGTGGCGACCGAGCGCCGCTTCCCGAGCCACCACCTGGTGCGCACCTTCCTGGTCATCGGCCTCCTCGGACCGGCCATCTACATGATCTTTCCGGTCGTCGGGCCGGTCTTCGCCTACGGCCCGGGCGCCTCCGGCACCGGCGGCGTGCAGTGGGCGGTGGCCAACCTGTGGCCGAACACCCCGCCGCCGATCGGCGCCCTGCACGCGGTGCCGTACGACGCGATCACCCCGCGCAACTGCATGCCCAGCCTGCACACGGCATGGGCCACCACGATCTTCATTCATTCCCGCAAGGGCCCCAGGCTGCTGCGCTACGCCGGCGCCTTCTGGCTGGTCGCCACCCTCAGCGCGACGCTGGGATTCGGCTACCACTACGGCGTGGATCTCGTGGCGGGCGTGGTGTTCGCGCTCACGATCGAGACGGCCATGCGCGCGTTCGACCGCGGCTGGGACCGCTCGGCAATCCGGCTGGTCGGTTACGGCGCGGCGGTCTTCGCCGCGCTCCTGGCGGCGTACCGCTATCTGCCGCTGGAGATGGCCGAGCACCCGTGGGTGTTCGGACCGCTGCTCCTGCTGGCGATGGGCTCGGTGATCTACGGCTACGTACGCACCACCCAGCGGTGGGAGCCGAACGCACCCGAGCCCGTGCCGGCGCGGCGACCGGAACCGCAGCCCGAACCGGTGTGACGCACGACCCCGTCGCCCTGGACCGTGGGGCCGGGTGCCCGGTGCCCCGGTCCCGGGAGGTGGGGGAGGCCGTGGGTGAGGCCGCCCGGGAAGGGGATCCGGTCCAGCGTGCGCCGGCGCCGGTTCGGCGCCGCTATTCGTTCTCGGCCAGCACGATGACGTGGTCGCCCTTCCGGAGGGTGAGCGGCGTGCCCTTCAGCGGGTTGAGGTGAATTCCGTAGGACGGCGGCGCATTGCGGTCCCGTCCGAGCCGGTAGCCGACGGCTGTCTCTCCTCGTCTGCGCGCGGCCTCGATGACGGTGGCGAAATTCGCCTCCACGCCGGTCTTCAGATACTGGTGCGCCGGCTTGAGGTAGATCTCCGAGCCCGCGGGGTCGAGCAGGTCGCAGAGGACCTCGTGCAGTTGCGGGCTCTCCACCAGCTGGGTCAGCAGCAGGCAGATCAGCTTGCTGCTGACGATGAAGTCGTCGGCCTTGGTGACCTGGGCGACCTCCCGGTTGCTGTCGTTGTTCATCTCCGAGACGATCGAGTACGGGTCGCCCAGCGCCTCTTCGATGTCCCGCAGGTGCAGCAGGGTCACCAGGGTCCTGTTGTCGGCCAGCTCCGGATCGACCGATTCGTCCGTGAGTACCAGGATGTGCTGGTAGTCGCCCGGGCGGAGGGCCTCCAGCGACGCCCTGCTCGTGGGCCGGCAGGGACGGTGGCCGAGGGTGAGGTTGGCCAGGCCGGTGGGGAGAGCGCCGGGACGGGTGGGAGCGGCGACGTCGAGATGCGAGCCGGGCCGGACGAACCGGTCGAGCAAATCGATGATGGTGCCGGCACGGGAGTTCCAGCCGATCAGCAGCGTGCGGTCGGGGGCCCGTTGCCAGGGGCGGCCGTCGGCGATGGCCGACTCCACGGCCTTGACCGGGACGTCCGCCAGCCTGACGAGGATGTCGTCCTCGGCGATGAGGATCACGGCGTCGTCCGCGGTGACGACCGTGGACATCTCCGGATTGAGGCGGACGCGACCCTCCTTGGTGTACAGGCCGATCGGGGCGCCGCTGCGGTAGAGGTCGAGGATCTCCCCGTACGTCGAGCCGCTCAGCGTCGGTTCGTGCCTGATGTAGATCTCGTTGCCGTAGAAGCTCAGCAGCTCGTTGCAGACCGCCGACAGGCCCGATTGCCGGTGCGACTGCACGACGAGCCGGACGGCGAGGTCGTCGGCGTCGACGACCAGGCCGCTCTCGCCGGCCGCGAGCCGGGCGGCCGCGAGGTTGCCCGAATCCATCACGGCCGCGACGAACGGCGGCCGGCCGGGTTCCCACGACCTGTTGTTGAGGATCAGCAGCGTCTTGATGACGGTGGTGTCGCCGTCGGGGGAGAAGGGTGGGAGCACCATGATCGACCTGGCGGTGTCCGGGCTCACCAGCTCCAGATCGGCCTGCTTGAGCGGGTTGCCCGAACGGCAGATGACCTGGGTCCGGCCCGTCCAGGGAACCCGCGTGCGGATCTGCTCCTCCATGGCGACCTTGTTGCGGTCGGCGAGGATCACCACACAGGACCGGCGCTGGCTCTGGTTGGCCTCGACGAGCTCCTCGACGACCGTGAAGATGTGCTCCGACCAGCCGAGCACCAGCGTGTGACCGCGCTCGATGATGCGGGAGCGGCCGTTGCGCAGCAGCTGGAGCCGGTGGTTGAGGCCCGTGGTCAGCACGCCGATGAGGGTGCTGACGATGAAGACGCCGCCCAGCGTGACCGCCAGCATGAGCCCGAGGAACAGCGGGCTGCCGTGGTCGCCGCCCATGGTGCCCGGGTCGAGGGTGCGCAGCAGACTCATCCACGCCACCCCCGCCCAGCCGCCGTTGGACTCGGTGTCCTCGTCGGTCAGGAGCACGACCCCCACCGTGGTGACGGCGATCAGTGCCACTGATCCCAGGCCCAACCAGCCGATGAGCGCAGGCGTTCCGCGGTCCATCGTGCTCTCGAACCAGTACCGTAGCCGGTCCCGTCGTTTCACCCGCATGCATCCCGCCCCTCCGGGCCGTCCCCCGCCGGCGCCCGGCCGACTGCCGGGCCGCCGGCCCGAGGAACCGGCCGTCACGTCGACCGGCCCACGGAAGATATCCATGCCCGTGGGCGCCGGTCCGTACCGTGGGCGACAGGTGCCGAAAGGGCGCTACTCGTGGCCGCGCAGGAAGGCGGAGATCCCGTCACGGGTCGGGTGGTTCGGCAGGGGCGCCGGCCGGTCGTCCAGGAACGCGGTGACGACGTCGGCGGCCCGGTCGTTGTTGCCGTCCAGGCCGTTCCACATGTGGTGCCCCACCCCCGGCATGTACTGGGTGCGCTCGACGGCCGGGTCGGCGGCAAGGACGGCGGTCGCCCATTGGCGCACCTGCGCCGAGCATTCGGCAATCATCAGCATGGCGGGCGTCTTCGCGTGCCCGAGGCGCGTGGCGATGGAGGGCGAGTCCTTGACCGTCTGCTGGACGCGGAGGCTGGCGGCGGGGCTGAAGGAGAAGTTCCGTGCGGTGTCCTCGCGCGGAATGCGGTGCGCGTCGCGGGCGCAGTAGGCGGACGCGGTGTCGCTGCCCAGGTCGGCGGCGGTGAACGCATTGACGCCCTCGGCCTGTCCGACGAGCCCGTTGTCCGGGCTGAGCAGCCCCAGGCGCATGAGGCCGAACGCCACACCGTACCGGGGGACGTACGTCGAGCGGGGCCCGGTCATGGCCGGCGCGAGGCCGCGGGCGGTCGGGCGTCCCTTGTGCCCGGCGATGCTCGCCGTGGGGCCGTCCATCGGGCCGGGCTCGGCGATGACCGCCCGGTGCACCCGTGCGGCGACGGCGGGCTCGGCCAGGGCCCGGGTGAGCACGACCGCGCCGGACGAGAAGCCGAGGACGTCGACCGCGCCCCGGTCGAGACGGCGGGTGAAGGCGGCGAAGTCACGCACCGACCGGGAGATCGTGTACTGGCCCATGGGCAGCAGGTCGCTGCGCCCGGCGCCGGCCGGCTCGTAGGCGTAGACGTCGTGGCCCCGGCGCGCCAGGAGTTGCAGGAACCGGTGGTCGAGCACCGATATGCCGCGGACCGGCCCGCCGTTGAGGTACACGAGCGGGACGGGGCGACGGGGGCCGGGGCCGCCGGGCGGGTAGTGGTAGACGGCGACGCGGCTGCCGGTGGCCAGGCTCCAGTGCTCGGCGGCGACGAACGGCGGATCGGGCGGAGCGTGCCGGGTCGTCGGCGCGGTCGGGACGCAGACCGACGCCGTCAGGGCCGCCGCGACGAGCACCGGCACGAACGGTACGAGCCGCGCCGACCGGGTACGGCCGCGGCCCCGCCACAGTGCGGCGCCGCAAGCGACGGCGAGCGTCGTCAGCCAGGCGGCGAGTCCCGAGCCGGCCCCGTCCGTGAGGACGACCAGCGCGAGAAAGAGAACGACCAGCGCCGCGACGGCAGCCGGTGCCGGCAGGAGGCGTCGGGCGAGGCGGGCAAGCACAGGGGACCTCCGGGAAGTGGGTGCACGTCGTTTCGGAACGCCGTTTCGGAACACTGTTTCAGAACGGCGTTTCAAAACGACGTTACCAAAGATCGGTAGGCTTCCTGCCATGGCCAGGCCGAGAACGAACGACGAGACCGTCAAGGAGCGGCTCGTGGAGTGCGCGACGCAGCTGCTCGCCACGGGGCCGCGCGAGTCCGTCACGGTGCGCGCCGTGGCCTCCGCCGCCGGCGCGTCGACGACTGCGGTGTACTCCCTGTTCGGCGGCAAGGACGGGCTCATCGCAGCGGTCCGCGACCGAGCCGTCGCCGGCCTGTTCCAGGACGTGTCGGCGGTCCCGGCCTCCGAGGACCCCCTCGCCGACATCCACGCGCTGGCCGTCGCGTACCGGCGCTGGGGATGCGGACACCGCCACCTGTACACGGTGCTCTTCGGAGGCGTGCAGTCGTTCGACCCGTCGGGTGCGGTCGGCACCCGCGACCCCGTCGGCCCGCTCGTCGCGGCGATCGACCGGGCCGTGGCGGCAGGCGTACTCGCCGGCGGGACGACGCCGATCGCCCTGTCGATCTGGGTGACCCTGCACGGACTCGTGACCCTCGAACTGGCCGGAGCCCTCGACGCCCCCACGGCCGAGGCCGCGTTCCGCTCCACCATCCAGGCCACGCTGCGCGGCTGGACGACCCCCGAGGTCTTCCGAAGCCTCCGGCACGCCGAACCGGCTTGCCCCTCGCCTCCTTCCGGCCCCAACACGCCCCCGGCCCCCTAGGGCCTGCCCGGCGGATCATGCAGCGCCCCGTAAGGGGCGCGGGGAACTGCGCGATCAGCCGGCGACGGCCCGCAGCTGGCACACCACTCCGGGGTCCGGGCAATCTGCGGGCGCGTCGTGGCTTGTCGCGCAGTTCCCCGCGCCCCTTACGGGGCACTGCCCGCCGGGCAGGCCCTAGAGTCGGGGATCGTGATCCTGGGTATGGTGTGCGCGCTCGGTTCGGCGGTCTGTTTCGGTACCGCCTCCGTCCTGCAAGCCGTCGCCGCGCGGGCCACCGAGGCCGGCAGCGGATCCGGTGTGGACACCGTCCTGCTGGCCCGCGTCGTCCGCCAGTGGCGTTACCTCGCCGGTCTCGCGCTCGACGGCCTCGGCTTCCTCCTGGAACTCGTCGCCCTGCGCTCCCTGCCGATCTACGCGGTCGGCGCCGCCCTCGCCGCGAGCCTCGCCGTGACGGCGGTGACCGCCTCGCGCGTCCTGCGGGTCCGCCTCAGCGGCATCGAATGGGCCGCCGTCGCCATGGTGTGCGGCGGGCTGGCCCTGCTCGCCCTGGCCTCGGGAGGCCAGGGTTCGGGCACGGGCTCGACGGCCCTGCGCGTCGGCGTGCTCTGCGTCGCCGGCGGCGTCCTCGCCATCGGCGCCGCGGCGGGCCGCCTGCCCGGCCGCGCCCGCGCGGCCGTCCTGGGCCTGGGCGCCGGCCTCGGCTTCGGCGTCGTCGAGGTCGCCGTCCGCCTCATCGACGACCTCGCCCTTCCCGCGCTCCTGACCAACCCCGCCTCCTACGCCCTCCTCCTCGGCGGTGGCGCGGCCTTCCTCCTGCTGACCTCCGCCCTGCACCGCGGTTCGGTCACGGCCGCGACGGCCGGCATGGTCATCGGCGAAACCCTCGGCCCGGCATGGGTCGGCGTCGCCTGGCTCGGCGACACGACGCGCCCGGGCCTCCTGCCGCTCGCGGTGGCGGGCTTCACCCTGGCGGTTCTGGGGGCGCTCGCCCTGGCACGGTTCGGCGAGGCGGGGGCGGAGGGCGAGGCGGAGGGGGAGTCCGGGACGACATGACAAGGAGCACGTACACCGTGGACCAGGAGAACGTGAGCGCCACCCTGACCATCGCCGCGCCCGCCACGAGCGTCTTCGCGGTGCTGGCCGACCCGGCCGCCCATGCCGCGATCGACGGCACCGGCTGGGTCCGGCAAGCCGTGGACCGGGCGCCCCTGACCGAGGTGGGGCAGGTCTTCCGGATGGACATGTACCACCCCGGCCATCCGCAGGGCGACTACCGGGTGGCCAACAAGGTCCACGTGCTCGACCCGCCGCACGCCATCGGCTGGCTGACGGGGCAGGAGAAGGACGACGGCCGCCTGGAGTTCGGCGGCTGGACCTGGCGTTACGACCTCGCGCCGATCGGTCCGTCCGAGACCGACGTCACGCTCACCTACGACTGGTCGGCCGTGCCGCAGTCCATCCGGGAGTACCTCCACTTCCCGCCGTTCGGCCCGGAGCACCTCGCCAACTCACTGCAGCACCTGGCCGGACTCGTCTCCGGCAGGTGATGCCGCAAGGTCCTGCACCGTGTGCGGGGGCGGTCACCCACGCGGGTGATGTCGGGCATGGCTGCCCGCTCGGCCAGGGCATGACGTAGGGCGAATGCGGCCGGACAGGGAAATCGCGAAAGGGCGGTGCGCGTGTCCCGCATCCCTATCGCCCCGGCGGTGATGCTGTGGATCAGCGTGGTCCTGCTCGTCGACACGACCTGCTCGCTGTCCGTCCAGCGCGTCCTCGGCGTCCTCACCTGGGGGGTGCTGTTCGCCGTACTCCGCCGTGAGACGGCGCCGGTACGCACCCAGACCGCGATCGTCATCGCCTTCGCCACCGCGATCGAATTCGTCTTCTCGCCGCTGCTCGGGGTCTACCTCTACCGCTTGGGGAACGTGCCGGCGTACGTCCCGCCCGGCCACGGGCTGGTCTACCTCGCCGCCCTGTCGATCGGCCGCAGCACCTGGACGCGGTTGCGCCGGCGGGGGCTGACCACGGCGGTCGTGGTCGTCGGCGGTTGCTGGGCGCTGTACGGCGTGACGCTGGCGCCGCGGCCGGACCAGCTCGGCGCCTTCTGGTTCTGCTGCCTGACGGTCTTCCTGATCTGCGGACCTTCCAGAGAGCTGTACGTCGGGGCGTTCGTCGTGGTGTCCTACCTCGAACTCCTGGGCACCTCGCTCGGCACCTGGACCTGGCAGCCCCGCGATCCCGTCGGCCTCGTGACCATCGGCAATCCGCCGTCCGGCACGTCCGGCGGCTATGCGTGGTTCGACCTCGCCGCCCTGCTCGGCGCGCCTGCCCTGAGCCGGCTGTTCGGCCTGTCCCGTCCTGCCGGGGACGCCGCCGAGGCGGGCCCGGAAAGCTCCGTGGCCACGTGAGGCGGGCTACGCCCGGGCCTGCACGCCCCACCCGGCCAGGAGGTGCGCCGTCAGCTCCGGCCAGCGTGCGGCCAGGCGCTCGCGGGCGATCCGGGCCTCCATCGGGGACGCGACGATGTCCCGGGCCTGCGCCGGACGCTCGCGCAGCAGGCGCAGGAAGGCGGGGAGGGTGTCGGCGGTGATGTAGTCCCAGCGGCGGGCGCGGTCGGCGAGGTTGAAGGCCGGGAGAGGGGTGGTCAGCCGGACGGACGCCACGCCGGGCTCGGCGCCGACGGTCAGCGGCGCGTACTGGGCGGGCGTACGGGCGCCGGGGACGGACACGCTGCCCGCCAGGGTGAGCGCGTAGGTGACGAGTCCGCCGACGGGGCCGAGATGCGCACGCATCCGGTCCCACTGGCCGGCGATGATCTGGTTCTGCTCCCGGGAGAGCAACTGCCCGGCGGCGGCGTCGACCCCGGCCGGGTGGCCGCCGGCGACGGCATGCCACGAGGCGGCCGCGGCGCCGTCGATCAGATCGGCCGACCGCATTTCGTCGATGGCGGCCGTGCCCCCGTACAGATAGGCGGCATGCATGGCGGCCTGGTCCATGAAGATGTGCTTCTGCATGGCCAGGAGCCGTTCGGCGAACCAGCCCAACCGGGCCTCTCCCAGGAGGGTGCCCGCGCCCGCCAGGTCGAGGGCTTC
Organism: Streptomyces sp. PKA51; assembly: GCF_057552455.1. Lineage (NCBI taxonomy): Bacteria > Bacillati > Actinomycetota > Actinomycetes > Kitasatosporales > Streptomycetaceae > Streptomyces > Streptomyces sp. PKA51. The sequence continues at coordinate 208,252 of NZ_BAAJPZ010000011.1, forward strand.
GACGGGGAGCCGGCCCCGCAGCTCGGGAGGCTGGGCGGCGATCCGGCCGGCGAGCAACCGCGCGAGGTCCGGCACCATGCCGAGGTCCATGAAGCCCGCTGCGAACGACGGCCCGACCATGTTGGCCATGCCCGCCCAGCGCAGTTCCGGGTGGTGGAGGAACAGCGTGCCGTAGTAGGCGTAGGCGGCCACGACGGTACGCCGGTTGGGCTCCACGCCACGGGCCGGCGCCCACCCGGCGAGGTCGATGCCCGCATCGTCGACCGCCCGGACCAGCCAGTACTGCCACAGCAGCGCCCGGTAGCGGAAGGGCGCGAGGCCGGCGGCACGGACGGACTCCAACGCCTCGTGCAGCGCACCGGCGTCCGACGGCAGCGCCGGGTGGACGCCACCGGCGCCTTCGCCGTCCGCGTTGGCCAGGGGCAGGTCGAGGTACCGCTGGACGGGCACGGCGGTATGGGCCGCGCCGGCGGGCCGCGGTGCGGTGGCGGACGCCGCCGGTCCCACCGCCGCGATGCCCGCCAGCAGGGCGAGCGAGAGCCCGACCGCGGCCGCGCTCCGGCCGCCCGCACGAACGGGCGTGCGCGATGGGTGAGTTGTTGTCGTGGTGATGTTGCCGCTATGCCCCATGTGCAGCACAACGCGCACTCACGGCCGACGACACGACCGGTGCCCCGTAAGGGGCGCGGGGAACTGCGCGATCGGCCACTGACGGCCCGCAGTCGACATGCCACCCCGAGGCCGGGGCGAAGCACGGCACCTCATCTGCGCGCGCGTCGTGGCTTGTCGCGCAGTTCCCCGCGCCCCTGAGGGGCGCCGTCGTGGCGCGTGACGAAGATCCGCCGGATACGGCCTACGTGGCCGGGGCGAGGGCGAGGGCCAGGCCCAGCCCCACGAGCACCGAGCCGATCAGCCTGTTGAGCAGCGTCTGGCGGCGCAGCATCCTGCCGCGCAGCCGGTCGTCGGAGAAGAAGACGGCTGCCAGGGCGAACCAGCCCAGGTGGGCCAGCGACATGAACAGCCCGTACCCGATCTGCCGCCACAGCGGCGTCCCCGGATGCACGACCTGGGTGAAGGTGCTGAGCACGAACAGGGTGGTTTTGGGGTTCAGGGCGTTGGTCAGCAGCCCGGTCCGCAGCGCCTGCCAGGAGGAGACGGCCGCTCGGTCGGTCAGGTCGATGTCCAGGCGCGTTCGCTGCGCGAACGTGCGGCACCCGATGAAGACGAGGTACGCGGCGCCGATCAGCTTGATGGCGGTGAAGAGCGAAGGGGAATGCGCGATGACGATCCCGACACCGAGGATGGTGTACGACACGTGGATCAGGACGCCGAGCGCGATGCCCACCGCCGCGAGCACGCCGGCCGTGCGCCCGTACAGGTAGCTGTTGCGCACGACCATGGCGAAGTCCGCCCCGGGGCTGATGACGGCCAGGACGGTGATGAGGGCTACGGCAAGGATTTCGGTCATGTCGGTTTCCGGTTCGGGGCGGGCCTGTTCACCGTGCGTGGCACAGCCGGAACGTGATGCCCGCCGCCGTCAGGCGGGCGATCAGGGCGTCGCCCATCGCCGTCGCCGCCGTGACCTGTCCGGCCGTCTCCGGCAGATCGTCCAGGGCCAGGGACAGGGAGGAGTGGGCGAGCATCTTCGCCGTCTCGCCGTAGCCCGGGTCGCCGCCGGCGACCTCGGTGAACACGCGCCGGCCACCGCCCTCGCCCACGAAGCGGACGCGGAACCAGCTGCGTGCACGCTGTTGCTCGCTCGGGCCGCGCCCCGGCGCGTACAGCTTCCCCAGCGCCGAGCGCACGGGCGGGACCTGGGCGAGTGCCGCGACCGTGGCGAGTGCGGCGGGGGCGGCCAGGGCCACGGGGAGGGAGGCGACCGAAGCGTGGTGGCGGTAGCGGAAGTCGGGCCCGTAGCGCTCCAGGGCGAGGGCCGAGCGCCGTACCACCTGGGGGTCGATCGTCGGCAGGGGCAGCGCCCAGGTGCCCGTCTCCTTGCTGAACCGCGGTACGCCCAGGGGGGTGCGGATCCGGCGGCCGGCGGGCCGGCGCTCATGGGCGCGGCGCTCCCGTGCGGCGGCCAGTGCCTGGCACCCACGGGAGGCGATGACCAGTGAGGACGCCAGGGTGCCGCCGGAGATCAGGCCCCGGGCGGTGACGAAGCCGTCGACCGTGAGCGGTACGCCTTCGGGCAGCTGCTGCACGGTGAAGTAGGCGCCGAGGTCGTGCGGGAGCGAGTCGAAGCCGCAGGAGTGGACGAGGCGGGCCCCGGTGCGGCGGGCCAGGGCGTCGTGCCGGACGAAGACCGAGTCCACGAATTCCGGTTCGCCGGTCAGGTCGGTGCAGTCGGTGCCGGCCTGCGCGCAGGCGGCCACCAGTTCCTGGCCGTGGACGATGTAGGGGCCGACCGTCGAGGCCACGACGCGGGTCGATTCGGCCAGGGCACGCAGGGCGGCCGGGTCGTCCGCCTCGGCCCGGATCAGGGCGAGGGCGGCGGCCCGTTCCGGGTGCCGTGCGGCCAGGCGGTCCCGGAGCCGTTCGAGCTTGTCGCGGTTGCGGCCGGCGAGGGCCAGGCGGCAGTCGTGCGGTGCGTGCTCGAGCAGGTACGCGGCGGTGAGTTCGCCGACGTAGCCTGTCGCGCCGAAGAGCACGACGTCGTAGGGCCGTTCGGATCTGTTCCGTGCGTTCATGACGCCTCCTCCAGTGATCCGATCACTGTAGGACGTGCCGCCGGGACGCGGCAGGGAGGGCCGCGCCCCCTCACGACACGCGCTCTTGTGGCTTTGCGGCATATGAACCGCTGGTTAGCATGTCCCCACTTCAACTGGCTTGTGCCGGTGGTGGGGGGACTGTGGAATTCTCTGTGCTCGGGGCCGTGGGCATCCGTGATGGTGAGGTCGTTCTGCCGAGCGGGCCGCCGCAGCAGCAGGCGGCGCTTGCGGTACTGGCGCTGCGCTGCGGGCACGCGGTGCCGTTGTGCGAGCTGGTGAGCGGGGTGTGGGGCGAGGCGGAGCCCGAGTCCGCGGTGACGATCGTGCGGACGTATGCGTGGCGGCTGCGCAAGCTGCTGACGGCCGCCGGTGGCGATCCGCAGGTGCTGGCCCGGGCGGGCGACGGCTATCGGCTCACCCAGGACCCGCTGTCGGTGGACGCCTTCCGGGCCGAGCACCTGGCGGCGCAGGCGGCGCGGGCGCGCGCCGCCGAGGAGTACGACGAGTGCGCCGCGCTGCTGACGGAGGCCGTCGCCCTGTGGCGGGGCGAGCCGCTGGCCGGAGTGCCGGGGCCGTTCGCCGAGCGGCAGCGCTCCCGGCTGGCCGAGCTGCGACTGACCCTGCTGGAGGAGCGCTTCGACGTCGACCTGTTGCTGGGGCGGCACGCGCAACTGGTGCCGGAGCTGACCGCGTTCATCCGGGAGCAGCCGTTGCGGGAGCGGCCGTACGGGTTCTTGATGCGGGCACTGTACGCCGCCGGGCGGCAGGCCGACGCCCTGGCGGTGTTCGGCAGGGCCCGCGAGGTGCTGTCCACGGAACTCGGCCTGGACCCCGGGCCGGAGCTGCGCGCCCTGCACGAGCGGATCCTGGCCCGCGACCCCGGTCTCGCTCCTGCTGCCGCTCCCGCCGCACGCGGGTCGGCCACTTACGCCCGGCCTGCTCAGCTTCCGGCCGACATAGCGGATTTCAGCGGCCGCGACGAGGCGGTCGCCGAGCTGTGCCGGGCCCTGACCGACCCGGACCGCACCGCACTCGCGGTCGCCTCCGTCAGCGGCATGGGCGGCATCGGCAAGAGCACCCTGGCCCTGCGCGTGGCGCACCAGGTCAAGGGGGAGTTCCCGGACGGTCAGCTGTACGCCGACCTGCGCGGCACGGGGACGGACGCCGCCGACCCCGGCACCATCCTGGTCAGCTTCCTGTCCGCACTCGGCGTCCCCCGGCAGCAGATCCCCGGCTCGGTGGAGGACCGCTCCCGGCTGTTGCGTACGCTCCTCGACGACCGCAAGGTGCTGTTGCTGCTCGACAACGCCCGCGACGCCGCCCAGGTCAGGCCGCTGCTGCCGGGCGCGGCCCGCTGCGCGGTGGTGGTGACGAGCCGGGCGCGCCTGGTGGGCGTGCCGTCCGGTGCCCATGTGCGGCTGGCGGAGTTCAGCGTGCAGGAGGCGCTGTCCCTGGTGCGGCGCATCGTGGGCGCGCCCCGCACCGATGCGGAGCAGGAGGCCGCGCTGGCGCTGGTCACCGCCTGCGCCTGTCTGCCGCTGGCGGTGCGGATCGTGGCCACGCGGCTGTCGTCCCGGCCGGGCTGGACGGTGGCGCACCTGGTGGCCCGGCTCGCCGACGAGCGGCGCCGCCTGGCCGAACTGCGTGCCGACGATCTCGCCGTCGCGGCCGCGTTCGAGCTGGGCCACCACCAGCTGACCGACCGGCAGGCGCTGGCCTTCCGGTCGCTGGCGTCGGCGGCCTGGCCGGGCATCGGGCTGGGGGCGGCCGCGGCCGCGCTGGGCCTGGAGGAGGCCGAGGCGGAGGATCTGCTGGAGCCGCTGGTGGACGCCGCGCTGCTGGAATCACCGGCACCGGGCCGCTACCGGTACCACGACCTCGTCCGGGACTTCGCCCGGCAGCTGGCCCCGGCGGACGAGAACCTCGCCGTGGAGCGCCGGCTGCTCGACCACTTCCTCGCCATGGCGGGGGAGGCGTTCCGGTGGATGGTGCCCGGCGATCCGGTGCACAGCACCATCGCCGCCGGTGCGGTACGGCCGGGGGGCCCGCGCTTCGCGGGCCTGGCCGAGGCCCGCGCCTGGGTGATCGAGGAATGCGATGGCGCGGTCCATGCCGTCCAGCTGCTGGTCAGACGGTGGGAGGCCGCCGAGCCGCAGTCCCTGACCACGGCCGCCGACCTCCTGGTGGCCCTGAGCTCGTTCGGCCAGGACATCCCGTACGCCCGGATGGCCATGGCCGCCGAGGCCCTGGCCGAGGCCGCCGCGCTCGCCGGCAACCACCGTGCGGCCGGCCGCGCCCACTTCATCTGCGGCAACGCGGCGATCCAGGAGACCCGGCTCGCGCAGGCGCGTACCCACGCCCAGCTGGCCGCCCGGTTCTGCCGGCAGGCCGGCGACCGGGCCATCCTGCAGCAGGCGTGCAACGACCTCGGGGTGATAGCCCAGTTCGAGCAGCGGTACGACGACGCGGCCGAATTCTTCGACGAGGCGCTCGTGCTGGCCCGCGAGTGGGGGCAGCGGTCGGGCGAGCTGATCACCACGCTCAACGCGGCGCTGGCCCGCATCCGCGGCCGCCGCGCCGAGGAGGCGCTGCCCGCCTGCGAGGAGGCCCTGCGCGCCCTGCGCGAGATGGCGGACCAGCACGGGGTGGCCCACGCCCTGTGCGTGCGCGGCCAGGCGCTGCACGAACTCGGCCGGTACCCGGAGGCGCTGGCCGGCTACCGCGAGTGCCTGGAGGTGTGCGCGACCGCCGGGATCCCGGGCCAGCAGGCCCAGGCCTGGTACCGCTGCGCCGAGACCCTGCGCGTCATGGGCGAGGTCGAGCAGGCGCGGGAGGCGGCCGACCGGGCGGTGGCCTACTACCGGACCGTGCCCGGCCGCGACCGTGACCGCGGCTACGCGCTGTGGACCCGGGCCCGCGTCTCGCACAGTGCCGGCCACCGTGAACCGGCGCTGGAGCAGGCCCGGGAGGCGCTGGAGGTCTTCACCCGCACCGCGCTGCCCGAGGCCGCGCAGGTGCGGGCGCTCCTCGACGCGCTCGCCGACGAGGGACGACCCGCGCCGGCCGCGTGACGCGGAGGCCGCAGGGCCCTCACGCCTTGGTGTTGTACTCCTCGTGATCCTTGTTGCCGCCGCCGGGCCGGTGGCCGTCATGCCCGTCGGTGTACGTGACGTGGGTGACGGGGGAGTCGGCGGAGGTCCGTACGGAGGTGCCGGAGCCGGCGACGGACGACAGGGAGCCGGTGAGGGCCAGCAGCGCGACCAGGGCGGCCGGGGCGAGAACGGCTGCACGACGCTTGCGGGACACGAAGGAGCGCGACACGGGAGGGTCCTGTCTCTTGGCGGAACACGTGATGCACCGATTGTGCGGTCCGCCGATCTACGTTCGATATACGACCCCGTTCAGCTCTCCTGCTCCGGGCCTTCCCACGGCCCGCCCGGCTCCAGGGCGCCCGCCAGCCGGATCCTCGCCGCTTCCAGCATCCCCAGTGCACCCCAGGACGTGGTGCCCGTGTACAGGTAGCGCAGGGCCGGGCCCTGTTCGGTGAGGCACTCCACGACCACGACCGCGCGCAACGCATGGTGGTCCGAGGGCAGCGGGGGCAGGCCGAGCCCGTAGACGTCGTTCACGGGCGTCCCGCCTCCTGAGGCATCCGAGGGGTGTGAGGGTGTGAGGGGTGTGCAGCAGCCGGGTGCGGACGAGACGGGCGTGGAGCCCGTCGGAGGCGAGCAGTTCGCCGTGGGTGCCGGCGGCGCGGGCGCGCCCGGGTGCCGCTCATGCGGCGGCCGCCGCCGGGCCGTGGGGCGTGCCCCGGCGCGCGGCCAGCGCGGCGATGCCCGGATCGGCGCCCAGCCCGGGGATCGTGCCCTCGGCCAGCTGCGCGCGGCGGGCGTGGGCGACGACGTCCTCGGCGGTCACCTCGGGCAGCCGGTCGCGGAACCGGTCCAGCAGCAGGTCCGCGGTCGCGTACAGGGCGTCGTCGTCCAGCGGGCGGCTCGGCAGCGGCAGCGAGTCGAGCAGCAGACGCTGCAGGGAGGCGAACAGCTGCTGGGTGCTCACCTCGCGGATCGTGAGCGAGAGATGCGCCGAGAGACCCTCGCCGCCCACGGCCTCGTGGGCGAAACCGCGGGGGATGTAGAGCACCTCCCCGGGGTTCAGGGTCTCCGTCAGCAGCACCGGGCCGCCGTCGGTCACCTCGCCCGGCGCCCAGTCCGGGCCGGTGGGGCCGCCGCGTACCGTCCAGTGTTTGCTGCCGGAGCTCTGCAGCAGCAGGACGTCGGCGTCGTCACGGTGCAGGTCGAGCCCCTGGGTGCCGGACGGGGTGACGAAGAAGAACGCCTCGACGCGGCGGCCGAGTTCGGCCTGCAGTCTGCGGGTCAGCGCGCGGGTGGCCGCGTGCCAGTGCTCGACGTTGCGCAGCACGAGGGTGGCACCGTCGGCGAGCAGCTCGCGGATGCGCTCCGGGTCGGCGTACCCGGGCGTGGTGACCCCCGAGACGGTGCGGGCCCGCGTGTACCGGGAGGAGTGCACCGGGTCGCCGGCCCGGGCGAGTTCGAGGTGGGGTACGCGCAGCAGGCCGCCCGCCACCGCCGTGTCGATCTCCTCCAGGGTGAGCGGGACCGCCGGTCCGGTGCCCGGCGCGGGCCGGAAGACGGCCGGCATCGTGCGCCAGTACCGGTGCAGGAAGGCGTTTGTGTCGCCCACCCAGCGGGTGAGTTCCTCCCGGTGCATGGATCTCTTCTTTCTGTGGTGGGTCTCGGTCGTGGTGTCTCAGACCAGCAGGAGCGCGCGGTCCCAGCGGGTGGCGGGCGCGGTGTCCGTGGCGAAGGTGTGCAGGGCGAGCGCGGCACCGGCCGCGCCGGTGAGGAAGCCGCCGGGGTGCTCCTCGGGCGGGCGCGGGCCCGGCGCCTCGGCGAAGCCGTACGGCCGGTCCTCGTCGACGAGGTCCAGCAGGCGGGCGGCCAACCGCGGCAGGTGACCGGCGAGCTCGGCATCACCGCTGTCCTCCGCGACGCGCCAGGTCGTCTGGAGCAGCCCGGCGAGCCCGTGGCAGAGCCCGGCCTCGGCGGCCGGCCCCGCCTCGCCCGACGCCGCGCGGGCCAGCGCGGCACGCAGCGCGCCGACGCCGGCCTCCTGCCAGCGGGGGACGCCCAGGGCCAGGCCCGCGAGCTGCAGGGCGCGGGCGATGCCCGGGGTGCCGTAGCACCAGGACGGCCGCCCGGGCCGCGACGCGGCGGGGTCCGCGGTCACCTGGCCGGGCCACCACGGGCCCGCGGCGTCCGTACGGCGCTGTGCGAGGAGCCACTCGGCGAAACCGATGATCGCAGCCCGCTGACCGGGCACCCGCAGCCCCTGCCGCCAGGCGAGGGCGAGCAGGGCGAGCGGGCCGGGCAGGCCGTGGGCCATGCCCAGGTTGGCGTGCCCCCGCGCCGGCGGCACCGGCCGGTACGCCTCCGCGTCGAGCGCCACCCACCAGCCGGGCAGCAGCAGGTCGCCGGCGCGTACCGGCCGGGCCAGCGCCGTCAGCGCCCGTACCACGCGGACGCTGGTGGCCTTGGCCACCGGACCGCCCAGTTCCAGCAGGTGCGCGCCGAGCCCGGCCTGCCCGCCGATGACGTCGTACGCGGTCAGGACGGTGCAGCCCCGGTGCTCGCCGAGGCGGCGCTCCTCGCGGCCGGCCCGCAGGGCCGCCGACTCGGCGACCTGCCGCGCGAGACGGCCCTGGGCGGTGTGCCCTTCCGCCGCCCGGTGCAGGGCGAACGACAGCGCGGCCACCGGCCCGTACAGCCCCTGCGCACCGGCAACGGCCCCGCCCCCGGCGAGCGCGGCGCCGTGGCGCAGCCACCGGTGGGCGGCGCTCCGGTGCGCCGGATCGGTGTGCGCCAGCTCGGCGTGCAGCAACGCGATGCCCGGCGCGCCGTCGCCGAGGCCCGCCGCGCGGAAGGCGGACACGTCCGCGGCCGCCCGGCCGTCGGGGTCGGCGAGCCGGTGCGCGACGAGCGCCACGACCTCGGCCGCCCGCCGGCGCAGGCTGTTCACGGGCGCGTTCACGCGGTCGCCTGCCGGCGGCTCGCGCGGCTGCGCAGGGCGACGGCGGCCAGGGCGAAGGAGCGTTCCTCGGCGGCGCGGTCGATGCCGGCGAGCCGGTTGTGGTGCATGTGCAGCAGGGAACCCAAGGGGCCCGTGCCGGCGCCGCGTTCCCGCAGGACCGCCCCGTACGCGGACAGGGCGGGCGCCCGGCGCTCCCAGCAGGCCAGCAGCTTCGGACCGCCCGGAAGGGCCCGCACCTGCTCCCAGCCGCCGAGCGGGTCGATCAGCTCCCGCGCCCTGTCCTTGGCGGCCCGCGAGGGCTCGGCCGCCCCCGCGGGCGCCGGACGCTCCAGCAGGTACCGGATGCCTTCCGCGGTGCCCGCGACGCGGCAGGCCAGGTCGACATGGCCGAGCGCCGCCAACACGGTGCTGTCCAGGTCGACGTCGCCGTCAGCGAGCAGCTCCAGCTGTTCCCGGCAGGCGAGGCTGTCGGCGTGGAAGGCGCGTTCGGCGGCAGTGGCCGCGGCAGCTCCCCCGTACCGTTCGAGCTCGGGCTCGTAGGTGTCCAGCACCAGCCTGCTCCCGAGCCCCTCGGCGGCGAGGCCGTCGGCCCAGGCGGCCAGCCGCGGCAGCAGGGACCCTGCCAGGACGGCGGGGTCGCCGTGGAAACGCAGCCTCAGGTGGGGGTCCGGGTCGCGGTAGCGGAGGTAGAACCACCGGTCGACCTCGCCGCCCTCCAGGCCCTCCAGCAGCCGGGGCAGCCTGCGGGCGAGAATCTCGTCCTGCCGCTCGGCCGAGCAGTACACCTTGGCGTACAGCCACCGCGAGCCGGGGGAGTGCGCCACGCGCGTCCGGCGCGGCTCGGGGACGGACACGGGCCGTACCGGGCCATGCGCCGGCGCGGCCGCCCGGATCACCGGGAAGGCGATCTCGTTGACCCGGCCGGAGCCCTCGGCGCTCCCGGCGTCGCCGGCCAGCCAGCCGAAGCCGGGGCCGCAGTCGGTCGGCAGTTCCTGCAGGACACCGCCCGGGCGGCGCAGCCATTCGTCGCGCAGCAGCGCGCGGTGGAACGGGCGCCGCAGATCGAGCGCGAGGCGGTTGTCGCCGCTCACGCTCTCGACCCGGTCGGGCACCCGCCAGCGGGACCGCCAGGCGTCGAAGCGCTGCTCCCACGCGCCGGGCGCGGTGGCCCGGTCCTGCAGCGCGGGGTCCGTCGGGCGCCAGCGGGCGGGGGCGAGGACGGTACGCCCGTACCGCACCCGGGGCAGGTACGGCAGGCTGTCCGCGGCTCCCCAACGCCAGCGCGGCCAGGCGGGGAAGCCGTTCTGGGTCACCTCGTGCAGGAAACGGGCCGCGTTCGGCGCGTGCCACACCGTCGCGAGCATGCTGGGGACGAGGGGCACGACCTCCTTGCCGAGCCGGGGCGCCACCACGGCGAGCCGGTGCACGTCGGCGACGACGGCCAGGTCGGACACGCCGAGGTCCGTCCCGTCGGTGCGGTCGGCGAACGCGCCGAGCGTGATGGTCAGCGGCAGGTGGCGCGGCACCAGCGCCACGTTGGCCGTCGCACCGCGCGGTGGCGGGAACCTCATCTGCGCGGTGACGGCCTCCGGGACCGTCCCCGGCACCTGCCGCACCAGCGCGCCGAACCGGGCATCGTCGGCGCCCGGCACGCAGCCGAAGCGCCCCGCGTGCGCACCGGCCGTGCGCGCCCCGCCGGTGACCACCAGCCGGAAATCACCGTCGGCCAGTGCCCGCGGCGTGTCGGCGAGCAGCTGCGCCAGGATCTCGAAGGACGGCGGTGGCACCGGCGCCGGGGCGTCACCGCTGCGGGCGGCCAGCCGCTCCACCAGCGCGTCGTCCAGGACGATCTCCCGCTCACCGCCCATGGCCGCCTCCTGGGCGAGCTCGGTCAGCAGCCGGTCCTGTTCCCGGGCCGAGGAGTCCTGGGCCGGCTCCCGCGGGGAGGCGGGAAGCCGGTAGCCGGCCGGCCCGCCGAGGCCGGTGTCCGGGTCGAGGAGCTCCTTGAGCGGGACGGCGCGCCCGGCTCCGTACCGCTCGAGGAAGTCGAGGTGGTACCGGCGCAGATGGGCCGGGCCCGGGCGGGCGGCGGCCAGCCGCCACAGGGTCTCGGCGGCCCGTTCCGCCTCGGCTCGCACGGCGGGCGGCAGCCGCACGTCGACGTCGAGCCCGAGGTCGACCTGCAGGAGGTGGTCCGAGGGATGCAGTTCGGCCATCCGCCGGCAGGCGGCGTCACGGGCGTCGAGACCGTCGCCCAGCGGCGCCGCGGCGTAGGTCCTCAGGTCCTTTTCCACTGCCGACAGTTCGGCGGCGAGCGCGGCCACGGGCCCGGGCAGGGACGTGGTGGCACCGCCCCGGCCCGTCAGCAGGTCCAGGACGTGGCCGAGCGGATCGGCGCCGTCCAGCGGTGGGCGCAGCTCCGTCAGCAGTACTTCCGCCCCGATCAGGTCGACAAGGAGCCGCTCCACGGTGGCGGCCGGCACTCCGGGGTGGGCGGCGGCCAACTCGTCGGCCAGCTCCCCGAACCGTACGGGCAGGGCGGCGCGCCGGACGACGTGCAGGACGACCGCCCCGGCCCGTACCGACACCTCCTGCGCGGCCGGGCGGGTGCCCGCCCCGGGAGCGGGCACGTACGGGACGACCAGCCGGTCACCCCGGACGAAGCACAGGTCGTTGGCGGTGACGCGCAGCGGCCGCAGCACGGCCGGCTCCCGCTCCAGCCCGGCCACCACCTCCGTCAGCCAGCCCATGTCGGGCCGCACCGCCTTGCGATGGCTCTCGCCCCAGCCGACCGTGGCCGCTCCCGGCTCCTCGGCGAAGCCGATCGCGGCGACCCCCGCCATGGTGCCGAAGGGCGTGGCCCGGCCCGCCATGCGCAGCCGGTAGCGGGCCAGCGCCCGTACCGCGCGCCGCAGTTGCTTGGGGCGGACCGGTTCCCCGGCGAGCACGGCGTCCAGGGTCCGGTGCAGCGAAGGGCTCGCCAGCGAGACCGCCTCCCGCAACCGGGCATCGGCCGCGGCGGTGCGCAGATGCGCCCGCAGCTCCGCCTCCCCGTCGCCGGGCTCGTCCCGCTCGCCCGGGCCGCCGGCCTGCTCCGGGGGCCGGGCCGCGGCGCGCAACAGCAGGGCGTCCGCGCAACGGAAGGTCGACGGGTGGGCTGCGGGTGCCGCCACAGGGAGCCTCCAGGGAAGTGCGGGGAAGTGCCGGGGGAGTGCTGGGGAGTGCCGCGGAACTGCCGGGGGACTTTCGGGGAACCGCCGGGGAACTGCCCGGGAACGAGGAAGGCGGCCCGTCGGGGGACCGGGCCGCCTCACCTGTGGGCTGTGCGCCCGAACACAGAACCGACCGTCAGATGGTGGTCTTGCAGTAGAACGGCCAGGAGCCGGTGGCGGCCTGGGCCTCGACCTGCTCGTCCTCGACGGTGGCGGCGACCTCGATGACGTCCAGCTCGAACAGCTCGTCGAAGTTGTTCATGACGACTCCATCCTCTTCGTGCGCGATGCGCCCCGTCTCCGGCGGCGGCCCCGGGGCTCGTCCCCGGTGGCGAGTGCCAACCTACGAAGCGCCCGTCTACACGGGATCCACGCCGGATCTACGCCGCATCAATGCCGATGCCGCGGGGCGGTCGCAGCAGGGAAAGTGCCGCGCCGGGCGACGCGACCCTCACCGGGTATGGATCGTGCGGCCGGTCACCTCGCCCGGCCGGATGCGCACCCACAGGTCGCGCTCGCCACCGGCCCAGGGCCGGGCGCCCGGCCGGGTGGCCAGGCGCTCGACCGTGCCCGGGTCGCCGATGTGCTCGGCCGTTCCGGTGACGAGGACGCTCCAGCCGCGGCTGAGATGTTCGTCGATGTGATCGGCCTCGAACGCCACCTGCTCCCCCTCCGCCGGGGCCGCCGCACCGCCGGCCTCGGTCCGGTAGACGACGGTACGGCCGTCGACCAGGAAGTTCACGGGCACCACGACGGGAGCGGCTCCGGCGGCGCCCAGCCCGACCCGTCCGATGCCGTGCGTACCGAGCCGTCGCCAGCACTCCTCCTGCGCAAGCTGCGCCAGCAGCGGGTGGGGAGCGGCCCCCTGCCGGCCCGCGGGCGCATCCCGCGGGCCGGCGACGAGCTCGTCGTACGGCATCTCCAGCGCCGCGGCCAGCCGCATGAGCGCGGCGGGATCGAAATCCCCGCTGAAGGTCTCCAGCTGACCCAGGTAGGCGACGGACATCCCGGCGCGGCGCGCCAGATCCTCCCGCGTCAGCCCGAGCTGCTCACGGCGTACGGCACAGCGCGTGGCCACCGTGTCCTCGCTCGCGCCACCGGGGCCGGGCCCGTCACCGTGCATCACCCGCACCTCCACGTCCACGGCCTTGTCTCCAGGGGACCAGAGGCCGACGGCGCGTGCCAGCGCTGTGCCGCCGATCGGTACGCCCCGGCAGGGCGCGTCGTGGGGGAATGCCGACGGGAGGGCCCATCCACCTCTCGCGGATCCGGATTGCGCGGTGCGCGGCTGCGGGCCGCTTCCCCGCGTCTCCTGCGGGGTCCTCCCGCCACTTCCATCACACCACGCCCCAAGGCCCAGCGCTACCGCACTGACCTGCGTCTTTTCCGGCTCGCTCTCACTCCGTAGACCCGCTGCCGTAGGGACCGTACAGATCCAGCAACCGGGTGCGGGCGGCCCGCAGGCGGCGCCCGATGACCTCGATGACGTACATCAGGAGGGCATGATCGAGCTCGTGGTCGCGAGCGCACAGGTCGAGCACGTCCGCCGCGGCGAACTCCCACGCGCGCACCGGGCTCGCGGCCTCCGCGCCCAGATGCCACCGGTGCGGCGGACACAGCCAGGACCAGCCCAGCATCCGCCCCGGCCCGAGGGTCTCGACGACCGCGGCACGGCGGCCGGGCACATGGATGTCCAGCTCGACGTTGCCGGTGCGCACGACCCAGAAGCGGTCGGCCTTGCCGCCCTCCTCGAAGATGCGCGTGCCCACGTCGAACGTCACTTCGCGACTGAGCGCCATCAGCCGCTCCCGCGGCTCGTCGGGAAGGGCGGCCAGCACACCGGTGCGCTTCACGACGACGCCCCGTCCGTGCGGGCGGCCGGTGGTGCCGTGACGGAGGACATGCTGGCTCCTGCTGCTCGCTGCTCGAAGGGCGCTCCTGTCCCCCCAGCCTGACGACACCCCCGGCCCCCCGCACCCCGAGCGAGCCGGGAGGGGGGCGCGGGGTGCGCCGTGCCCCGGCGTGCGGCCGGCACACAGCGCCGTTCCGCTGCCCGGGCCCTGGGGCAGCGCGTCCGTGCGCCGGGCCGCCCGGGCGACCGGAACCTGTCGTCGGGCAGGCTCTTCGGGGGCCGCAGCCGCGCCTCTCCACGCACGACCACGCAGAGGGAGTCTCCCGTCGTGATCGCATTCCGAGCGGGCATCGTGTCGGCGGCCGCGGCCGTGCTCCTGCTGACCGCTGCGGCCGTCGCCCCGGCCGCCCCGACTGCCGCCCCCCGGGCACAGCCGCGTGACATCGACCTCGGGGGCGTGGTCCAGGACATCGACCCCGGAGCCCTCGTCCAGGACGCCTGCCAGCTGGTCGCCAACTGCCACCTGGACCTCTAGGGCCTGTCCGGCGTGGCCCCCTAGGGGCGCGGGGAACTGCGCGACAAGCCACGAGGCGCCCGCAGGCAGGGTGCCGTGCTCAGCCCGGGCCTCGGGGTGGCGCGTTCGACTGCGGGCCGTCGGTGGCCGATCGCGCAGTTACCCCCGCCCCAGGCGG